>JANWJD010000158.1 GCA_025449555.1 Chloroflexota bacterium | reverse complement strand
TGGGGAGTCAAAGGCTTGCACGACCTTGTCGGATTTGGAACGATGGGACTGTTCGCCCCACGCCCTCGCCAACCGTCCCTTGCCTTGCGGGGAATACGGCACCAGGCCCACCCCCATGTCACCGCACATGGCCATCAACTCGCGTTCGTCATGCCGGCGCAGCAGGTTGTACTGGTTCTGCATCGATACGAACCGGGTCCAGCCACCAAGCTCCGCGGCGTGCTGCAGTTTGGCGAACTGCCACGCGTACATCGACGAGGCGCCGATGTAGCGCACCTTGCCAGCCTTGACGATGTCGTGCAGCGCCTCCATGGTTTCTTCGACCGGCGTGGCCGGGTCGAACCGGTGGATCTGGTAGAGGTCGATGTAGTCGGTGCCGAGCCGGGCAAGGGACGCGTCGATCTGTTCAAGAATCGCCTTGCGGGATAGACCCTCCCCACCGGGACCGTCGTGCATTTTCCCATGCACTTTGGTCGCCAGGACGATGTCCTCGCGGCGGGAGTAGCGGGTGATCGCGCGGCCGACAAGCTCTTCAGATGTGCCTTGCTGGTACACGTTCGCCGTGTCCCAGAAGGTCACACCCAGCTCGACGGCTTGCCGGAAGAAGGGCTGTGCTTCGTCGTCGTCGAGTGCCCATGGGTGTGCGTTCGGGGTAGTCGGGTCGCCGTAGCTCATGCATCCCAATGCAAGCCGGCTCACCTTCAAGCCGGTGCTGCCCAGGCGAGTGTAGTCCACTTAGGTGTCCTTTCGATCGACGCCGGGGCCGAAAGAAGACTCTTTCGCGTAGGTCTCGAGGCCGCGCAGCATGAGGTCGACCCCGAAGGCGTACCGTTCGTCCGGGCTACCGCTAAACAGCAGGTCGGCGGCGGCGCGAGTGTGGGGGAACCGGTCCTCGGGGAGGGAAAGCACGTAGCCGCGAAACATCTCCAGGATCTGCTCGGGAGGCAGGTCCTCGCCGGTGGGGGAGGAAACCCCGAGGCTCTCTTCGAACGCATAGGCGCCGACGTACAGCCCAAAGAGGTCTCCGAGGTAGCCGATGACACGATCGGGAATGCCGACCGGCTTGAGGAGAGTGAACAGCCATTCGGTGTACAACGCCAGGGTCGGACCACCCGGGATGCGTCCGAACGACAACCGTCCCACGTCACGGTGCCGGTTGAGCACCGCGCGCATCTGGAGGGCGAGTTCGTTGAGCTGCTCCATCCAGCGAGCAGGATCGGGCTCGGGCAGGGCCACCTCCTGCGTCACCCGTTCGTAGATCAGCTGGAACAGCTCGTCTTTGTTCCGTACATGCCAGTAGAGCGATGCCGCGCCCGCGCCCAGTTCTTCGCCCACCCGACGCATCGATAGGCCCTCCATCCCTTCGGCGTCGAGCACACGGAGCGCCGCCTCCACGATGGCCTCGCGGGTGAGGGGAGCGCGCGGCGCCGGACGCGCCGCCAGGCGCCACGACGGCTCCGGGATCCCGGAGGCGTCGGTGATCGATTCCTCATTACCCTGTCCCATCAGCCGTAGTATACCGCCTGCGCTGAAACAGCGTTCTGTACTCGAACACTGTTTGACAAACCGCGAGCACTCCACTAGAATGATGTTCGAGAAGACCGAACGCTGTTCGATTAGCAAGGAGGCACCATGGCACTCATGATTGAAGCAACGGGACTCACCAAGCGCTTTGGCAAGACGCGGGCGCTGGATGGGCTCGATCTGACGGCAGAAACGGGGCGGGTGGTCGCGCTGCTGGGACCAAACGGGGCCGGCAAGACCACCTTTGTCCGCGCGGTGGCGACCCTGGTTCGCCTGGACGGCGGTGTGCTGCGCGTCGGCGGGTACGATGTACGGCGTGATGCGGCGGCCGTGCGCCGGATCATCGCGCTGGCCGGGCAGTTTGCCGCGGTCGAACCTGCCATGACGGGGCGCGAGAACCTGGAGATGGTGGCCCGGCTGTCCGGCCGGGACCGCACAAGTGCGCGATCGAGCGCGTCGTCCGTGCTCGATCGGTTCGGCCTGGCCGAGGTAGCCGACCAGCTCGTTCGGACCTATTCGGGAGGGATGCGACGCAAGCTCGACCTCGGCGCCAGCCTGGTGGGCGCACCGAGATTGCTGCTGCTCGACGAACCGACGACGGGATTGGACCCCCGCAGCCGGATCGAGCTGTGGGATGCCATCCGGGAACTGGTGGGTCAGGGGACCGACGTCCTGCTCACGACCCAGTACCTGGACGAAGCGGACAACCTGGCGAGCGACGTGGTGATCATCGACCATGGCCGCGTGGTTGCCGCCGGGACGCCTTCCGAGCTCAAGCAACGCGTCGGCGGAAAAATCATCGAGATCCACGCCCGTCGTGAGGTGGATGTGGCGCGCATAGCGCAGGCACTGCAACACCTCGATCACGGTGAGGTCCACCTCGACCCGGCGACGCGCCGGGTGAGCGTGAGCGTGGAGGACAGTGGCTCGGAGCTCATGCATACCCTCAAAGCGGTCGAAGGAATCGAGCTCGAGGACGTCTCTCTACGTCAGCCCAGGCTCGACGAGGTGTTCCTCGCGCTCACGGGACACCCCACCTCCGACCGGGTGCTCGAACGTGCGGTCTCTTGAAACACCATAGATTCCCCGACTTGAAAGGAACGTGACTCATGGCTCTGGCTAGCATGTCGATCGGTCGAACGACCGGACTCGGCGTAAGTACCCTTCAAATCGCGCAGCGGGCGTTGCTCCGCTACCTGCGCACGCCCCAGCTCATCATCCTCGGCACGGTGCAGAACGCGCTGTTTCTGCTCTGCTTCCGCTATGTGTTCGGCGGCGCCATCTCCCTTCCCGGTATCTCGTACGTCGACTTTCTGTTGCCCGGGTTCATCACCACGTCTGTGCTGTTCTCGGGGATCGGCGCGGCGACGGTCGTGGCGGAGGATCTCGAGCAGGGATTCGTGGACCGATTACGCTCCTTGCCGATCCCGCGCCTCTCGTTCCTGGCCGGGCGCGCCCTGGCGGATACTGCCTGGAATGCCTGGGGTTTGCTGGTAGCGACCGGGGTCGGATTCGCCGTCGGGTTCCGCATCCACAGCTCTCTGCTTGACGCACTCGCCGCCCTTGGTCTGTGTGTGGCCTTTGGTTTCGCCTTCGAATGGTTCTTCATCCTGCTCGGCCTGATGGCGGGCACACCGCAGGCGGCGCAGGGCATGGCGTTGATCGTCTTTCCCTTCACGTTCCTCTCCAGCGCCTACGTCCCGGTGGCCACGATGCCGGGTTGGCTGCAAGCGTTCGCCGCACACCAGCCGATCACCTACATGGTGGACGTGGTTCGTGCGCTGACCCAGGGTGCACCTGCCGAGGCGCTGCTGGGACATTCCACCGGGTACTGGGTTAGCGGGGCGCTGCTGTGGACGCTCGGTATCGTCGCCGTCTTCGCTCCACTCGCCGTCCTCAAATACCGGCGTAGTTAGCTATTGGCATGCGTCAATCAGCCGTTGACAATAGACACACGTGGATGTACAGTGGCTGTCACTCAAAAGCGTGTTTCGCATTCAGGGACGCAGAGGAAGGAGAGTACCCGTCGCCTGCTCCAGAGAGAGTTGATGGTTTCATGCAACGTCTTTTATTGACGGATGCGCGTGGAGGATTTGCGCCGTGGCTTCACAAGTGAATGTGTACGCTCAGCTTACCGCGACGGGATTTGACCTGGCGCCGGGGACGTCGGATTTCTGGGGCACGAGTGGATTGGACTACGGGCGCATTGTCTGGTATGCCGCCTGGCCGCTCTCAGCCGGTGAGGATCGATCGCTCGAAGTGACCCATGTTTCCCACGAGGTCGACGGCTCGGGGAATCGATGGATCAACGTCGAAGTCCATAACAACAGCGCAAACTTTGCCAACTATGGACTGTTCATAGGGTTTACCGACGTCATTCCGTAGTCACCCATGCCGTCAGAGTCGCATGGAATACGGGCAGGACAGTGTCTGAGGGCTCGAAAGGAAACAAACGGTGAAGATTCTGGTTCAACATGACGGGCAGGGTGTGATTCACTCCGTGGGTGTTGCCGTGCCGGGCGACGCGGTTCAGACCACGCTCAGGCCGCGTACCGGTTTGCGCGTGAGCGAAGTCGAGGCGGCCGAGGTGGCTCATCCGCGTGATATCGAACACCTGCAGGGGTTAAAAGATCGATATCGCGTTGACGATACACAGGGGACTGCTCGACTGGTTTCCCGATAGGACAATGCATGCGCCGGTGAGTGGGCGCACGACGTCTCCCACCGACGTGCCGGCTCGGAACACAGGTCCGGTAGATTGACGGAGGCTTCATCATGGTCTGGACGACGGATCTCGGTATCGGATACCACCAGCAGGATACAGACTACTATTGCGGGGCGGCCGTGGCACAGATGATTCTGGACTCCATCGGAGCGGGCCTGCTCGACCAGAACACGCTGTATGCCTCAAATCACAGCCACAACACGCAGCCGGGTTGGTCCACCGATCCTGACGGCTTGCACTACACCCTCAACGACCTCAAGCCGGCCAGCTTCGGCAACTACTTCGTTACGTACCGATCGGATTCCGAGATCGAGGGGTCGCAGAAGATTGTGTACACCCTCTGGCACTACGGTGTGTCGACCGGCACGCTCGTGCTGGGATGCGGCCATTGGATCGCCGTTCGTGGCGTCTCCACCGATGTGGAACCGGCCCCTGGCTCGACCTATTCGATCAATGGTTTCTGGGTCAATAACCCATGGCCCTACGTCCCGCTGGGCGGGACGCCGCCGCCCCCTCCCCCGCCACCGCACAGTGGAAGTGACGGATGTGGAGGTGGTGGCGATCGGGGTGTCGCGAATGAATACGCCGCCTATACCTCGATGTGGCGGGACACCTACTTTACGGGCTGTGATGTGTGGGGGGTGGGCCATAATCAATATGTCAGTGTTTGTGATCCAGAACCGCCGCGACTGGGGACACTCCGCGTGAAGCATTCCCGACAGCCAGGAGCGGAAGACGAGTTCTTGCAGCCCGAGGAAGCGGTGCGCCTGGCGTACCGCGGGGTAGAAGAGCACGGGCTCAGTCGGAACGAGGCCTTTGCCCGTGCCCTCGAAGGCGCGAGCGCACTCGATCCGCTGCTGGTTCAGCGCCTCGATCTGCCTGACACGTTTTACTACCTGGTGCCGCTGGACCGAGGGGGAAGCGTGACGTCTCTGCTGTCGGTTGACGGGCTGCACGGCGAGTTTCGAGGCGGAAACGTGGTGAACCGACCGCTGGGAGAACTCTTCTTCAGCCGGGAGTCCGCACTGGAGCGCGCACTCCGGGAGCCGGTTGACTTTGGGCCGGAGTTCGGTAAAGTGCGGATCCGCCGGAACGCGTACTGCCTGTACCCGCTGCTGGTGTGGCGCCCCTGCCAGGAGTCCCGCTCTCCGTACTATCCGTTCCACATGCTCACGGTCGGCGGCCGGCAGTTGTACATCGGGTATGACGGGACGATCTATCCGGCACTGCACCCGCTCACGCCTGGTGGATAACATCGCAACGATCCCAACCGGGATCAAGCAGGCTGTTCGGGTCTTCATGTGAGGTGACCCTGGCGGTTCACTTAGCGGTATCCCGGTAGAGAAGGAGGCATGCGCCTGATGGATGGAATCACCTGTCTGGTCACAATTCATGGCATCGGCTTTCAGCATGCGCCTGAGAACGGAGGGCAGGGGTACGCCGACGGCTTGCATGCGTCCCTCCAGAGCCATAGACCGCACCTGCTCTCGGGTGACCCGCGGTCAGAATTCGGACGGCCCGCGGGAACGGGCGCCGTGTACGTGCACAGCGACTGGCCGCCCGGTAGCGGCAAGATCGAGGAGGGCTTGAAGCGCCTGGGCCGCTGGCAAGCGGGCGATACCAGTCACCGTCAGGTCGATATCACGGGTGTTCCGCTGGCGGATGACACACACTCCATCGCTCACGTCGCACTTGTGTACGCCGGTCTGGAGGAGCAGCAATTTCACCCAGGGGCATCACTCGAAACCCTGGCCAAAGCGGTCATGGCGGTGGGCAACTATGCCAGCCTGCCGTCTCTGGTTCACCTGGGCCTGGCCGATACCTGGGCCATCCTGCATCACCGATCGGCCACCAGCACTGCCACACCCAGCCTGCAGGTGCGACGGGCCGTGACAGCCGCCAACCCGCAGCCGGTGGCGGCGCCCGACAAAAGCGGCCCGCTCTCGGTCATCGGCCAGCTGGACCAGGATGTGACCACCTACGTCTGCCGGAACGACCTGCGCGAACGGGTGCGCAGCTTCGTCCACGATGCACTCCTGCGCATCGCCTGCCGGGGAGATGTGGCCACGGTGGTCGTCAATGCACACAGTCAGGGAACGGTCCTCGCCTTCGACGTGGTACGCGAGATGCCGCCCTTCGCCGCCTCCAAGATCAAGCACTTCATCACCGCCGGGAGCCCGCTGCGCAAATACGCCGACCTGTTTTATTGGGGAACCGAAGCCTCGGGTTTCAGTGCGATCCCGTGGTCCAACTTCTGGGATGAGACCGATCCGGTGGCCGATCCGCTCGAGCCGGCCCGCACCTGGCGACGCGGCGATGCCATGCCGGCGTCGACTGGGGAGTCTCTGCTCTACGAGTCAACCGATCCGGACACCGGCGAGAGCAGCCCGGTGCCGCTGTCCGATACCGTGGTCAGCAATGCCGACCACGGCGCCGCCGGTGGATTGCCCGCCCACAACTATTGGGACAATGACGAGCAGTTTGTGGTGCCGCTAGCGAATATTCTGGCGACCGTGGCCGGTGGTTCCCGGTGAAGGCCATCATCCTGCTTACCGTCGTCGAGCGACCAGCACCGTGCCCATCTGGTTGACCAGAGCCTCCACCACATGCCCGTCATCGTCACGCTTGAACTCGATAGTGATATCGGAGATCGTTTTCAGCGCAAACTCCGTCCCTTTGACCGGCACCAACTCCTGCGGCGGCAAGCCGGTCAGCGTGGCGTGGAGGGTGCTCCCGGTCAACTCGATGACCAGGGGAGTACCCATGACTTCGTAGGTGCCGGTGAAGCTCGCGAGCAGCTGCGGATCACTCATAGCTTCATCCGGCTGACGCTCGAAGACGATATCGTTCAGCGTCGCCTCGAGCGGCGCCAGGAGCGTGCTGACCGTCCCGCGCTTGTCAGTGCCGAATGAGACCAACATGGTGAGATCGAAGCGCGCGAGCGAGAACTGAAACACATCGTAGTGATAATGAGTCAATTCCAGCACCAGATTGTTATAGAAGGCCGTGAGTTTGGTCCCATCGCGGTCAACCCGAATCGGTCCGTAGCCGGGGTGTCGGTAGGTGCCGGCATATGCCTCCAGCTTGTGTGATGGACGGGTGCCGCGGACGCGATCCGTCTGGCGCTTCCCCTTGCCGCGCTTCTCTGCCGTGCGTAGCTCCTTCCGGCGAGCCTGCAGGCGTGGGTTCCACTGCACCGCCTTGCCGTCGATGAAACGATCGAAGACGTTGTACGGGATCATGCTTCGCACCGGCGTGCCGTCCATGTTGGTGAGCACGACGACGCCGATATGATCCTCCGGCATGAGCGCGAGCATGCTGCTGAAACCGTCGATGTTGCCACCGTGATGGATCATGTCGTGGCCGCGATACGGCTCGACGAACCAGCCCAAACCGTAACTGGAGTACGGCAACTCGGGGTACTGACCCTTGGAGATGAACATGTGCGGCGTGTGCATGAGCTGGACCTGTCCCTGCGAGAGAAAGGACTGCTCGCCCAGCGTTCCGCCATTGAGCTGCATCAGCATCCACTGGCTCATATCCGTGACGCTCGAATAGATCGATCCGGCCGGCGCCGTAGCCTCGAACCCCTGATAGAACTCCATCGCCTCGACTTTATTCTTGTGCTCGCGATATCCGCGTGAGAAGTCGGGGGCCGTCTCGATTTCGGCGGGATTGATGTGACTGCCGGCCATGCCAAGCGGACCAAACAGACGTTGGCGCACAAACTCTTCCCAACTCAACCCGCTCAGCACTTCCACCAGATACCCGGCCGTCATGTACATCAGATTCTGGTATTGCCAGACCGTCCTGAAATCCGCGGTGGGCTGGAGATACTGCAGGCGTGAGAACAGTTGTTCCCGGGACTCGGTCGAGCCATACCACATGAGGTCATGGCGTGGCAGGCCGGATCGGTGGCTGGTCAGATCCTTGCCCGTCATGCGCTCGCTCGTGAACGTGTCCCAGAGTTTAAAGGCGGGTAGGTAGTCGCGGATGGGCCGGTCCCAGTCGAATTTCCCTTCATCCGCCAGGAGGGCAAGGGCGGCGGTGGTGAACGTTTTGGTGGTCGAGCCAATGGCCATCAGCGAGTGGGGCGTCACCGGCAGCTCGCGCGCCACATCCCGTAGGCCGAAGCCGCGCGCGTAGATCACTTCACCACCCTGCGCGATCTCCTCGCTTAGCCCATGGTCTTTCCAGTCGAGCATCAGCTTGCGCTCATAGTCGTCGAAGCCCTTCAGCTCTTTCACGTCG
>JANWJD010000157.1 GCA_025449555.1 Chloroflexota bacterium | reverse complement strand
GGATATTCCAACAACGCGTCGACCTCCAACCTGCCGGTCGACTTCCAGTGGGGCACGATCGGCACCTCTGCCACCGGCGGCGATCAGTACGTGCACGGCGGCGCTGCGACTGGAACATTCGACACGACCGGCAACCGCATCTCCGTCACGGCCGGCTTGAGCAACCTGGGGGCTCCCGCTGCGGGCGCAGTGCTCTCGTCCCCGCGGGCCGAAGGTGATGCGCTCCTGGGCACGCCGGCTACCGGTGGGCTGCTGGAAACCGCCGACACCCTCAATTCAAGTTCGAACGACTACCATGTCGGCAATTCCGGCTCGAACTGCCCCGGGATGAGCTCGGCTACGAGTGGCGGAGCGCTGCCCAAAGCCGGCAGTAGCAACAATCTCGCCTACTTCGGTGGGCCTATCGTCCACACCATTCACAACCACATCATCTGGTGGCTTCCGCAGGCAGGCACGACCTCGTACTCCGACGGCACTGCCTGCACCGTGCCCGGCACTGTCTCGTATTCGTACGAGCAGCCCGCCAGCGGAACGATTGCGATAGGCGCACTCCCCGGCGGGTCGCAGGGTGATACGGGCTACAAGTCGATCATCGCGCAGTACTTCTCCGATGTCGGCGGCACCTCGTTCTACAATCTGCTCGGTCAATACGCCGATCTTGAAAACGGGGCACCATCGAATAGTGCGGACCTGGCAGGGCAATGGACGGACAGGTGTGGCTACACGTCGACGCCCAGCTCCACCACCGGACCCGTTCCCGGCGGCACGGAAGCAGCTCCCGTCTATCAGACCGACATTCAGGCCGAAGTCCAGCGGGCCATGAAGGTGAATAACTGGCCGAGTGGTTTGAACAACCAGTACTTCGTCTACACCGGGTACGGCGTGGCGGATTGCTTTGCGCCTCCCGGACAGGCCTCGCTCACTCCGACCTGCAGCGTGGCCGGCCCGAACCCCGGATACTGCGCATACCACGGCGACTTCATGGTCGGCAGCGGCAACTACGTCCTGTATGCCGATATGGCCGATGGTGCTTTCGCCGCTAATCCGAGCTCGGTAAACCTGTGTTACACCGCTCCGATCGGCGTGGCCGATCCGACCCACAGCGTGAACGGGACACCGGTCACCGATCCCATCGCCGATGCTGAGGTGTCGATCACCTCGCACGAACAGTTCGAAACCGTGAGCGATGCCGAGGTCGGAACTGCCCAGCAGTACGCGCCACCGCTGGCCTGGTACGACATCGTCAACGGCGAGATCGGCGACAAGTGCGCGTACAAGTACGGCAACTATGCGGCCGACGGCAGCAACATTGTGCTGCACGGCAACCACTACATCGTCCAGACCGAATACAGCAACTGGGACAACGGCTGTGCTCTCACCGCGTACCAGGGGAACGGCGGCTACGGTGGCGCTGCCCCCTCGGTCGCGATCCAGAAGGGGTGGAACCTGATCAGTGTCCCGGTATCGGGTATCACCAGCGCGGCGCAATTGGTCGCCAGCATGACCTCCGCCGGTCTACCGGCCGGTTCCATCAGCGAAATCCAGACGTACCACAACGGAAGGTACCAGACCTACTTCCCCACCAAGGGCAGGGCACTCTCACTGGCGCGTACCGACGGGGTGCTGGTGCAGAGCTCTGCAGCGGGCACGTGGACTCCCAGCGGCGCCGTGTATACGTCGGCGCCTACCATCCAGCTCAATCCGGGATGGAACCTGGTAGCAGCCACGTATCCCAACCCGGGGCTCACCACCGACGTCATCTTCAATCAGATCGCCGCCGAGTCGGGCGCCTGTAGCGCCGCCATCCTGACCAATCAGGCCTGCAGCCCGACCATCACCGAAATCAAGTCGATTGGGGCCGGCGGTCAGACGATTGACTGGAAGCCTGCTGCAGCGGATGCAAGCGGTAACGCGACCTGGCCACAGACGATCGGCAATCAGATCCCATTCACCAGTGGCATGTGGGTCTATGCGAGCAAGGCACTGACCTGGAACGTGCAGGGTCCGCAGTGCCAGAGTGTCGATAGCGCGGGGCTCTGTCACTAGGAGCGCGTAGCGCCTGAAGTACGGAGCAAGGGCTCGGCATACGCCGAGCCCTTGCTCCTTGTCAACCCCTGGCACGGATCCTGCTCGGTGGGCGGCGCACGAGGGTAGTCGTTTAACCGCTTGACCTCGATCCGGGGGCCGGTTTGGACAAGTGCGTGCTGAGCCCCGGACGCCCGGATCGAGGCCGTTCATTCGAATTACGATCACATTACCATCCATTCCGGCCCTGTCAAGCCAAAAAAGCTGGAATACTGCTTTCGACCCACGGGTTCAGCTCGGGAATGGTCGAGCGGCCTCAGTCGTGGGCGAAGAGGACGTGAATTCATACACTCCGGTGCGCTTGACCTCAGCATCTTCCAGGTCCCGGGAGGTGGGTATGTCGTACTCCGCCAGCGCCCGAAACTCGGCCCGAGGGAAATACGCTCGGCCGGGATCTGCGAGCAGCACCGGGATGCCGGACGTGTGGACCCGTCGCAGCCACGGAAGTACGCGCGCCGCCATGGGTTGTTCATAGCAAACATCACCGGCCACCACCAGGTCGACGTCGGGCGGCTCCGAATCGAGGAGATCGCGCCGCCAGGCAGTAATCTGTAGCGAATTGGCGCATGCATTGAGCGCCACGACTTCGGTGCTGTATGGATCGACGTCAACCGCAATGGATTCCGATGCTCCCGCTTTCGCCGCGGCCAGTGCGCTGATACCCGAACCGGCGGCAAGATCCAGCACCCGCATGCCTTTGACTCCGGTCGGTCGGTCGAGAAGATAACGCGCCACAGTCTGCCCTCCCGCCCAGGCGAATGCCCAGAACGGCAGGGACGCTTCCACCTCTCCAGATTCGGCATCGAGCGTCCTCCACAGTGGAAAGATTTCATCCGCCAGATACAGCCGCAGCTCGGGCACAGCGGGGGGACAGCGCAGGCGAGTGTGACGAAGTATGAAGTCGCGCCGGGAGGTTGACACACTTCCACTATCGCGCCTGGCTGCCCTTCGGCGAATCCGCACCGGCGGTGTCTGCCGGCTCGGGGTACCATGGATTCACATCGAACAGTCGGTATGGGAGGTGGACGGCATGGGGGATGAAGTCAAGTATCAACTCACCGAAGATCAAATTCCGGAACAGTGGTACAACATCCTCGCCGACGCCCCGTCGGCAGCGACTCCCGGGCTTCATCCCGGCACACATCAACCGCTGGGTCCGGAGGATCTCGCTCCGCTCTTCCCGATGGATCTCATCATGCAGGAGGTATCGACCGATCGTTATGTTGAGATCCCCGAGCAGGTGCGCACGCTGTACCGGCAGTACCGTCCCACGCCACTGTTCCGAGCGCGCCTGTTGGAGCGGGCGCTGGATACGCCGGCCCACATCTACTACAAGTACGAGGGGGTGAGCCCGGCCGGCAGTCACAAACTCAACACCGCGCTGGCACAGGCCTATTACAACAAGAAGGCCGGCGTGCGTCGCCTGGCCACGGAGACCGGCGCCGGACAGTGGGGCTCCGCCCTGGCGATGGCATGTGCGTTTTTCGATCTCGAGTGCACCGTCTACATGGTGCGGGCCAGCTACGATCAGAAACCGTATCGGCGAGTATTGATGGAGACGTACGGGGCGACCGTCCTCTCAAGCCCTACAGACGTCACCCATGCCGGAAGGAGTATTCGAGCCGAGAATCCGAATACGACCGGGAGTTTGGGAATCGCTATTAGCGAGGCGGTCGAGGACGCGGCGACGCACGACGACACGAACTATTCACTCGGTAGTGTGCTCAATCATGTCCTCATGCACCAAACCGTCATCGGCCAGGAGGCGAAGCAACAGATGGCGATGGCCGGAGAGTATCCGGACGTGGTCATCGGATGTGTAGGGGGTGGCAGTAACTTTTCCGGCCTGGCATTTCCATTCCTGCAAGACAAGCTGACCGGAGGCAGGGAATCATTGCGTGCCCTGGCCGTCGAACCGGCCGCGTGTCCCACTCTGACGCGCGGACGCTACGCCTTCGACTTCGGAGACACGGCCGGTATGGCTCCGATCGTGAAGATGTACACGTTGGGTCACACCTTTGTGCCTGCCGCGATTCATGCCGGCGGATTGCGGTATCACGGCGACGCGCCGACGCTCTCCGCGCTGTACGATCAGAAGATTATCGACGCCGTGGCGTATACGCAGGTTCCGGTGTTTGAGGCGGCGCAACTCTTCGCTCGTACTGAGATGATTCTGCCCGCTCCTGAGTCGGCGCACGCCATCAAAGCTGCCATCGATCTGGCGAAGCAGGCACGGGAATCGGGTGCCGCACCCGTGATCCTCTTTAACCTGAGCGGCCACGGTCACTTCGATCTTTCGGCGTACGATGCGTTTCACAGCGGCACGCTGGAAAGCTTCGAATTGCCACAGGAGGAAATCGACCGAGCGATGACTCTCCTGCCAGCTATCTAACGAGCCAACCGGGCGATATCGGCCACGGAGCGGGTGCCCGAGTGATAGATGTGACACAGTGCGATGGCCATGGCGTCGGCGACATCTGGAGGCTGCGGAATTTCGGCCAGTCCGAACGTGCGCTGGACCAATTGCTGGATCTGCGCCTTGCTGGCTCGTCCGTTGCCGGTCAAAGCGCTCTTTACCTGGGTCGCGGCGTAGTGGTGCAGGGGGATGTCGTGCAATCCGGCGGCGAGCACGATCACGCCGCGGGCATGCCCCATCAGGATTGCGGTCCGCGGGTGCTCGTAGTGCGAGTACAGCTGTTCGAGCGCGATACAGTCCGGATGGTGATCGAGGATAAGCGCGTTCAGTTCCTCGTGCAGCCGCCGCAGCCGCGTGGGTAGAGCGTCACGCGATGTGCCGCTGTCGATCGTTCCAGCTTCGAGCGGTCGGATGCTTGGGCCCTGGTGCTCGAGTACGGCGTACCCTGTAATGATCAAACCGGGGTCGATTCCGAGAATCTTCACGTCCGCACGATCGCCGAATGTCCGTCGAGCTCGTGGCATGTACGGCAGACCTGGAACGCCCCACATCCGATTCCGTTCATGGACCCACCTCGCGCGAGAGTATACTACGCCATAATCTGTGCGCCGTTGAGGAAGATGTCTAAACCTCTGCTCCTGGTCGGCGAAAGCTCTTCCAACCAAAACCTGTACTACAAAACACGGTTTCTGACCGGTGATCCATTCTTGTATGTCGAATCCGGCACGGCGTCGACGCTTCTGGTGCCGGCCATGGAGTTGGGTCGCGCTCAGAAGGAGTCGATCGTCCAGGATGTCCGATCGTTCAACGACCTTGGTTATGTCGAGTTGTACCACCTGTTCGGAGACTCGCGCCGGGCCCTGGCCCAACTTTCGGTGCGACTCCTGCACGAGTATGGCGCGGAATCGGTGCGAGTCGAGCCTGGTCTGCCGGTGCAGTTCGCCGACATCCTGCGAAGCGAGAGTATCGAGTTGGAAATCGATCCCCGGCTGATCGTGGAAGAGCGCAGGTGTAAGTCGGCTGAGGAGATCGCCGCAATCGGAGCGGCCCAGGGAGCGACCGAGCGCGCGCTGGGACAGGCTATTTCGCTGATCGAAGCCAGTGAGGAGCGAGCCGGATATCTGCATTACAACGGCATCCCACTTACCTCCGAGCGGATCCGGGCCGAAATCGAAGTCGCGCTGCTGCGTGAAAACCTGGTCTGCGAGATGGAGTCGACCGTGGCCGGCGGACGGGCGGCGGCAGACCCACATGCGCGCGGGCATGGGCCTCTACGCGCGCACGAGGCTGTTGTAATGGATATCTTCCCTCGGAGCCGCGAGAGTCGGTATTTCGCTGACATTACGCGCACCGTGGTAAAGGGCACTCCGTCGCCGACGTTGCTCGCTATGTACGAAGCTGTGATGCGCGCCCATGAGGCCGCGTTGAACCTGGTACGTGCGGGAGCGAATGGGGCCGATATCCACCGTGAGGTATTGAACGAATTTCGGTCGTCCGGCTTTGACGGTCGTCCCGAGCAGCCCGGTATGCCACACGGCACCGGGCACGGCATTGGGCTCGACATTCACGAGGCGCCCCGGTTGGGAGAGATCGATGTGGAGTTGCTGGAATGTGACGTGATCACGATCGAACCCGGTCTCTACCATCCGGACGTTGGCGGGGTGCGGGTCGAGGATGCGGTGGTCGTGACCCGGGACGGATATCGCAACCTCAACTCGCTGTCTAAACGCTTCCAATTGGGCTCGTAGGCTGCGAGAGAATGCCGTGGCAGGTCCGATCCACGGGAAATCAAACCGAGATGCAAGGAAATGATTGACAGCGCAGTATGATGTGCGTTAGATAGGACTGAGGAAGCCCATAGATCCAATGCGAAGGAGCAGGAGATGGCTAGGGTCGGCCTGGAACATATTTGGAAACGTTACGGTGACGTGGTGGCCGTTCACGATGTGACGCTCGAGGCAAAGGACGAAGAGTTCCTGGTTCTCGTCGGGCCGTCCGGCTGCGGCAAGTCGACGACGCTTCGAATGGTTGCCGGTTTGGACGACATTTCGGATGGCAGCATCAGCATCGGGGACCGGGTGGTCAACGACCTGTCACCCAAGGACCGAGACATCGCGATGGTGTTCCAGAGCTATGCGTTGTATCCACACATGAACGTGTATGACAACATGGCCTTTGGACTGAAGTTGCGCAAGACCCCGAAACCGGAGATCAAGCGACGGGTCAATGAAGCGGGCGAGATTCTCGGCATCACGCAGTTACTCGACCGAAAACCCAAACAGCTTTCCGGTGGCCAGCGCCAGCGCGTGGCCCTGGGCCGTGCGATTGTCCGAAACCCGGCAGTGTTCCTGATGGACGAGCCGCTTTCCAACCTGGATGCGAAATTGCGGGTCCAGACTCGCGCCGAGATCAGCAAGCTTCATCAGCGGCTGAAGACAACCTTTATCTACGTCACGCACGATCAGACCGAAGCCATGACGATGGGCGATCGAATCGCCGTCATGAAGGACGGTTTCCTGCAGCAGATCGACACGCCACAGGTGCTCTACGACTACCCGGTCAACACGTTCGTCGCCGGCTTTATTGGAAGCCCGGCCATGAACCTGGTGCCCGGCGAGTTGAAGCAGACCGACGGCAGACTCCGCGTCGAGGGCCCGGGAATGGTCGTTCCCTTGCCGGAAAGCCTGGCGGCTCAGGCGCGCGGCAAGGACTCCAGCAAAGTATTCCTGGGCGTCCGTCCGGAGCACATCGCTCCCAAGAGCCAGTACAACGGCAACGCGCCGAACGAGATGACGGCAACGGTCGAGGTCGTCGAACACATGGGTAGCAAGCAGTTCGTGTACCTGGGACAGGCTGGCGCGACCTTGACGGCGGAGTTTCCTGCCGACGCTGAAGCTCGCCCCGAGCAAGAGATGCAGATCGTCTTCGATCCCGACAATCTTCATCTGTTTGATGAGGCCTCCGGCAACGCCATCGGCCACAGTCGTTCGGCGGTCGCCTGACCGTATCCAGAGCCTTCATCGAGACCGGCTCCCCGCTCAACGGGAGCCGGTCTGTCTATGTGCGTCGAAAACACAGGATGGCCGGACAAACGTCCGGCCATCGATGAGTGCAACATGATCGTGCACCACGCTGTCGACAGTGGTCAACCCGACTTACCAGAGTTGCTCGGCTCAAACCAGGCCGCTCTACGGCACCCGGAGCTTACCGTTTACCGCTGCTTCCTTCCGGACCTGACGGGATTCACAGGGCTCCGCCGCGTAGAACCCGGTTTTCAACGTCGGCCAACCCGGCAGACTCGGATGAGCCATGCCTAGAGCGTGGAATTCGACCCCGCTGTAGCGGATTGCGGGTACAGGGCACCGCTAGCTCCCCGCTTAGCACGATCACGCCTTCAGTATATCAGGGGACCGGACCGCGGCTACAGCATGGAGTGGAGCGTGAAACTTGACGGAGCCACAATCCGTGTACGGTGTGGAGCGCCCGGGCCTGACATGGTAGGTTAGGGGCGAGGGAAAAGGAGAGTGGGTGCGAGTTGAGGCTTCGCGCGCCGGCCGGCCACGCCGGACGCGCTTTGGATGCGGCGTTGCCGTGCTTACCGCACTGGTTGTGGCCGCAATGGGCTCCCTCATAGCGGCAGCATTCTTTTTTGTGTCCGCCGGAAGCAGCCAGGTGGCGGCGTCCTTCATTCATGCCCAGCCGGGAGCTGTGCAGTGGGATCCTCGCCAGCCTCTGACCGTACTGCTGGTGGGGCGCAGCGGTGATACCGCGACCGCGGCTGCCGGATCGCTCACTCTGGCAACACTCGATCCCAGAGCTCGCAGGGTGCAACTCCTTTCGATTCCACCCAATCTGTGGGTGACGATTCCGGGGTATGGTCCCGGTCGCCTGGGAGACGCCCTCTCGGACGCGGGCATAAGAGAAGAGGTATTGACGGTTGAAAGTGTGCTCCGCGTGCCGATCCCCTACTACGCGGTGACGGGTCCACACACCGTGGCACAGATCGCGGACGCCCTGGGTGGAGTGACGGTGCAGGTGACCAATCCGCTCTTGCTCAACGGCGTGCGTGTACGGCCCGGCGTCCGACATCTGGACGGTTCCGGCGCGCTTGCGTTCTCGCACAGCGCCACGGGCGATCCTCAGGGGGCATTGTCGGCCATGCTCCGGCAACAAGCAGTGCTTTTCGGGCTGGAACGCCAGATCTTCACGGCGCAAACCTTCTTTCGCATTCCGGGGATTCTGAGTGGATTGGGTGGGTCTGTGGATACCAACTTCCCGTACAACCAGGTCGTACCCCTCGTTCGCATGCTGCAGACCGTGCCGCATAGCCGGATGTCGGGAGACGCACTGTCGTATCTCAACGGCAGCATTACCGGGTACGACGCGCAGAACGGTGAAGTGTCTCTGCCGAATTGGGGACAGATCAGATCCCTGGCGCAGCGCATGATACCGCCCGGCGACGTACGAAATCTGGGGAACATCACGGTCGTCAACGGTACAGGCACGCCCGGTCAAGCGGTGAGCCTGGCGGGCTGGTTGCGCGGAGACAGGGTACGGATTGCGGGCTATCAGACCGGCCCGCCACAGGGCTATGCCACTACCAGGGTCGTCATGGCGGCCGGCGCGGGCACGCGAACCGTCGCCCTGGCCGATACTGTTGCGACGCTCCTTCAGGTGCCGGTCTCACGTGGCCGAATGCCCGCAGCCGGTCCACAGGTACAGGTGCTGATGGGGCGGGATTATCAAGATCCGACTCAACAGTAGACGCGTGCCTTCGCGGCACGCCTTTGTCAGGGTGTTTGGCCTGCTCGCCCTCATGGTCGGGCTAAGCGCGTGTGCAGGCATCGGGAGTTCCGCGTCGCCCACCCCAACCTCGTCGGGGCAGGTGAACGGAGTAGTAGCAGGGGTGATTGGAACCGACTTTGCCGTCGGCCGCAATCGCTTTACCTTCACTCTGGCGA
This sequence comes from Chloroflexota bacterium, assembly GCA_025449555.1. Lineage (GTDB taxonomy): Bacteria > Chloroflexota > UBA5177 > UBA5177 > UBA5177 > JANWJD01. The sequence goes on along the minus strand of JANWJD010000157.1, from coordinate 17,282 downwards.
ACAACAGTCAACCGGTTACCGGCGCAAAACCCATGGTGTACTTCTTTGCGTTGCAGGGATTCAACGCGCTGCCGGGCGGCCACGGCGCTGCCGCCTTCGAGTCTGTGGGGTCGGCGGCGAGAGGCGGGGCCTCGACCGGGATCTATGTGACGCACACCACGTTCGATCGCGCCGGCAAATGGGGGGCCGAGATCGACCTGCAGAGCGGTGGCAAGAAACACTCGCTGCAGACCATTTTCGACGTGACCTCACACGGCGTGACCCCCGCCGTGGGCGCTGCCGCACCCCGTTCGCACAATCCGACCGTTTCGCAAGAACCGGTGAGCAGGCTCGACTCGGGTGTCCCGCCGGATGATATGCATCGGGTGAGCATCACGAACGCTATCGCTCGGCACCGACCGCTCCTCGTGTTGTTCGCTTCCGCCGCCTACTGTGGCGCCTTTCAATGCGGTGCGGAAATCGCGGCGGTGCAGAGTGTGGAGCACCGGTTTCGTGGAGCTATCGATTTCGTACACATCGATATATTCCGCAATGCCCGCCCGTCCCGACTCGCTGCCACGGCGGTGCAATGGCACATTCAATCCCAGCCCTGGGTGTTCGTCGTCGATCGGCGGGGCGTGATTTCCGCCAAGTTCGAAGGACCCGCATCGGCCGGCGAACTCGAGGCGGCACTGCTGCGCGCCTCCCATTGATGACATCCTGATCTTGGCGTATAATTCGACGTGTTGACATAGAAGCGTTCGGCTGGCGAGGCTCGCATATTCCCCGACGCTGAATAGCGCCCGCACGGAGTCGGGAGCCATTTGGGAAGGTTGAACGTGGGTATAGCCGAACGAGTAGAGCAGGACCTCGTGACCGCGCTGCGGGCACGCGACGAGACCCGACTCGCCACGTTGCGGCTCGTGAAGGCCGCGGCGAAAAACGCCGAGGTGGCCAAGCGGTTCGCTCTGACAGACGATGAATATGAGGCCATCGTCCGCCGTCAGGTGAAGATGCGCCGCGAGGCTGCCGGCGAGTATGATCGCGGCCATCGACCGGAGCAGGCAGCGCAGGAGCGTCGAGAACTCGCGATCCTGGAAGAGTATTTGCCCGCACAGCTCGACGATGCCGGCGTTCGGGAGCTTGTCATGCAAGCGGTTGACGAGACCGGGGCAACGAGCCTGCGCGAGCTCGGCAAGGTGATGTCGCATGCCATGCGGACGGTGCAAGGGCGAGCCGACGGCAATCAGGTGAACCGGATAGCCCGCGACATTTTGTCGGAACGGGCAGGGTAGAGCCCGAGGGACGCTTGGACTCAACAACTCGCGTATCGGCTTACTCGGCGCTCCGGAGAATGTCGCCGGGTTCCGTCCCGTGGATCTCCTTCGTCAATGCGGCATGCCTGGTCGGCATACTCTTGGCTCTCTTCACGGTGCGACTGAATGCATCGTCTTTGCGCGTGGGTGAGGTCGCCAGTTCCACCTTCGTTGCTCAGCGCACCGTGTCCTATCAGGACCGTGAGTTGACGCAGGCCGCTCGGAAAAAGGCGGGCTCGACGGTGGTACCCGCCTACAAGATCGATACGTCAACCGCGCGTGAGCGGCGCAACGAGGCAAGTGCGTTCCTGGCAGCCATTGCGCCAATCGCCGCGTCCAACCGAACGGTGCCGGCGAAGCTGGCTCTGATGCGGCGCATGCTGCCGTCCGGGCTGGTGCCCGAAGCGCTGCAACAGATTGCATCGATCGGCGCCAGGGGATTCCCCTACGTCAGAAGAGAGAGCGTGGCCCTGCTTGAGCAAGCAGAAGCCTGGAGATTCAACTCGTCCCAGGTTCCGAGCTACGAAGCAGCGCTGTTGAGCACGATTCCAGCGCGGGTGCCGGCGCCGTCACACACGGCGATCGCAGAAATCCTCGCTACCTTCCTGTATCCCACGCAGGTGCTCGATATCGCAGCTACCGAGCGGAAGCAGAGCCAGGTCGAAGCGGCAGTGCCGCCAGTTGTGAGCACCGTCTATTCCGGTCAGGTCGTGGTGCGACAGGGAGATATCGTCACAGCGTCGGTGATGGCGAAGCTGGCGGCGCTTGGGCTGCAGAATCGTCACATCCAATGGCAGGATGTTGCCGGCTCGCTCCTCTTTTCGGTACTGATCGTTGCTACGCTTTTCTGGTATCTACATGCCTTTCACGCGGCTGTGACCGTCAACCCCAGGTTGTTGATTTTGATCGACGCCAGCATCTTGAGCACCGTGGTGGGAGCACGGTTGCTGGCCGAAAACCATGTCCTGCTGCCGTTCTTCCTGCCGGTCGCAGCGGCCTCCACCTTTGCCGCCGCCCTGATCGCTCCCGAGGCCTGTGTGGTAATGACGTTGGCGATGGCGGTGCTGGCGGGATGGGTCGTGGCCGGTTCCTTCGAACTGACCATGTACTACTTCTTGACGGGAACTGCCGGCGTTCTGGCGATTCGCCATGTGAGACAGCTCAAGCAATTTATTTTTGCCGGGGTCTACATCGCTGTGTTTGGCCTGGCGACCGTGCTCGCTTTCGGCCTGGTGGACCGGGTGTACGATGTCGCCGCATTGCAGGGATACATCCTGGCGGCGGGCTTCAACGGATTCGTGTCGTCGGCCCTGGCTTTGGGAGCGTTTGCCTTGCTGTCGAACCTATTCGGCGTAACCACGAGCTTGCATCTGTTGGAGCTTGGACAGCCCAGTCATCCACTACTCAGGAGGCTCATGGCCCGCGCGCCTGGTACCTACAACCACAGTCTCATCCTGGCGAGCATGGTCGAGCACGCGGCCGAGGAAATCGGCGCCAACTCGCTCGCCGCGAAATTGGGAGCGCTGTATCACGATATCGGCAAGTCAGTCAATCCGCACTGTTTCGTCGAAAATCAGCTCGGTATGGGGAATATCCATGACGACCTGCGGGCGGAGGAGAGTGCCCGCATCATTCGCGGACACGTGTCGGCCGGCATGCGCATGGCGAGGCAACATCGTCTGCCGCGAGTGGTGCTCGATGCTATAGCGGAGCACCACGGAACCATGACGATCAGCTACTTTCTGCACAAAGCTCAGACCGAAAATCCGGACGTGCCGGTCGACCTCGCGCTCTTTTCGTATGCCGGTCCGAGGCCGCAATCGAAGGAAACTGCTCTACTCATGCTGGCCGATGCATGCGAGTCGGCCGTTCGGGCCTCCCCGGATCACTCCAGCGCGAAGATTGAAGACGTCGTGCATCGTATCTTTCAGGACCGAATGGAAAGCGGTCAACTGGACGAATGTCCGCTTACCTTGCACGACATCGACGTCATCGAGCGAGCTTTTCGCGCCGTGCTGAACGGTTTGTATCACCCCCGAGTGGAGTATCCTGAGGCGATTGAACGCGGAGTCGAGGTCGAGTCCGAATTGCGGCTCACCGGTCGATCCGGAGCGGTATGAACGACGAGCAGATCGACGTTTCGGTCGACGTGACGGCGGGTGTGGATGCAAGAGTCGATCATGTGGGGTTGGAGAGAGCGGCGATCGCGGCACTGCATGTGATGCGTGAGGTCGAACCGCACCCTCCCATTGCAACCGCGGATGGTGGACTAGAGATCAGCATCCTGGTGACGGATGACGAGGGCATTCAACGACTCAACAGAGAGTACCGCGGCGTCGATCGGCCGACCGACGTCCTGTCTTTCTCCCTCGTGACAGACGATAGTGGAACGGTCGAAACTTTACCCTCAGGTGGGGTGCTGTCTCTCGGCGACATTGTGATTTCACAGGCGTACGCGACCCGACAAGCCGCAGAACTCGGTCATTCAGTGGAAATGGAGCTCGCCTGGCTTGTGATCCACGGCACCCTCCAACTGGTGGGTTACGCGCACGACACTGACGAATCCGCCCAGCACATGGAAGCACTCGAACATGTCACCCTGCGGCGTCTGGGGTTTACGGCACGGTGACGATCGCGCGGTGACTGGGCGCAGCTGACGTCTCAAGGGGCGACCCGGTCCACTGCAGAGCAGCCGCCGCCCAGGTGAGCCCCGCTCCAAACCCGACCATGACCACGATGTCATTCGTACGAAGCCGGCCCTGCGCCCGTGCCTCACATAGGGCGAGCGGAATGGATGCGCTCGACGTGTTGCCATAGCGATCGATGTTGAGAAAGACTCGATCCTCCGGAAAGCCGAGGTGGCGTACCGCGTAGTCGATGATGCGGGTGTTGGCCTGGTGGGGAATGAAAAGATCCACATCGGCGGCTGTCAGACCCGCCTTCGTCAATACGCGCTCGGTCGACTCTACCACCACCCGCGTAGCGAAGCGAAAGACCTCCGGCCCTGCCATGTGCACGTAGTGCATGCCGGCGAGAACCGTTGCCTCGCTCGCCGGCATACGGCTCCCTCCTGCCGGAAGCGTCAACGCCTGTGCCCCAGAGCCGTCGGATCCCAACACGAACTGCGGTTGAAATTCTGCTCGGTCGTCGGCTGAAACGACGACTGCTCCGGCACCGTCACCAAACAGGACACAGGTGGAACGATCCGTCCAATCGAGAATGCGTGACAGCACTTCACTCCCAATAACCAGGATGTGCCGGTACATACCCGCCGCGACATAGGCAGAAGCAATCGAGAGCCCGTACATGAACGACGTGCAACCGGCCTCCAGGTCGAAGGCACCGCCGTTGACGCCGAGTGCATCTTGAATCAGGCAGGCAGTGGCAGGAAATGGATAGTCGGGAGTCGCCGTGCCGACGATCACCAGGTCGATATCGCCCGGCGTCAGTCCCGCGCCTCGAATGGCATCTCGGGCCGCACGAATGCCCATAGACGACGTAGTGTCTTCGGGCGCAGCCACCCTGCGTTGTCTGATACCGGTCCTCGAAGCGATCCATTCGTCAGAAGTATTCACTGAACGCGCGAGCTCGTCATTGGTGACGATCCGCTCCGGAACATACATTCCCCAACCAGTAACGGCAGACGTCCTCATTCCGTGCCGTCCGGCTCGGAAGGGCTGATATAGACCAGAGGCTGCCCGAGCTCGACCAGATCGCCGTCCTTCACCGCGACTCGGGTCACTTCGCCGTGCAGCTCAGCAATGACTTCGTTGAAGAGCTTCATCGTTTCGATCAAAGCGACGACCTGGCCGCGCTCGACGGACTGTCCCTCCTCGACGTACGCCGCCTGTTCGGGCGACGGCCGGCCATAGAAGATTCCCGTGAGTGGGGCCGTGATCGCAAAATCTGACTCTTGCTCCGGAAGCGGTAGTCGCTGGTCCGGCGAGCGTCCAGCGTGATGACCCGGTTCCCGCCGAAGGTAGATGCGCGCGTTTCCCTGCACGATTTCGAACTCGTCGATGTCCGTAGTTTCGAGTTGGCGCAGCAGATGCTCGAGCGTCTCCGGATCCAGCACGGAAGGTGATTCCTTGCCATGGTCCGACGAACTAGTCATGAAGGACACTCGAACCTCGTGGAATGCAACCGCGTACCGTTCCTCCGAACGGAGGTCGGCTTGACCCAGGGGCCGCGTCGACAGGGCGCTTCCATCCCTCTCCACCTCGCATACAAGCCGTCTCGAAGTCCGGCCGACGTATTGCATGATTGTGCCTGACGACGGCATTTGAGCACAACAGGCGGCCATTGCGACGGATCGGGCACGTGGCGGCGAATGGAGCGTGACACGACGCCAGGCACGAACGGCGCGTGATTGTCTTGTACGCACACGGTCAAATACAATGGCGGCAGCGCGCATGCGCTTTTTTCTTGTGCCGATGTAGCTCAGTTGGTAGAGCAGGCGCTTCGTAAGCGTCATGTCGCCGGTTCGAGTCCGGCCATCGGCTCCATGGCAAGCTTGGACGGCGCCCGCATAGGGCGCCGTCTTCTTTTTGGCTGCGGTTATCGCCGCCACGAATTTGGGTTCGCCGGACACGTACAATTCGGCGTGCCTGCTCTACCGATTTCCCCGCCGACCTTTCGTGTATTCCGGCCAGCGACAACGCGGCTGCGACCGTGGATCGCGTTTTCCCTGACGTGTGCCTGCGCGCTCGGCGGATGTTCGCTCAGCTCCACGCCGACCCTCTCCCGACAGGAGAACACGCTTCGCCTACCCTGGTACGGTTCACCGAATCACTTCGACCCCGGCATATTCGATCCTGCCAGGGCGTCCTCATCGACTCCCTTACTTATCACATCGTTGGTCAACGCCGGCTTGGTGAAGTTCAGCCCGGATTTGCACGTCATTCCCGAACTCGCGGTTTCTATACCGACGATCTCAACCGATGGGCGTACCTACACCTTCACGATTCGCCAGGATGCACGCTATGCGGACGGCACACCGTGCACTGCCGCTGATGTGGCTCATTCGTTCGCGCGCGCGCTCAGTCCGAGCGAACATTCTCCGTTGGCCGTCCAATATCTCGGAGGCATTGCGGGTGCGAGTCGGGTGGAAGACGGCAGTACGCAGGTGCTTACCGGTGTCAGGGTGGTGCACCGGCTGACCGTTCAGATCCATCTGAGCGCGCCGGACGCGACGTTCCTCGAGAAGCTCGCCTTTCCCGTGGCAGCGATCGTGTCTCGTTACGGATCGGGCGGATTGGGTCCTTTCGTACGAGCCGCACGCGAGCCGCCGTCGACTCTTGTTTTCGTGCCGCGTCGCAATTACTTCGGCGAACCGATACAAATCGACAGTGTCAAGCTCGTCGCCGTCAACAACGCAGCTACGGGCCTGGAGATGTTCAGGAAAGGATTGTTAGATGCAGCGTGGGTTCCGCCCGCCAGAATGTCGTCCCTGGCGAGTCGCCCCGAGTTCAACGAAAGTAACGCACTCGATGGGTACTATGCCGTCGCGCCGCTCTCCGAGGGACCGCAGCTGGCAGCGGCTCTGGATCGCAATCGCCTCTTGCAGGGCACCGGGCCGGCGCTGACGCCACTTCAATCGGCGGTACCCGCTACGGTGCCCGACTACGTTTCATCTCCCCCGACGCTCAGCAGCCCGACCGATTCGTCGGTCCCCACCTCACCGATTCAAGTGCGCGTGGCGCAGCCCGGCGACAAGCTGTCGCAGAGATTGCGGGCCGCGTTGGAGCGACAATGGGCCACCGATCAGGCTGCACCGCAGACCGTGTGGATCGTGCACGCGACGTTCTTGCTGCCCGACCCCGGTCGCTGGTTGACCATCATCGCTGGTGACTCTCCGAACTGGTATCGATCCGATCTCTCACAAGCGAACGCCTTGACCAACGATCCAGTCACCCGTATGACCGCCTACAGTGTTCTCGAGAACTGGGCGCTGTCCAAAGGACGGATCATACCGCTGGCCAATGGGACACTCGCCTATCTCACCCGATCGACGGTGCAAGGTCTGGATGTAACGGCCACCGGATTGATGCCCACGAACAACAATTGGTCCATGGTCGGAATCACGTAGTGAGATTGAGTAGATCGCGATACTCTTCAATGAGGGCGCGCAGATCCCTCGGCACCCGCAGCGGCTTCCGGCTATCGTCGACAAAGACGTAGGTATTTTCTCCCGCAACCAATAACTCTTCCCCGCGTCGACACTCGTAGCGCGCGGTCATAGTGGCGGTGGTGAGACGTGGGATGGACACCGTGACCGAGATCCAGTCGTCCATGAACGCCGGCGCGTGAAAATCGCAGTGGACAGTCCGAATGAAGACACCCCAGTTGCCGGCCAGCATGCGCTCGTAGGTGTATCCGATGCGCCGAAACGTCTCAATACGAGCATCGTCGAACAGGTCGAGGTACGCTCCGTGGTACATGGCAGCATTCAGATCGGTTTGATGGCTTCGAACGCGGGCATAGTAGACGTTCGGCGCATTGTCGGCCTTATCCATGGTACGGCTCATACCCTCCAGATGGTGTGCAGCAATTGTACGCGGCTGACCCCGACGGCCCGGCACTCCAGGCACCACGTTCCAGCAGTGGGAGCGTGCCGGCTGGCCCGCGTCCGTGAACGCGCACGAGTATGGAGCGTGCAAGAATATCAGGGTGCAGGATGGGGCCAGCATGCGAACATGGCTGGCACGCCTGACAGGGCATCCGAGTATGAGTAGCATGAGGTAAGGGACGATGTACCGCGAAATTCGAGCCGTTCAGTCCACCGTGGAGGAGTTGCAATCCCACATCCGCGATGCACTTCTGGCGACCACGACTCGAGAAACGATCGAGCATGCCGGTCGAGCACAGGTGTCGGCGGTGGCGGCCAAGGAAGAGCTGGACAGGCTCCTGGACCCCAGGTATCGCGACGACGAGACCTCCTTCGGCGAGCCGCGCGTTGACCGCAGGTTTGTCGATGCCGCGACTCGTGCGCTCAGTGTGGTTATCACCGAAGCCGAAAAGGTTGCACTGGGTGTTGACGTCGAGAGCATGCGAACTCGCTTGATTGACTTCAAGACCCGTGCGGATTATGCGGACGCCTATCTGCGTATCGGAGTCGGCACGGAAGGCGACGGCTAGCGAGTTAGCCCACCGCGACGAGCGGAATCTCCGTCCGCAGCGAGTTGCTCCACAGACCGTCCTGGTAGGGTTGCGTGAGGCGCACCTGGGCGAGCCGGCCCATTGAGAACGAATCCGCCGGTCCGTACGCGCGCACGTTGGTGTCGGTCAGCCCGCGCCAGATGCCATCAATATCGCTTTCCCACGCTACCCAGGCCGCTACTCCCACATGGCGTGCCCGCAACCTCTCCAGGCCCTGCAGCGCTTCATCGCGCAGCAGCCGGCTTCGTTCGGCCTTCGCCTCGTTCGTCACCATGTCCGGCAGGTGTGCGGCCCGCGTTCCGGAGCGAGGCGAGTACTTGAAGACGTGCATCCCGTCGAAAGCGATCCTTCGGATAAAGTCGTAGCTCTCAGCAAAATCGGCTTCGGTCTCCCCTGGAAATCCGACCATCACATCGGTGGTGATCGTCACGCCGGGAATCTCTGCCCGGCACCTTGCGACCATCTCGGCGAATTGCCCGGGCTGGTAGCGGCGCTCCATCCGTTCCAGCACGCTCGCGCTCCCCGCTTGCAAGGGAACATGTAAGTGGCGACAGAGCCGAGGGCTCTGCCAGAGTTGGAGCCAGGCCGGGTCGAAGTCTCCCGGCTCGAGTGAAGAGACCCGGATTCGTGGCAAATCGGTTTGCCGCAGTACACGTTCCAGGAGTGCTCCCAGATCAGGCAGATTTGGAGCGTCTTCACCGTAACTCCCCAGATCGACCCCGGTGATGACCACCTCAGCGTGTCCTGCGCGCTCCAGCGCCTGGACGCGCCGTACCACGTCTTCCGCCGACACACTCCGCGATCGACCGCGCGCCCGCGGAATGATGCAGTAGGTGCAGTGGGAATCGCACCCGTCCTGCGCCTTGACCATCGCGCGAGTTCGCTCCTGGCCGCCGGAGGTATCCAGATACTTCTCCTGGTCGGAAAAATACGGGGCATCGGGAGAGACGCGGCTCAGGCGACCCTCGACCAGAGGAAGGAGCCGATCTTTATCGCGATTTCGCACCACCATGGTCGATTCATCGGCCAGAGCAGCGCCCACGATACTGGCGTAGCATCCGGTGGCGACAACCAGCGCTTCGGGATTGAGCCGGCGCGCCTGACTCAACATCTGCCTCGATTTCTTGTCGGCCACGTGGGTCACCGTGCAGGTGTTGACCACGTAGACGTCGGCTGACTCCTCAAACGGCACGCAGCGGTGTCCGGCCGCCGTAAACTGACGAGCCATCGTATCGGACTCACTTTGATTCACTTTGCAGCCGAGCGTGGTAAACGCCACGCGGAGCGGAGCGGGCTGTGTCATGGTTTGTTACGGACCAAGCCGGTTGACATCACGCGGAAACAGAGTCGTCTCGCGAAGATTCTCGGCTCCGACCAGTCGCATGAGCAGACGCTCTGAGCCGATAGCGAATCCGCCCTCGGGCGGCATCCCGAACTTGAAGGCTTGCAGGTACCCGGCGAACGACTCCGGGTTCATGCCTCGTTGCTCCATGATCTGCAGGAGTTGATCGTAGCGATGCACGCGTTGGCTCCCGCTGACCAGCTCCTGTCCCTGAAAGATCAGGTCGAAGCTCAGTGAGTGCTCCGGGTCCTCAGGGTCTGGCAACGTATAAAAGGCACGCTTGGACGTGGGATAGTGCGTGACGAACACGAAGTCAGACTTGAACTCCTCTGCCGCCCACTCGCCGATCCATCGTTCGTCCTGGGGGGACAGATCAAGGTCGTTCGAACGATCCTCAGCATAGCGCTCGAGGATCATGCGCTGCGCATCACGGAACTTGAGGCGCGGCACTTCACCGAAGCGCGGCATCTGCATTCCGGCCAATTCGGCATCGTGGGGATGGCGTTCCAGCGCCGTTTGCACCATATGTTCCAGCAACTCAATCAAGAGGTCCATGACCTCATGGAAGCTTTCGATAAACGCCATTTCCACATCGAGGCTGTTGTACTCGTTGAGATGGCGCACCGTATAGTGCTCTTCTGCGCGGAATGCCGGCCCTATCTCGAAGACACGTTCGAACACTCCAACCATGATCTGCTTGTAGAGCTGAGGGCTTTGCGCCAGGTATGCGGGGCGGCCGAAGTAGTCGAGTTGAAAGACGTTGGCCCCGCCTTCCGTGGCCGCGCCGACCATGGTGGGAGTGTGGATCTCCACAAAGTTCCGGTGGTCAAGATAATCACGAAAGCCGAACAGCAGATCGCTGTAGAGCCGGAACGTGGCCTGGCGCGTTGGATACCGCAGACCCACCGGTGCATTGTTGAGGAAGACGTCGAGGGTCGGCTTGAACTTCTTCTTATTGAGTTCAAACGGCAGAACATCGGTGACGGGAGAAATGACTTCAACCCGAGCATGCCGGATCTCGACGCCGTGTGAGGCCCGGGGTTCCTCTTCCACGGTGCCGTAGACCGCCACTACGGTCTCCACCTGTAGACCGTCCAGGGGCGCAACGTCCTCCGGCTCGAGCACGACCTGAGCCATGCCGGAGCGGTCGCGCACCACCAGGAAATTGACCGCGCCAAATTTTCGAATGGCATGGATCCAGCCTTCGATTCGCACCTGCTCGCCAGTGTGCTGGGCAAGGTCGCTTGCCAGGACTCGCTGGGCGGTTCGCGCTGCAACCGTCGCCATCTAGTACGCCGTTTCCCAGTGGACAGCCTCTTCGGCTCCTCGTTCTGCATGGACAGGACCCATGACTGCCTCCAAATTGTCGAGATACTTGTCAGCCGTCAACGCGGCGATCGATCCGTCGGCTGCGGCGGTGACGACCTGCTTGAGCGGGTTCTTTCGCACGTCGCCCGCCACGTAGACACCCGGGCAGCCGGTTGCCATGGTTTCATCGACCCGAATATAGCCATTCTCATCCACCTCGATACCGTCTCCAAACATACCGGTGTTTGGAATGTTTCCGATATAGACGAAGAGGCCACCGAGCGGCAGGTCATACACCTCGTTCGACTTGAGATCTCGCACGGTAACTGATTGGACACTGCCCCGGCCGTTGACCTTTTCGACCACTGTACTGGTCAAGAATTCGATTTTCGGATTGGTGCGTGCCCGATCGATGAGTAGTTTTTGGGCTCGAAATTCATCCCGTCGATGGATAATGATGACCTTCGACGCGTACTTTGTGAGGTACAGTCCTTCGTCGAACGCAGCGTCGCCCCCGCCGACGACCGCCACCGGTCGATCGCGGAAAAACGGCCCGTCGCATACGGCACAGTACGAGACACCCTGCCCCCGCAGCGCGTCTTCTCCCGGGACCCCAAGCGTACGTGGCGCCGCTCCGGTCGCAATAATGACGGCGTTGGCTCGAAAGGTCTTTCCGTCGGAAGTATAGATTTCTTTCGGCCGTTTCGTGAAGTCAACTTTCACGACTTCGTCGCCAATACTCACCTCGGCGCCAAATTTCTGGGCATGTTGCATCATTAGCAGCGAGAGTTCAGGACCGGTGGTCATTGCGATTCCGGGATAGTCCTCGACCTCGGAGGTCGTGGCGATCTGACCTCCCGGCATTTCGCGTTCGAGCACCAGCGTCGAGCGCAGGGCCCGCGCACTGTACAGTGCGGCGGCCAGGCCGGCAGGGCCACCCCCGATGATCAGCACGTCCCAAATTGTGTCACCGTTACTGCTTTCCATGACCCCACACCTTCTCAGCGAATGGGCCGGCCACCGGCCAACACGTTCAAAACCGAATGTCGCGATTCTCGCGATCACGCTTGGAGGTCCGGCGCGGGTTGCCGCGCTTCACGGTCGAAAGCGTGGTCGGGCCGAGGTCTCCCGGGTCGGGAGCCGTCCTGCGGGGGCGTCCTGGAATCTGGTCGAGTAAGTTTCCCGAGGCGCTGACCTCGCAGCCCTCTGCCCGGCAACGCTCGCGCACCTCCACATCGTTGGACACGACAACGACTCGGCCCGAGCGCGCCAGGACACTCGCCTGCGCCACGATCACGTCATCGGCGGTCTGTCCGTGCGCAGAGTACATGGTGTCGATCCGGCCCACGCGGTGGTGGTGGATGTGACGTCGCGTGCCACCGCGGCCGTCGAAGACGACCAGAATGCGGTCATTGGAAAGGCGAGGTGAGCTGGCCAGCGTGCGAACCAGTACGTCGCGTGCGGTTTGCAGACTCACCTGTTCGAGCGACTGCAGGCGCGGATCCGCCCGGATCACGTTATACCCGTCGATGATGATCTGCCGCACCTTGGTTCACCTCTAACGCTTCCCGTGAAGGACAGCGCGGTCGCGCCCGCTTTATGAGCAAATGGCGATCGAGCGGTACTGCGCCCAATCGCCATCGCGTGCCGGTGGTGGGCGATACTGGACTTGAACCAGTGACCTCTGCGATGTCAACGCAGCGCTCTAGCCGCCTGAGCTAATCGCCCTCGCCCGTGTGATTATATGTAGGACGTCGGGAAGGGGTCAACGTATGTCGAGATGGTCGAAGCCGTCGCGGGAGGAACACGGGGTGGACCCCGAGGCAGGACTTACGTTTGCAGAGTGGGCAGAGAGCCGAGCTACGCTGCTGGTCGCGGTCGGCATGCTGCTGCTGCTGCTGGCGGTATTGATCGTGGTCAGCTTGCTGCATCCACGCTGAAATCGAACAAAGGAAGCGATGTATGACAACCGAGTACCGCCCGATCGCCCGTCGTGATTTCGATACGGATCGCATCAAGGATGCCATGTCCGAAATAATCGAGGCAGTGGGCGAAGACGCGGAGCGCGAAGGCTTGCGCCAGACTCCGGACCGTGTAGCCCGAATGTACGCCGAGGTCTTTCAAGGGTTACAACAGGACCCGGTCGCGGTTTTGCAAACCGGCTTTGAAGAGGGCTATGACGAGATGGTGGTGGCGCGTGACATCGCGTTCTTCAGCATGTGCGAGCACCATTTCTTGCCCTTCTTTGGTACGATCCACATCGGATACGTGCCTACCGGTCGAATCGTCGGCATCAGCAAGCTGGCGCGGGTGGTGGATATTCTGTCACGGCGTCCCCAGGTGCAGGAGCGACTGACGGCTCAGATCGCGAACGCCCTGGTGGAAGGCTTGGATCCGATGGGTGTGGGCGTGGTCGTCGAGGCAGAGCATCTGTGCATGATGATGCGCGGCGTGCGCAAACCAGGCAGCAAGATCATCACCAGCGTTAACCGCGGTGTGTTCCGGAACGACTCGCGGACCAGGACGGAGTTTCTGAGCCTCACCGGCGTCTCCGGCAGATAAGGGCAGAGATTGGCGTGCACCACTCGTGAGCTCCTGGTTGCGTCAGTCCCTCATTTCTGGTTGCGTGGGTGGCGGGTCGGTGCCTACACTGAGGTGTTTCACGGGCGGGTGTAACTCAGCGGTAGAGTGTCTGCTTCCCAAGCAGAAAGTCGTGGGTTCGAATCCCATCACCCGCTCCATTTTTATGGTGCGGACGCGACGGACATGCAGTTAATTTTCGAGCGAGGGGATCGGGATCTCCCGGCCGGCCACGCGCTCATCTACTTTCGTGATGAGCACGATGCGATCGTGGCCACGTATGTGAGCGTCCCACCCATCAAGTTCGATCTGACCAGCTACCTACCGGGCTTTATGACCGGAGCGATGCAGGGAATGGATCTCGGCAACGCGATGGTGGCGGCTCCCATGCCACCAATACCGGAGGAAGTGCCAAGCGCGGAGTATCTGCAGGCTCTGGCGGAACGGCGACATGATGACCTGGTCTATGCCGGAGCGGTCAATCGATCGAATCCCATGCAAGTCGCGGCCGAGACGTCGGAAGCGGCACGGGAGTACGCGGACATGTACGTGGGCTCACAGCTACCGGAAGAGGATGCAGTCCCAGCGCCCACCTCGCCCCAGGACCCGGATGTCAGCCGCTACGCCGGCCTATCGGAGCAGGAAAAGCTCAACGAGCTGTCCATGCTGACGGGGCGACTGCGCGATTCGATTCAGCGCGGAGGCGCCGACCCAGAGATCGAGCAACAAATGCAGGCGCTGGCCCAAACTCTGCCGGCAAAGTACCGCGTGAACGAGGTGCTCGCCGCCGCCGCATTACCCGGCGAGCGCGGCCAGCGGCTGGCACAACTCCATCTGGAGCGCTGTTACAAGCTGTATAACGAGGATTATCTCGATCTTGAACGCATCGACCGTGAGATCGACGCCGTTGGAGGTTGAGCTTCCCAACGGTGTACTGACGCTCGATCGCACACGCGTGGTGGGCATCCTCAACACGACACCCGATTCGTTCTCCGACGGCGGGAGGTACGTGACCGTCGATGCCGCGGTAGCACGTGCTGCCCAGCTCGTGAGCGAGGGGGCCGACGTCATCGACATCGGCGGTGAGAAAGCGGGTCCGGGAGCGGTTGTGACGGTCCGGGAGGAGCTGCGTCGGGTCATTCCGGTGGTCGCGGCGGTGAGGAGTGAAGTCTCGGTTCCCCTGTCGGTCGACACCTTCAAACCAGCAGTGGCGCGAGCCGCGGTCGAAGCAGGGGTCGACATCATCAACAGCATCGGCGGGTTCGACGACCCGGAGCTTCGACGCGTGGCACGTGACACCGGCGCGGCCATTGTGATCATGCACATCAAAGGAAGACCGCGCGTGGCCAATCCCGATCCGGTGTACCGGGATGTCACGGCGGAAGTCCGGGATTTTCTGGAGGAGCGGGTCGCGACTTGCATCCGCGAGGGCATCCCGGCGAAACGCATCGTGGTCGATCCAGGGCCGGATTTTGGCAAAACGACCGACCAGAGCCTCACGTTGATGCGGGAGCTACGAAAGTTGACGCAGCTACCGTATCCGGTCATGTTGGCGGTGTCTCGCAAGCGATTCGTCGGGGAGGTTCTTGGTACCGGCGTCGACGAACGACTGGAAGGATCGCTGGCACTGGTGGCCTGGGGGGTGTTGCAGGGCGTGAAGTTGCTGCGGGTGCACGATGTACAGGCCTCCAAACGGGTTGCGATGATGACCGAGGCTGTGATGCACCCTGAAGCGGTGCAGGCTCTGGGATGAATGGGCGTCGCCCGATTCGAATCATGGCGCCCGATCTGGCGCTCAAGATCGCGGCGGGTGAGGTCGTGGAGCGGCCGGCCTCGGCAGTCAAGGAACTGCTCGATAACGCAGTCGACGCGGGCGCCTCGCAGATTTCGGTCGAGGTTCGAGAAGCAGGTCTGAAATTGATTCGCGTGACCGACGACGGCGAGGGAATCGCGGCAGAGGATCTCGCGCTGGCGTTTACCTCGCATGCCACCAGCAAGATCGTCGACCTGGACGACCTGGAACATCTGGCCACCCTTGGATTTCGGGGTGAGGCGCTCCCCTCCATCGCAGCGGTCGCTCGGGTCGACGTACAGACGAAAACCAAAGATGCACCACATGGCACGCGATTCGCGGTCGAGTATGGGGAGACGCGGGAGGCCGGCGCCTGCGCTTCGCCCGGCGGAGTGCGGATCAGTGTGTCCGATTTATTCGGTAATGTCCCGGCGAGACGTCAATTTGTACGCTCGCTGCGCGCCGAGGGTGGCCAGATTCAGGCAACAGTGGCGCAGTACGCACTGTCGAGGCCCGCGGTTCGGTTCACGCTCTCCATCGACGGAAGAGTGACCTTTCGCTGTCCCGGAACCGGAATCCTGGCGGACGCGGTAGCCGCAGTGTTTGGGACGGATGTGCTGTCGGATATGATCCCAGTCCAGGCGGAGGAGCGCGGCATCGGCGTGGCCGGCCTGTGTAGCAAGCCCGCGTTGACCAGATCAAACCGCAGCGGATTGCACGTATTTGTCAATGGGAGAACGGTTCAGAATCGCAGCCTGCTTTTCGCTCTGGAGGAGGCATATTCCGGTTTCTTGATGCAGGGTCGCCACCCGGTGGCCGCGATCCATCTCACCCTTCCGCCCGGGGAGGTAGACGCGAATATACATCCCGCAAAGAGCGAGGTCCGGTTTGCGCGCGACCGGGAAGTCCATGGCGCACTGTATCGGGCGATCGGGAGCGCGCTGCTCGCGATGCGACTGGGCGCCGCGGGAACGGACGATTCGATCGCGACCGATACGTTTGAGGTGACAGACGGTGCGGTGCAGCCCGACCTGTTGCAGTCGGACCGGCAAGACGTGTCGCCTGAGCCACAAGTGCTGATACCGGGCTTGCCCGCGCTTCGGGTATTCGGACAGTCCAACAGCACCTTTATCATCGCGGAAGGACCGGCCGGGCTGTACATGATCGATCAACATGCCGCCCACGAGCGTGTCCTCTACGACCTCCTGGACCAGCAGTTTTCCGGCGGGACGGTTCAATCGCAAGCGTTACTCGAGCCGGTGTCCCTCTCGCTCACCCCGGAACACATGCTCGCGCTGGATGAGAATCACGAGTTGCTCGCGAGGGCCGGTTTCGAGCTCGAGCCGTTTGGGACGGATGCGTGTTTGGTGCGGGCGATTCCTGCGCTGGCAGGCAGGGGCAGCCCCACAGACCTGATCTATGAAGTACTCAACGAGCTTCAGACCGCTCCCGAGCCTTCTTCGGCCCGGGAGCGTGCACTTGCCGCCATGGCGTGCAAATCGGCGGTGAAAGCGGGAGCCACGCTGGATGTCCAGGAGATGCGGGAACTGGTGGCACAACTGGAACACACGTTGCGGCCCGCTACCTGTCCGCACGGTCGCCCCACGATGATCCATCTCAGCCACACGCAGCTCGAGCGGGAGTTCGGACGAAGGTAAGTGCTTTACGTCAAGTAGATGGCGGTGGTATACTTCGTCGGCCCCGCTCTCGTGGGGCTTACTTCCTGTTCTGGGCTAGTTTTCACCAGTGTCCCAGGACTTTACCCGAGGGAAGGAGGGCCCTTGAACCCGTACGAAATGACCTTCAT
>JANWJD010000156.1 GCA_025449555.1 Chloroflexota bacterium | reverse complement strand
TCGTAATCCATCTGCTGCCACCCGTATCGAGCTTCACATAGATGCGTCGCCCATCCGGAGACAGTCTCAGCACATACCCCGAGACAGTTCGCAGGGGAAGGATCGGATCGACATCATACATGATTTTCGTGGCGATCCATCGACCCTGCATACGCTTGGCAACCACCACGGCGTAATCGTCGCGCGCCAGGCCCTCAACGTTCGCTTCGGCGCTGCTCCCGACAAACTGCGTCTGTGGCGTGATCGAGATCGCGACCGAGACATTCGGCTCCAGCAGTACGAACGCGGTCGGACTTCCATTGACAGGCAAGAGGGTAGTGACCAGGCCGGCGAATCGCGCGCGATCGACCACCTGCGCGTGCGTCGGCGTCGCGAATCCACTGACAAGCAGCAACAACGCTCCCAACACAGGGGCCATGCATCGCCATCTGGGTGCTGTGAAGATCGACTGTCCGGAACGCATATTCATCGCCTCCCAGTGTAGTGAGTGCGAAGAGACTTGTCCTGGCTGCAGGCTTACCAACCGGTTAACTTTCGATTACAAATGGCGCGTTCGATTCGCGAACCATCGCCTGCTTCTATAAAATAATTGAATCGATCTGTCAAGTGGGAGGGATCGCGGTGAGCAAGGGCGATATTCTAATCGTCGATGACGAGCCGGGAATTGTTCGGTTGATCGCGATGTACCTGGAACGCGAGGGATTCGGCACCACTACCGCTCGCACCGGCGCCGAGGCACTGGAGATGGTGCGGAGAACATCCCCCGCACTCGTGATCCTCGATATCATGCTTCCCGACATTGACGGCTGGGAAGTGTGCCGGGAGATTCGGCGCTCCAACGACATTCCGATCATCATGCTCACCGCCCGAGATGAAGATGAAGATAAGATCGTCGGCCTGGAGATGGGCGCGGACGACTACGTGACAAAGCCTTTCGTCCCCCGTGAGCTGGTGGCTCGAGTCAAGGTCATTCTGCGGCGCGCTCGACCCGCGCCAGCCGACCAGACCAGCACCGCCCTGCACCTCGGCGTCTTAACCATCGACCCGGCGCGTCGAGAGGTGCACCTCGAGGGCGAGCCGATCCACCTGCGCGCCAAGGAATTTGATTTGCTGCTGGAGCTGGCTCGAAAGCCGGGTATCGTGTTCGAGCGCGAAAAGCTGTTGCAGGACGTATGGGGTTACGACTTCTTTGGAGACAGCGGCACGATCGACGTTCACGTTCGTCGTCTGCGTGCCAAGCTGAATGACGATTCCTCGAACCCGCGATTTATCGAAACCATCTGGGGTCGAGGCTATCGGTTCAAGGATCCGCCCAAGTCAGCCTGATCGGTCCCCGCTGTCGCCGCCTCAACCTCTACGTGGAATCACTCACGCGCGCGTATGCGGTGTCTGATATCATTCTCACGCGTGTCTCCGCACGGAATCCTGCGCGGGCAACACTTCATCCCACCTTTTTTTGGAGCAACCGAATGCCCGTCCCCCATATTGTGACGCCCATCCCCGGTCCTAAGTCGCTCGCAATGTACGAGCAGGAGCGCAAACTTATCGCACCAGGCCTCCAGAGCGTGACGCAATGGTCCCGCGTCTGCATTTCTCATGGGGACGACTGCGTGCTCTACGACCTGGACGGCAATGCCATCCTCGACTTCATGGCCGGAATCGGCGTGTGCAGCATTGGCCACGCGCATCCTACCTGGACCGCAGCCGTCGCCGAACAGGCCGGCAAGCTGGCGGCCGGCGGATTTACCTCCGAGTCCCGTGTCCGCCTGCTCGAGACGATGCAGTCGATTCTGCCGCCCTCGCTCGACAAGATGCAGTTTTACAGCGGCGGTGCGGAGGCGGTTGAGGCAGCGCTTCGGCTGGCTCGATGCGCGACCGGCAAATCAATGGTTGTCGGTTTTTGGGGTGGATATCACGGTAAAACCGAGGGTACTCGACCGCTGTCCGAGGGAGAGCAGGTCGGCTACGGACTACCTACTCCCGGCGTGATCGCCGCTCCCTATGCCGATCCCCGTCACTCCCCGTTTAGCGGCGACGGTGATTTGGTCGAACGAACCGCCGGCTTCCTGCGGGAGATGATCACGCACGGCACCAATCGAGATATTGCCGCGATCATCGTCGAGCCGGTGCAGGGACGCGGTGGAAACATCGTGCCGCCGCCTGGCTTCTTGCGCGCGGTTCGCGAGGTCGCACATGAGGTCGGTGCCCTGTTCGTTGCCGACGAGATGATCACCGGGTTCTACCGTACCGGCCCGGCTTTTGCCTTCATGCATGAAGACTGCGTACCGGACATCCTCATTGTGGGAAAGGGATTCGGTAACGGCTATCCGATAAGCGGTGTAGCGACAACCGAGCACATTGCCCGCTCCGAACCCTGGGGCAAGCCAAGCGGAAACTCGTCGAGCTACGGCGGCAACGCGCTGGCCTGCGCCGCCGCCGCCACCACGGTGCAGGTACTGCGCGACGAGCGCCTCGGTGAGAACGCGCGCGCCGTCGGTGCCCACCTGCTGCGGCGCCTGCGCCGGCTGGTGGAACAGTCCCCGATTGTGGGAGACGTGCGCGGCAAAGGACTCCTGGTCGGCATCGAGTTGGTGCGAGAGCCCGGGAGCCGGGAGCCGTTGACCAGGGAGGAAGTGAAGCCAATTTTTCTCGATCTCCTGTCGCGTGGCCTGCTGGTCATGCCCTCCGGCTCTTCCCTACGCATCAATCCACCGCTCACCTTGACCCGCGAACTGGCCGACGCCGGCTGCGACATTCTGGAAGAGGTGCTGGTGGGCGCGCGGGTTGGTGCTGCCGGCACCGCGTTATAAGGAGCACAAACGTGCGTCGACTGGGATTACTGGGCTTCGGGAGCATCGCCGAAAACGGTCATCTCCCCGCGCTTCAATCGTTTCCGGGCATGCAGGTGGTAGCGGTCGCGGATGTCTCACCAGAGCGACTCGCGCGGGCACGAGAACTCCTACCCGACGCCACGCTGTACGAATCCCCGCTCGAACTCATCTCCCAGGCCGAAGTAACCGGTGTCGATATCTGCACGCCTCCCAACACGCACGCCGACCTCATCGTGGCAGCATGCACGCGTGGACTGGTGGATGTCATCTGTGAGAAGCCGCTGGTCCTGACGGAGGACGAGTATCGTCGTGTGGCACGTGCCCGCGAAGACAGTGGTAGCCGGGTAGTGAGCGTCAACAACTGGATGCATTCGGATCTAAACCGACATGTGTCGGCTGTTCTGCAGGCGGAGACGATCGGCTCGATCCGCAGTATCGAACTCCAGACCGGCCGGCCCGCCGCCGCCCTGGGCAATGGCGGGTGGATGCCTCGGTGGCGTACCGACCTGGCGCACGCTGGTGGCGGGATCATCCTCGACCATGGGTGGCACCAGTTCTATCTGCTCCTCGGCTGGATGCGCGAACCTATCCGCAGCGTCAGTGCAACCGCGCGCACGGTCGATCCACGGCATGCACCGGTCGAAGACGAGGCGACGGTCGAAATGCAGTTCGCCAGCGGCACCGGTCGGGTTGAACTGTCATGGACCTCGAAGGAGCGCACGAACGGCGGTTTCATCCAGGGATCGGACGGCAGCATTGCCATTCACGACGATCGCATCGAAGTGAAATTGGGGGCCGAGACACGTGAAATGCCGTTCGCCGGACGTCTCACGCAATCGTCCTACCACCCCGATTGGTTCCAGGCAATGTATCGCCGCAATCTGCTGGACGAAGACCGGGCGGAAGCGGATCGTAACTTCGCGGAAGCCGGAGTACTTGTGAGCACGATTCGAGCGGCGTATGATTCAGCCAGAGCGGGTGGTACGCCGCGTACCCCATCGGTCCACTAGTTGTACCTCAGTCCTCACTGAGAGAAGGAACAGACCCAGCCATGTCTGCCGCCTACGTGCAGCAACTCCGCCGCACCGGAGTTTTCGCGGGTGGCCTTGCGTTTGCGTTGCAGGTGCTGATCGCCATTTCAATCGAGGTTGGGGATGATCTCGGGCGAGGTCTGTTCTCGCAGCATGGCACACGCGAGGGCATCGATAACGCTCGGGGCTTGGTTGCGTTCGAAGTTTCGCACGGCTTCTTTGTGGAGCCGGCCTGGCAGATCTTCTTTCTGCAGACTCGACACATCTTTACGCTGACCATTACCTCCGAGGCCGTAGAGCGGCTCATGAATGGGATCTACTTGATCGGGCACGTCGGCGTCACGCTGGGTGTCGCATTGTGGGTCTATATCTACCGGCGACGATGGTTTGGCCTGCTTCGCAACGTCGTGATCCTGGTAAATCTCTTCGCGCTTGCCATCTATGAGAACTTCCCGGTGGCGCCGCCTCGGCTGACCACGGGTCTGATCTTCAATCACCACTCGTTCGCCTTCCGGGATACGCTGTTTGGCGTGGTCGACGCGAGCGGGCGGGTCGTAGGAACGCAGACCGGTTACAACGAATTCTCGGCGTTGCCAAGCGTCCACATGGCCTGGGCCGTGGTTGCCGGTGCCAGCCTGGTGATCCTGGCGCGACCACTCTGGGCCAAGTCCATTGGGGTGATCTATCCCGTGTGCATGTTGATCGCAGTAGTGGTCACGGGGAATCATTACTTTCTCGACGTAGTCGGGGGTATCGCGGTCGTGGTAGCGGCGTACGGTGTGGCCATGCTTATCGACCGCTGGTGGAACAATCCCAATCGCACCCAATTTCGTTCCGGGAGAGCGCTAAGTGGTGCTCCTTAGTAGGAAGTATTCGGCACGTGTGAGTCTCATTTGTGCCCATCGACGTCTACCCAGGCATGCGCCATAATGAGCGATGCCAGAAACTAGCAAGGAGTCGTACCTTCATGTTCGGTCCAATTGAGGCGAGGGTCCGAAGCATTTCGATGCGGGTGATCCAGCCGATTGCCGGTAGCCGAATTTCTCCTAACACCTTGACCATTGTCGGTCTCTTGCTCAATTTCCTCACTGCGGTGGTGATCGGCGGTGGCTATCTCTGTGCTTCCGGTGTGTTGCTGCTCTTTGCCGGTGTGTTCGACATGGCGGATGGCGCCCTGGCCCGTGTAAAAGACGCGTCTTCCGAATTCGGTGACTTCCTCGATGCCACGCTTGATCGCCTGGCGGAGGCCAGCGTGGGCCTTGGATTGCTCTGGCATGCCATGGTCAAAAGCGATGACATCCAGGTTGGCTTGATTTACGCGGTGGTCCTGGGTTCCGTCATGATCTCGTACGCCCGGGCGCGGGCCGAAGTGCTCAATCTGGACTGTGAGGTCGGGATCATGGCACGACCCGAGCGCATCGTCATCCTGGCGGTGGGGCTCATCCTGGCCCAGGTGACGCAAGAGTTTGCGCTGACCATCATCCTGGTCATCCTGTGCCTCTCGACCTACTGGACCGTCGCGCAGCGCATCGTCCACGTGTATCGAATTACACGCGGCAGCGAACAGGGCCTGAAGAGCTAGTATGGCGGCACTGTTCTTCTGCATCGGCCTCGGGGGCCTGCTCACCCTCGAAGAAGCCGGGGTCTTTTTCTTGCCGGGCGATATCTCGCTGGTGGCCGCCGGCCTCCACGGCGCGCAGGGGGGCTGGATAGTCCTCTTCTCCTGGATTGCAGCAAGCGCGGGAATGGTGATCGGATCGTCGATTCTGTTCCACGGGGTCTCGCAGGCCGATTCAGTGAGTCGTGTCGTGCCGCTGCGCGTGGTTGCGCTCATTCATCGACATCAAGTGAAAGGTGTCTCCATCGCCCGGCTGGTGCCTGGACTGCGCAATGCCACGGTTTTTGCCGCCGCCGGCGCCCGCCTGCCGTATCGCACCTTCCTGTTGGGGTTGGTCCCGGCCGCGATCATCTGGTCGGGATTGCTGCTCGCACTCGGGTGGTTTGGCGGTGCAGCCATGTTGAACATGTTCGGACAGCTCCACCACTCTTCTTTCTTGCAGCTGCTCTCCCTCGGTCTGCTGCTGGCAGCAGTGGGGTATCTCTGGATTCGTCTCAGACGGTCGAACGACGCCGGGGTCGAGCCCGCGCTGCCGCAAGCGAGCGACGCGAACAGCGGATAACGCATACAATACGCTCCTATGGACTACGAGATCCGGCCGGTCACGGTCGAAGAATACCCAAAATTTGCGCGTACCGTGGGCGCGGTATTCGGCGAGACCGTCTCCGATGAGGAAATCGGCGAGTGGCTAAAGGCCACCGATCTCACCCGCACCGTTGCGGTCTTCGACCAGGACGATATCGTCGGCACCACCGACTCAATCGCATTTCAGTTCACTGTGCCCGGACTGCAAACGCTGCCGGCGGCCGGTGTGACGGCGGTGACCGTGCTTCCGACGCACCGACGGCAGGGACTACTGACGACCATGATGCGATACCAACTGGAGGATGTCCGAAAGCGCGGCGAGCCGCTGGCCATTCTCCTGGCCTCCGAGAGCATCATCTACGGCCGATTCGGGTATGGTCTGGCCACGACTCAGGGGACCTATCAGATCGACCCCAGGTTCGCGGCCCTTTCCACCCATCCCGAGCAGCACGGTCGTCTGCGAATGATCGACAAAGCTTCTGCCGCGCAGATTCTACCGGACGTCTACGATCGATATCGTCTGCTGCAGCCCGGCGCGGTGAGCCGTACCGGGTCATGGTGGGAACGTCATCTCAGCGACCCGCCCCGCCATCACCATGGGGCTGGAGAACGCTACTACGTAACCTACCGAAACACTTCCGGTGAAGTCACCGGGTATGCCTCGTACCGCATCAAGGAAAATTGGGAGCACGGTTTCCCCCAAAACAGGCTGATTCTGACGCAGCTCATCGCCACGGATCCCGAGTCCAGAACCGCGCTGTGGCGTTTTTGCCTGGGAGTCGATCTCGTGGTGATGGTGGAAGCCGAAAACTTCCCGGTGGAGGAACCGTTGCGCTGGATGTTGAAGGACCCAAGACGTCTTCGACTCGTCGACTCGGGTGACTTCCTGTGGGTCCGGCTGGTCGATATCGCCGCCGGCCTGGCTGGCCGCCGGTATGCGACCGAGGGCCAGGTAGTCTTCGAAGTCGAGGATGCATTTTGCCGCGAGAATTCCGGTCGGTATGTGCTGGAAGGTGGACCGGACGGCGCGACCTGTGGCCGGACCAATGCGGCTGCCGACATCACATTGCGGGCCGCCGATTTGGGCGCCACCTATCTGGGCGGCGTTGGTTTCACCACCCTCGCGCGCGCCGGCCGGGTGACGGAGCAGACGCCCGGTGCGCTGCGTGGAGCCGACGCCATGTTCGCCTGCGAGCCGCAAGCGTGGTGCTGCACCGGCTTCTAGCTCGTCCCGTGGAATCGCCCAGCCGCCGATATTGTTGTTCTCAGGAATAGGGAGGAGGTTGTGGGCCGGTTGCTTTCTCTCGCAATATTTGTCGATCATCGCCACCACCCACTGCCATCTTCGTAGGACCAGGCCGGCGTGCCTGGTCGCCCCGTGGCGTGTGTGGAGGCCGGGGCAGATCGCCACGCCGGTCGATTCCTACGTATACCGACAGATGTCAAGCGGCAGGAGTGCCCGCCGTTATCCAATGAAATCGAGCATGAACTGAGCCAATTCAGCGGGACGGTCCATGGGCACGTCGTGCAACGTGTCGCACATCCGGACGATACGGACGTCCGGCATGAGGCGTTGCATGTCAGCCAGCGCGCGCAAACGGAGCGCACCCCAGTCGATGCTTCCCGGTCCTGGGGCGCTCGCCACGACCGCCAGGGTCGGACTGCTGATCTGTGGATAGAGCGTGCAGAGGTCGTGCTCCCACATGCCTTGCAGATACGCCAGATGGTCGTCGTACGGGAGTCGGGGAGAGATTCGGCCGTCGGTTTCGCGCATGTGCGCCTTGAAGATTTCGGCAAACTCCGACCGCCAGTGCGATCCGAGATCCTGCTGCAATCCAGCCGTGAAGTCATTCGTGTCCAGGTCGATACGAGGGGGAGCCAGGTCCCGGCGCAGCCGTTCCCAGGTCATGTCCGGGACATGACGAAAATCCATGTACCCGCCGTCGACCAGCACGAGCTTGGCTACGTGATCCGGAGATCGTGCTGCCAGCTCGATTGCCACCGACGCTCCCCAGGAGTGACCTACCACAATCGGCGTATCCAGCTTCAGGTAGTCGATGATGTCGATCACCTGCGAGCGTAGAGAGTCAAGATCATCCGTTCCACGCCGTTCGCGCGACGCACCGTGACCGGGTAGATCGAGCCGAACGATCGCAAACTCCGACGCGAGGTACGGCATCAGCAGATCCCAGGTACGCCGCGACGAGCCGAGGCCGTGCAGCAGCACGATAGGTCTTCCCTGGCCGGCTACCTCTCCGCGGATCCCGTCCAGTTCGAAGGGCGTCGTCATCGGCTACCCCCAGCATGGATCAAGCCCAACATGCGTCTCCAACTTCGGAAGGGAGGGAACACGGTCCGACCAGTGAGGGACTGCAAACGCCTGAATTATCCCTGAATGCGTGCGAGATACGACTGCAACTTGGCGCTGGCGGCAGTCGACCAGCGGGGATCCGTAATGCCGTTGAAGGCCGCATGGTCGTTCGAGTTCGTGCCGTTGAGCGCGAAGAAACTCCAGCCGACATTTGGATTATCGCGCAGGTAGCGCAGGAAGAATTGGAACCAGGTCGCCTGATTCCCCGGCTGCCGAATGTCAATGCACTTCGGATTGTTGGTGCAGGTGCCAAACTCGCCGATCCAGAGCGGAGCCGCGTACGATGCATTCGGATCCTGCACGATGAACGACCAACGATCCTGCCACACTTTCTGCATCGAGGCGTACGTCATCTGCGGAAACCAGGGGAAGTTCCACTTCCATGGTCCCCAATCGTGCGGCGAGTATACCAGTTGATGCGGAATGTTGAAGACCACGGGATACAGCCTCACGCCCGTCAGGATGCTCCCCCACCAATACGTGTCCATCCCGTTCGGTTTGGTGGCGTCGGGATAGAGTTGCACCCCCTCCACGAACATCAGGAGGTGAGGATTGACCGTCAGGACCGCATTGCCACCCCGTTCGGCCCCGAGGCGCCAGTCCGTCGCCGGGTTGTCGACGCCGTTGGTCGGCCCCCAGGTCGCTCCCTGGTTGACATACGCCGACACCGTCCACGGACCCGGCCCGTCGGTATGCGGCTCGTTCCGCAGATCGAAACCGATCACCGCATCTTCGTGTTGATAGCGTTGCGCCAGCGATACCCAGTCATGGATCCAGGAAGATTCGGGATATTGTGCCGTGTACCAGAGGGGTTCATCCAGAAAGTTCACAGTCTTCGGGCGCGAGGCACGACACCGGTGATCGTCCAGAATGATCTTGAGCGAAACCTTGTGTGCGTACGCCACGATCGAATCCAGAACGTCAAGTGCGTGCCTGCCCTTGAACTGCGGGTTGGCCGCGACTTTCTCGGTCACGATCGGATTGGACTCGACCAGCTCGTTCGAGAAGGGCAATCGGATCGCGTTATAGCCCAGCGACTTTATCAGGTCCATGATCCTGGTATACGGCTGGTAATCCAGACCGGCCGGCACCCAGTACGAACTCTCCATCCCGTACCAGGTGACCCCCGCAATCCTGACGTGCCGGCCATTCTCGTCCAGAATTTCGGTGCCGGAAGTGTGCCAGTACCCGGCGCCGACCGCGGCCTGCGACCGCATGGAATTGAGGACAGTCGCGGCAGCGAGGAGAAACAGCAGAGCGATCAGCGCAAGCGGGAATCGGCGGCCGCGCGAATGCTTTCCCGAGTAGTAGTACCGCGAGGGTCGTGCGCCCGTGGGGCGTGATGTCCCCCCGGAGCGACTCGTTTTTCCCATACTTAACGCGATCGGCGCTGTCGCGGCAGAGGGAATCGCAGGCCCGTGGCGCACCCGGAGGCGAGAGAGAATCGCCACGCCAGGCGAT
>JANWJD010000155.1 GCA_025449555.1 Chloroflexota bacterium | reverse complement strand
GGGTGAATCGGGCGGCGGAGCTGGTCCAGCTCGGCGAGTTTCTCGAACGCTACCCCGCCCAGCTCTCCGGCGGCCAGAGGCAGCGGGTGGCCGTGGCCCGCGCCATCGTCATGGAACCGGCCGTCTTGCTGATGGACGAGCCGCTCTCCAATCTCGATGCCCTCCTGCGCCTGCAGTTCCGGGCGGAGCTGAAGAAGCTCGTGCAGGACCTGATCACCACTACCGTGTACGTGACTCACGATCAGGTCGAGGCGCTCAGCTTGGGCAACCGCATCGCGGTGATGCGGGAAGGGCACATCATTCAATGCGAACCGCCGGTGGAGGTCTACGACAATCCGGCGACCACCTTCGTGGGCGGGTTCATGGGCAATCCTCCCATGAACTTCCTGCGCGGCCGTGTAGAGGGGGCAAACGGTCGGCACCGGATCGCGCTGGGCGATCAGTGGCTGGAAGCCCCGTCCAACCTGGAGCGATTGACCGGCCAGGAGGTGATGATCGGCATCCGGGCGGAGAACATCGACGTCTCGACCGAGCAGGTGGCCGGCGCGCTGCCGGCGCGGATCGAGGTGGTCGAGCCGGTAGGGCCAGACCTTCTTCTCTCGGTCGAGGTGGCCAATCAGCCGCTCAAACTGCTGACCCGGAACGACTTCCCGGCCGCACCGGGCCTGACGATCGCGATCCAACCGCAGAAGGGGGCGCTCCGCTGGTTCGATACCGACGGAGCGAGCATCGCGAGCAACGAGGCGGTCACCATCGCCTGACGAGGGCGAATGTGGCCCGGTCGATCGCGACGGCGAGCGTCCGGAGTCCTCGTGCAAACTCGAAAGCTGACCAGATCGTCGAGTCCGTGCTCCTGCGCCGCGTGGATCGCGGCAGCCAATCCCAACTTCGGGGCACCTGACGTTGTAGGAGCTGAACCCCGGGCCTGTTCTCCTGCCTTGTCCATACTATCCAGGGTTCCCGCTCGCTGCCGTACGCTCTGCGTCATCGCGCCGCAACCAGCCGAGGAGCGTGCCATCCGATCGCGTCACCAGCACACCACCAACTTCGCGCTTTCGCAGCCGCTCCAGTACGTCGGAAACCAGGGCATCGGGGCGGTACGTGGCAGGGCCGGCCCGCATTATCTGCTCGACCGCGGCATCGGGGTCGGCCTCGAGGTCTGGGGCACGGAGCAAGCCTAGGACCACCATTTCCTCGTTGACTACAGCACACACTTCCCACTGGACTGCCTGAACTCGATCACGCACCTCACCAATCCGCTCGGCACGTGCACAGTGTGGCATGTCGAGCCGCGCGACCGCGCCGACCCGCGGAAGCGCCGCTCCGGCGCCTTCCATTGGCCAGCCGTAGGCGAACCAGTCAGCTTCCCCCGGCGTATAGTCGTACACTTCAGCGAAACCGAGACTTTCGAGCCGCCACGCGGCTCGTGGGCTCATGTCTCACTGGTAGTCGTAGCAGTACACGATAACCGGGAGGTCTTTTCGGAGACGATCCGCCGTCTCCGCGTTGAGCGTTTTCAATGGAATATTGACCGCTCCAGGAAGATGCTGATCGGCGTATTCGCCGGCCGGCATGACGTCGATCAGCTGCGCACGCTCAGCCAGCAACCTACGAACATCGTCGCGAAATATCGACGTTGGCATGACATCTCCATCAACTACTGCGTGGGGTCAGGAATTAGATCGGGTTCGAAGTAACGCCGGCGGTACAGGGGAAGGCGCGGCAGCCACCCGCACTTCGTGAGCTAGATCGATCCATTCTCCTCGCATACTACAGACCCAGGACCCACGATTGCTGTAATCCTGACTACCGATTTTCGGACACGTGGTGCGGCATGCTGAGAGGATGGAACTTTCGCTTGCCCACGACATCGATCGTAATCTGAGCCGGGGTCACGGGGGAACGGATGATACACGCCTTCCTCATTGCACCGAGCCATCACCTATGGACCGTCATCGCGCTTCGGTATTCGATGACTATGGCGGCGGGTAGGCGAGTGCTACAGTCCAGAAAGACATAGTGAGGTAATTATTCATGCGGAATCCCGCCCAGCATTCAGGAATGAAGACCGTCTGCCATGCCGATAAACAGTCCCGCAAGGCGCAACAACAAGCGCTGAATCGGGAAAAGCAGATCAATCGACAGAAGGCGCAGCAGACCGCTCGCCGCAAGCGGTTCGGGATGCGAATCGCCGGCGCCATACTTACGGTCGCAGTCCTGGCCGGCGCCGTGGCGTTCGCATTGCACGGGAATGCCGCCGGAGTGAGCCAGAACGCGGTCGCTTCCACCCTCGGCGCGCCGACCTCGGATATTGCCTCACCGCCGATCGGCGCCTTCACGCATGTAGGGTCACCGCTGTATGCGAATCACAAGCCCGAGCTTCTGTTCATCGGGGCGCAGTACTGTCCGCACTGCGCGGGTCAGCGTTGGGCAATCGTCAAGGCATTGAATCAATTCGGATCCTTCTCCCATGTCACCAGCAGCGCCAATGACGACGGGACGATTCCGACGTTTGATCTACACGGTGCGACTTACAGCAGCCGGTATGTGAGTTTCGACCACCAGGATCTGGAGGATCGAAGCCACAACCAACTCGATAGTTTGTCCCCGAACGAACAGTCGCTCTTCAGTCGATACGATCCGAGTGGTGGGATTCCACTCGTCCTGGTAGGCGGCTACAGCCTGCTGGGCGACGGATATGATCTCAGCCTGATCGCGGGGAAATCGTTCGACACGGTACAACACTCCCTGCAGCGTGGTGACTCTTCCCGGCCCTTCGTTCCTGCCGTCAATGCCGACGCTCGCCTAAAAGCAAGCCGGCGGTCAGGGCGATGACGGCAACGGGAACCGCCATCGCCCACAGCACCGGCATTGCTTGTATCAGCAGCACCAAGGGCGCGCAAATACAGTCCACAACGCAACTCCTCAGCTTCCTACGAAGCAGTCAGCCACCGAGTGCGAGTTGCACGATTTTGACCGTCATGAGGCCGACGGCGATAACGAGGTAGATGCGAAGGGTGAGCATCCCGATCTTCCGCTGGGCGGACCACACCGGCCTCGACAGGGTGTTGAGTGCCGGCATGCGCCAGGAGGCACGTGCCGTGAGCAGAATAGGAGCTGCAGTTCGGTTCGACAGCCCACGAAGACGGAAGAAGCCCATGACTGCAAGCGCGATCGTGAGGATCACCCCCAGCACGATGGTCAAGAGCAGGATATTCAGGGTGGGAAAGAGCGTCGCTGCAGCCAGAATGAGAGACAGCATGACCAGCACTCCGACAATGGCGCTGGCCAGAGCATTGAGCCATGACTTGTTCACCCAGGGACCGAGCACCTCGGCGTCGTTGCAAAGCAAGAGCAAGAAGACAGTGGCGCTGGGAAGCAGGATACCGGCCAGCGCCTGGACCGCTGTGGTCATCAGTCCGAGCGGAGCGCGAGGTATGAGGACGATGCCACCCGCAACCAAAACGAGGGCAGTGTAGATGCCGTAAAAGCCGAGTGCATCCCTCCAGGATCGATGGAGCGAATGCTTGATGCCGAACACGTCGCCGAAGGCATACGTGGTAGAGAGTGTCACCGCAGCAGCGCCGATCAGGGACGCGTTCAAGAGCGCAATAGCAAACAATGTGCCGGCCACTGGGCTGATCTGCTGCGTCAGTCCCGTCGTCGCCGTTCCCGCATCGACGAAATTTCCGGCCAGGTGGGTCCCGTTGAATGCAAAAGCCGTTGCGATGACGATGGCAGCGGCACCGACGATGACGACAAACGACCCAATGACCGTGTCGGCTCGCTCGTAGCCCATCCAGCGCGGGGTGAGCCGTTTGTCAATCACATTGGACTGCTGGAAGAACAGTTGCCAGGGTGCAACCGTGGTCCCGACCATGGCGATGATAAGGAGCAGGGCGGTGGCCGTGACGCCCCCCTTCACGCCGGGAACAACCGTGTCGTGGACGACCGGACCGATGGAGGGATGACTCATCACAACCAACGGGAGCACCGCGAAGTTCGCCGCGATGAGCAGGTACATAAACCGCTCCCAACGACGGAAACTACCAGTCACTGTCACCGCTATCAGGGCCAATGCCGCGAGAGGAACGCAGACGGTTGGGCTCACGCCGAAGTGGGCGAGGGCCAGGCCGACGCCGATAAATTCGGTCACGATCGTGAGGAAGTTCAGGATGAAGAGATCACCGACGGAGAAGGCGCCCCAGAACCGGCCGAAGCGTTCTATGATGAGCCGCGCATGTCCTACCCCAGTCACCAGGCCGAGTCGAACTACCATCTCCTGGTTGACAATGAGCACGGGAACCAGAAGCAGGAGTACCCACAGGAGACTCGTACCGAAGTTCTGGCCGGCCTGCGCATACGTGGCAACACCACCGGCGTCGTTGTCGCCGACCATGACGATGAGACCAGGCCCCATGACAGCCAGCAGGGTGAGCAGCCGTGCCTTCCAGGTGCTGCGGGGCGCAGTGTCATGCTGGCGAATGGTGCCGAGCGCACCGCGAATGTCTCCGATGTGCGCGGAATCGAGCACTGCCGTGTGCTCGACCGAAGCGAGGATTGTAGTCTGGGTCATTATTCACCTCCTTCGTATGCGTGCGGAATGGCGCACGCAGAGGAGGCGAACGAGTTAGATCACCCAGATCTCCCAGGCGTGCGCGAAGACCAACAAGCTACGTTGTCTAGCGGGGTCGTCCATAGATGTCTTCGAACGCCTTTCGAATACGTCGTGACACATATCTAGCGCCCAAGTCGGGCGACAGAACCACCACACTATCCCACGCAGGTGCGAAGGTAGTCAAGGCGTGGCTTCCCTTCTTTGACGCTCACACAGGTTCCTTTAGTCGTCGTCCGGTCTCTCACGAGCCTCGTTGAAGGCTTCCCGTGTTTCGCCGAACAGCCAGGAGAGGAAGACCAGCACGGCCACATCTTCGGCCCACCACCAGCCGAGTAGTGCGTTGAGGACCAGGCCAACCAACACCGTTCCAGCCATGTACGCACAGGTGATTGACTCCGCTGCATCTCCGCGCAGCGCATCCGAGTCGATCCGTCCAGCAATTCTCCGTTTGCCCCAGGCAAGATACGGCATCACGAGCACAGCGGCGAGCGAGATGCCAATCCCCACGAGCGACGTACCCGGCTCCATGTGCATCGCAAGCCCGAGGATGGCAGACACCACAACATAGACACACAGCAGCGCCAGGGTGACCGCAACGAACCACGCCACCTTCCGTTCCGTCGCTTCGACCTGTTCGGCATCTCCATCATTTGCTTCCATCTGCAGCCGCCACAGCAAGATCGAGCCGCTGACCAGCTCGATCACCGAATCAAGGCCAAAGGCGGTCAACAGGATACTTCCGGCCACGATACCGGCGCCCAACGCAACTCCAGCCTCGATCACCATCCAAACCACGGTGAATGCCTCGAGCCGTACTCCCCAGCGAACATCGTCCGCTCGCGCAGTGTCAGCCGCCATGGTTGCGCCTCTGTTCCGTCGAATCCGCATTCTTGCCGCCGGCAATGGCCCACACCTGCAGGTTGTGGGAATCGTTGACCTCCGGCCCAGTGGCACGCGCCTGATGTCTCGGGAGCCTACCCCTGTACGCATACTATCCCGCCTGATCCTGCGCTAGGCATCGCGCCGGTGTTCGTCGCTGCGACCCCAACCAGGACAGGGGCACCATTCGCGCAGAAGGCTCCGAAGCCTTGGGATGAAAACGGACGACGAGTATGATGGCTAATTGTGCCCCGATGAACAGGGCCGGCAATAAGAATGCAACCCGACAAGCCGTTCCGCCAGAAGTTGCTTCTCTTCATTCACGGCCTTCAGTTGCCACACGACGATAAGCGAGGCAAAAATCTCGATGACGGAATCGAATGGTCTTTTCACATTCCTCTCTCACGACCATGATGAGGCGCGGTCGCTATCTGACCTGGTGGATGGGTTTCCATGTCGCATGACCTGGGCAACGACTTCAAGCTCATAGTGCTGGTGCTCTCCCTCGGGCTCGATACTTTCACTGTCGCAGTCAGTCTCGGTATCGCCGGAATAGGACGTAGCAATCGAATCCGGGTCGGCTCCAGTTTCGCGCTATTTGAAGGCGGCATGCCGCTGATTGGATTCATTGCTGGTCGCCTTATCAGTGGCGCCGTAGGCGATATCGCCTCATGGGCCGGAATCATCGTGCTGTTTGGAGTCGGGGTCTATATGGTGTACGAAGCCGTCTCCGGTGAGGACGAGGCGAACTTCAGCATTGATACCTGGAGAGGTTTGCTCCTAACCTCCCTCTCAGTGAGCCTGGACGAACTTGCGATCGGCTTTAGCATGGGTGCGCTTGGACTGCCAATAGTGCTGGCAGTGATCTCAATCGCGGCCCAGGCATTCATCCTTACCTTTATTGGCACGACACTGGGTAATCGGATTGGGGAACGGCTCGCCGAACGAGCCGAACTCGTGGCAGGAGTCGTGTTAGCTGGGCTGGCGATGGTACTGGTCGTCGAGAAGCTCGTGGGACGATAGAGCCTTACCACCGAGAATGGTCAAACGAAGAGCGCTTTCGAGGCTGACCAGGCATGGCTTCCGGGGACCGCCACTACCCCTCAACGCACACTGTCCCGCCGGAGCCTGCACTACGGCAGGATCGTCACCCGCAGGGCTCGATCCGGCAGCATGCAGGGCGGTTTCGATTGCCGGCATGCTGCCGAGAGCGTCACAATCGCATCACCCGGTGCAATTGCCACCAGTCGCCAGTAGTTACCAGGAGGGAAGGGACAGCTTGCGGTAGGTAGGCAGTCGGGAAGCTTCCCTTGCTCGATTAATCGGAAGTGGCTCTCATCAGGTGTGAGCGTGACGCTCGGTTGACCGGCGCCTGGATCGAAAACGTAGAGTACGTCGCCCACGTGCATCGTTACCGACAGGTTGGGTTTCGTCGCATCAACGGTGATTTGCCTGGCTTGCATCTGCTTCGCGGTCAGGACGTGGAGTACAAGCTTTGTGCCTGCACTGGGAGGAGGACACGAGGAAGGCGGAATCGAGCCGTGGAGCACGATCCGATGCCCAACCGTGTCGGTTGAAACCACGGTTAGGTTTCGGCACCAGTGTACCCCCTCGAGTCCTATGCCAAAAGCACCGGTTCGGCTCGCACGAAGATGCCGTGTCGCATGTAATCCGTAGAATCGCACCGTCACACTCACCCGTGCGAGCGGGACCCACCCTTTGCCTATGACCCGGGGATATGGGTCAGGACTCATAGCAGCCTGGACATTGGGTCGCTGGGTCGACACCGTCGACTGCGGGTGCAGCGGATACGCCATCACCGAATGCGAAGCGAGTATGAAGACTACACAGAGAGCAAGAGACAGGCCGATCCTGTACGGTAATCCAGTCATATCGAAATATCCTCCCGTCTCATAGAGCGTGCGGCGAAACCCCTCTCTATATGTAACGCTCGCGAGGTCGGAGTGTGACGGCACGGCACATAGGCGCGTGGAAGTACGCGTGGGCATAATGACTCGTGAATGCGATTCCGGTGGCCGCACTGCTTCTGGGGAGTTGGACATCATTGCTGTCTGAGTCTCCTGAGACGGCAGGACCATGCCAGTACTCAGTACACATGAAGCCTGTGCTCGCAGCCGTGTCGCGTGAGATACTTGCAGCTCCTAACAGCACCCTTCCACAGATACAGCGACGATCGGAGCACATACTTCTCGGCGCCACAAAGGTGGAAATTACCTATGGCCCGGTGCCGCAGGGAGAACTGATTCGGTCTTCGATGCTCGCGGCGGTCACCGACGTTGAACACGCGGTTGAACTCTGGCAACGCAGACGTGACCCTGAAACGTCCAATGCGTGGCTCGATGAGGCGCGTCGCAATCTCAGCCGGGCCAGACAGATGCTACGGGAGGTCACCTGCGGCGCTTGCGCTGTCTCAATCCGGCCATGCGAAAAGAGCCGTCTCTATGGCTGATTGTTGTGTGACGAATGTGGCCAGGAGGAGACAGGAGCCAGCCCAGACAGCGAATTCGGCAGGTGGGGGGTGATCCAATCGAACACCAACGGTGTCACAGCAATCGCGATGATCATTCCAGCCGCGACAAACACGGTGCTTCCTATGACGTCGATTGGATGGTGGATCCCCGCTCCCACCCGGGCCCAATCCACGAGCACGTCGAGAACCACGACGATGGGCACGAAACGCCAGAACCGCACCAGGATGACGCAGGCCACGAGAAAGGCTGCCAGGAGTGCGTGATCGGATGGGAACCCGTTGTCAGGTGCATGGGCGATCAACGGGTGAAAGTGTCCGACGGCAAATGGACGCGGATCGGTATAAAGCGCTCCGCCCATCTGAGTGAAGACCTCTGCCATGACCCCGGTGATACCCGCGGCGAACAGCCAGCGCACTGCCTCGAGACGAGGTTGACGAAAAAGCACGAAGACCACGGCGCCGAGGGCAACGATGGCCTCTATGAAAACGAGGTAGCCGGCGGCGAAGATTGTCAGATCAGCGAGCATAGGTCGTACTCTCCTTCAGTCCCATCCGGTGCGCCTGCATGTAACGCTCGTCC
>JANWJD010000154.1 GCA_025449555.1 Chloroflexota bacterium | reverse complement strand
TGTGGGAGTACGTGCGAGATTACGAATACCTGGCCGCGGGATCGCGTGCACCGATGCTGCGGCGCGTACTCGGGATCGGCAAGTCATTTCTGGAGCGCGCGGCAATCGCTCGAGTCGTGCCCGCCGAGTCGAGACTGTTGATGTATCATTTGCCGACAATCAGGGAGATGGCGAAACTCTTCATCAATGGGCTCAGCGCCACACTTCGGTACCGCCCCTCCGTGTATTCGGGAACCGTCACCCTGCTGCGTACCGAAGGGCATGGCGCCGAGGGGGTTCACAGCACACTGCTCGGTTGGGATACGGTCTCCAGCCAGGTAGTACAGGTTCATCGGATACCGGGCAACCACCTCACGTTACTCCGTCAACCACATCTGGAGAGGGTAGCTGACATTCTGCAAGAGGTGCTCGACCAGGTTGATCCCGTCTTCGAGGTGTTTCCGGTCAATCGGCCATCGCCCGCCCACGCGGCCGGACAGTAGTCTCCACACCGGATCGCCGCCCGGGCAGCGTGACGACTGTGTGTCGGCGACATGATAAGATTCGGCCACAATGCAGAAGGAAGCGGTCTCATCTGAGATTCGAACCTTCCTCATCGCGGATGTGCGAGGCTATACGCGCTTTACCCTGGATAACGGTGACGCGGCAGCCGCACGTTTGGCGTCTCGGTTTGCGGGGCTCGCGCATGAGGTGGTGAACGCATACCACGGCGAGGTCGTCGAATTGCGGGGCGATGAAGCGCTCGCCGTCTTTACATCGGCGCGCCAGGCGCTGTGGGCGGGTTCCGCTCTCCAGCAGCGATTTATTGCAGCGGCAGCAGCCGATCCCAGCCTCCCGTTGCACGTGGGCATCGGGATCGACGCGGGTGAAGCCATTCCGGTCGAAGGCGGCTACCGGGGCGCTGCCCTCAACCTGGCCGCGCGCCTCTGCAGCATCGCCGAGCGGGGAGAGGTCCTGTGCAGCGAGAGCGTGACCCATCTGGCTCGCAAACTCGAGGGACTGGAGTACCGCCCTCGCACCATGGTGATGCTGAAGGGCTTCTCGGAACCGGTCGCGGTGATCAAGGTCGTCTCGGCGGACGAAAGCGCTGCCGCGCCGGCGACAGCGGAGAGCTTGCTTCCCGCGGCAGTGGAGCAGGCGCTACCGGTGGGAGGGTTCCTGGGTTCGCTGGCCAGAGGGACGCTCGTCGCGCGCGAGCGCGAGCTGGAACAGGTGCTGGAGCGAGTCAAGCGGGCCGCCGACGGTCATGGCCGGATGGTCTTGCTGGCCGGTGAACCGGGGGCAGGGAAAACGCGGCTCGCACAGGAGGTCACAGCCCATCTCCACCACGACGGATTCCTGGTCGCGGCCGGTCGGTGTTATGAGCCTGAGCAGACAGTGCCGTACTACCCGTTTCTCGACGCGTTGTCCACGGCCTATGCCTTTGCGCCGGTAGAGATCCGGCGGCAGGCCGCTCATCGGTGGCCGTATCTCGGTGCCATCTTGCCGGAGCAAATCGAACTTCCGGAGGCCGCCACGGGATATGACGATCAACAACGGGTTTTCAGGGCGGTCACCAGTTTTCTCGAGACCGTCAGTTCGACCCGTCCCGTTGCCCTGCTCCTGGATGATCTTCACTGGGCCGATGACAGCAGTCTCAGACTCCTGCTGCACCTGGCGCGACATACCATCGACCTACCCGTCTTCATTCTGTGTACCTATAGAGACGTGGAGGTAGGCAGGAAGCACCCGCTGGAGGGGGCATTGCGCGACCTGAACCGCGAGGAACTCGTCACGCGGGTCGACATCAAACGTCTACCGGAAGAGGGCACGGCCGCACTGGTCTCCGCCACCATGGGAGGGACCGAGATATCCGACGAT
Source organism: Chloroflexota bacterium (assembly GCA_025449555.1). Lineage (GTDB taxonomy): Bacteria > Chloroflexota > UBA5177 > UBA5177 > UBA5177 > JANWJD01. The sequence continues at coordinate 6,389 of JANWJD010000154.1, read as the reverse complement.
TTCGCGCACCTGGTGCATCGTCGGACCGAGGGAAATCCGTACTTCGTCGAGCAGGTCGTGCGCGTCTTGATAGAGCGAGGGGATATCTTTCACCAGGACGGTCAATGGGGACGTCGAGCGATCGAAGAGATCGAAGTCCCGGAAAGCGTGCGAAGCGTCGTCGGCAATCGCCTCTCACGTTTACAAGAAGAGCATCAAGAGGTCCTCCGCCAGGCCAGTGTGCTGGGTCAGACCTTCAACTTCGACGATCTACTTGGCATGGCGGATCGCTCCGAAGACGAGTTGGAGGACGCGCTGGATGCAATCGGCGCTGCCGGCCTCACGCGCCTCACCGGGGGCGAAGTCTATGCATTCGATCATGCCCTCACCCAACAGGCACTGTACGAAGAACTTCCGCCACGCCGCCGGCGCCGCCTTCATCTACGAGCGGGAGCGACTCTGGAACGACTACCGGAACGCGAACGACAGCTAAGGGTGAGCGAGCTGGCATGGCACTTCTTGCAAGGTGACGACCCGGAGCGAGCGTTGCTCTACAGTTTGCAGGCCGGGGATGGAGCCGAGGCCGTATTCGCTCATGGGGATGCCGAGTCCCACTATCGTACGGCGCTCGAATTGGCACGCGACAATGGAGACACCCGACTCGAAAGCGGTGCGCTGCAAAAACTGGGAGGGACCCTGCGGCTGTCAGGTCGCTACGCCGAGGCTCAGGAGTTTCTGGAGCGATCATGCCAACTGTACCGGCAGTTGGGTGACCGGGAAGCTGAGCTTGGAGTCGTGGCCCAAATTGGCAGGCTACACGCCGTGCGAGGAACTGCCGAGGAAGGTATCAAGCGCGTGCTGCCGGTAGTCCAGGCGCTCGAGCAGGAAGGGGTCGAGACACTTTCGTCGACCTGCACTGCCGCTCTCTACGTCTCTCTGGCCGGCCTGTATTTTCGCGGCGGCAAATGGCAGGATCTGGTGCATGTATCCGATGAAGCGGTTCGCCTGTCGGAAGATGCCGGCAACGATCGGCTCGTGGCGGAAGCAGAGCAGGAGCGGGGCAGAGCGTTCAGTTTGCTGGGGAGAACGGACGACGCTCGGCACGCCCTGGATCGTGCCATCAAGCTCGCACGGTCGGTTGGCGACTTGCTGACTCTTCGAAATGCGCTCAATAGCGTGGCATTTCTCCAGCGACGAGATGGGGACCTCCGAGGTGCAGCCGATTCGTACGGCCAGGCGCTCGAACAATCGGAGCGTCTGGGTGATCCCGGCGATATCGCCTTCGCCCGCTTTGTCCTGGGACGAGTCTACGTCGAGCAGGGGAAGTGGCGAGAGGCTCGAGCGCAGTTCGAGCCGGCCGTGCACGCTGCTCGCTCCACCGACCCATCGTGGTACAGCAGCTATTCTATGGCGGGACTGGGATACCTTGACCTACTCGAGGGACAGCACGACCAGGGCGTGCGATATCTGACCGAAGCCGTGACGATCGCGGAACGAAATGAAGACCTCCCGGGACTGAGGATCCATACCTTCCTGGCAATACAGGAGGTTCTGGACGGCCGGCCACACGAGGCCATCGCTCGGATGGAACGTGTGCAAGCACTCCACCGGGACGCAGGTCGAGAGACGTATCTGTGGCCACTCACCTGGGCACTGTTGGAGGCAGGGTTCGGTGATCAGGCGGCTGCCACGGCGCACGACGTGGGGGACCACATGCTCTTTGAAGGGCGCCTGGAGAGACCGGATGTGCTGCGAGTGCAGGCCATGGTGGCCGTCCGACAGCAACGATGGGAGGACGCCACACGCCACCTGGATGAAGGTCTCGCCATGACACGAGAGATCGGCATGCCGTTTCATGAGGCTCTTCTGTTGATGGAATCCGGACGAATGTATGCCGCTCGCGGTGACACGGAGCGGGCGCGTCACTGCCTGGAGGAGTCTGTCGCGCTCCTCCGACGGCTCGGCGCCACTCCATACGTGGAACGAGTGGACGATGCCCTGGCCCAACTGACATGAGACTCCAATCTCACTCTGGTACCATTTCGTGATGGTTTCCGCCGGCACTCATACGGTGGCAACCGCTGACTGAAGTGCCCATCGACGCAGGATGACACCGGAACATTTTATGACGACCAGCACCACCGAGCAGGTCATAGATCCTCGAGTACGGCACGTCATTGCTCGCCCGGACCTGTGTGTCGCCTCAGGGATCGGACCCAATGGCGAGATCGACGGTATCCTCATGTTCGGACTGGAAGGGTTGGTGCAGTTCACGGATGAAGGGCTATGCCGGTTTCCGCTACCGGCAATAGAAGAAGGTTCACCCTTGCGTGCCTGGCTCCGAGTCAGTCGTCATTCCGGGCTCCCGGTGCCATGGACGCTGCTGTGTATCGATCGCCAGGGCGGCTCGCTGGCATGGCTTACAGGTGCGGCGCGGCTCATAGCCGGGAACGACGGACCCGACCGAGACCGCGCTGCCTCCTTGTCCGTGGAGCTCGCACCGCTCGTCGTCACCTTTCAATCGAGCTCATCGGTTTCCTCCGGCGCGATGCAACCGGCCGGCACTGCCGGCACTGGAGGAACGAGCGCCAGAGATGGGGCATTGCGAGCCATGGCGGTGAAGCCCGCCAAGGAAGTAAGCGAACCAGTCCGGAGCTTCCTCGCGACCGGCGCGGAGTCCTTCCTGTGCCGGATCAATCAGGACGGTCGGCCGCTGATCCAGTACCTCGGAGTCGCTTCCGGGGGCGCCATGTCACACGGATCGAGTTTCAGTATCGATGAACAAAAGGTGTACGTGCGGGCTGATGCCGCTGCACCCGAGTCAAACGCATCGAGTGACGGATCGGATGATGGGGACGCGCTGCTGATCGTTCCGAGCTACCAGGCACGACTGGCCGTGCGGATCGCCGGGAAGATACGCACGGTGAATCTCTCCGACGCTCCGCCACCCCTCCAGCGCGCGCTGGATGGGTCGACTGTGGCGCTGGAGATCGCCGCATCTCAGGTGGGAGTGCAGGCGGGAGACTGGACAGGCGCAAGCACGTCAACAGACCAGGGCGGCAATTTGCGCGTGGACGAGAGCGTACTGCGTGTACATGGCGCCAGGTCCGTCGGGCGCGCGGAAGTGTCATTCGTCGGGGGACCTACTGTGCTCGTACGGGGCGGCGAATCGCTGCTGGAACTGGCAGAGGCGAATGGTGTTCCCATGGAAGCCGGCTGCCGCATGGGGATTTGCGGTGCTGATCCGGTGAGAATTGACGCCGGATCCGAAAATCTGTCCCGCGTCCGGCGCTCGGAGCAATCGACGCTCGATCGTCTGGGATTGCCGCCCGGCTGTCGCATGGCCTGCAGCGCGCGAGTGCAGGGTTCGGTCACAGTGACGCCCGTCGACGACTTCGCCGCCGCACAGTCGAGTGATTCGATCCGCCCGATAACGACTGCCGGATTCGCGCTGGATCCAGGCGTGCGTCGGGTGGTCATCATCGGCACCGGCATCGCCGGCATAACGGCCGCGGAGGAGATACGCAAACTCCATCCCGGGGTTGACATTACCGCCGTGGGCGCCGAGCGGCACGATTTTTACAATCGCATGGCCATCAGCCGGCTGGTCGACGACGACACGACACCCGACAAGCTCTCCCTGCTGTCTTCGGACTGGGAGCGACGGCGCAGAGTTCTCTATCTGCCCGGCCTCGCGATCGATGCCATCGATCGCCCGAGCCAGGAGGTGATTCCAGCCGAGGGGGTGTCACTGCCATACGACCGACTGGTGCTCGCGATGGGCGCGAAAAGCCGCATTCCATCGATCGAAGGGCTCGAACTCCCAGGTGCGTTTGCCCTCAGAACGATTGACGATGCCCTGGAAATTCGCGGGCATGTGCGGCGACCGGGGGTGCGGCGAGCCGTTGTGATCGGTGGCGGTTTGCTTGGGCTGGAGGCAGCCTATCACCTCGTGCGGACCGGACTCCGTGTCTGGATTGTGGGTCGGGGCAAGTGGCCTGCTGACCGACAACTGGACGAGCGCGCAGGCGCCATCCTGTCGCAAATGTTGCAAGATCTTGGTATCGAGTACCTACCCGGCTCCGAGCCTCACCGCCTGATCGGTCGCGACGGCGTGGAGGGCGTTGAGCTGATCGACGGACGCGTGCTGCCGGCAGGAATATGCCTGATTGCAGCCGGCATTGTGCCGGATGTCGGATTGGCGCGTGAGGCGGGCCTGGAGGTCGGTCAAGGAGTCGTGGTGGACGATCACATGAGGACCTCCGACCCGGCGATCTATGCCGCGGGCGATGTCATCGAGTTTCAGGGGCGCAGCTTCGGTCTGTGGCCGGCATCGGTCGATCAGGCTCTCGTCGCGGCGACGAACCTGCTGGGCGGTGATCTTCCGTACCACGCAACGAGGGCGCCCGCGCAGCTCAAGGTTCCCGGCATCGACCTGCTGTCGGTGGGTGAGATCGCTCCCCGGCAGCCGGGCGACCAGGAGATACGGATCGCCGACCGTCACGCGCGCCACTATCGCAAATTGATTCTCAGAGACGGGCACGCGATCGGGGCGATTGTGATTGGATCGGCTGCTCTGTTCGACGGCACCGCGGAGGCCGTGCAAGCCAACCTCGACCTCAGCGACAACCTCGATGCGATCGAGCGCGGTGACTGGAGTACGCTGATCGGCGAGGTAGATGAGACCGACGTAACCGCTCCCACCGTCAGCCGCGCGGTCTAGAGAGTGGTCGAAGAGGTTACTATGGCATCAATCAAACGTTCATCGGCCCCAAGGAGCAGCATGGTGACTACCGATACCCCCATCTCTCTCTCCGTCGCTACGCTGGAAGAGAGCTACGACATCATTGCCCCGAAGATCCCGGAAATCGTGGATCGCATGTACACCCGGCTGTTCGAACTCGCTCCACGCGTCGCACAAATCTTCGCCGGAAGGGATCCTTCAAAACAACTCCGAACGGTGCATGTACTCCGCGACTCATTCGACGACCTCAGCGCGCTCACGCCGGAACTCGAGGCGCTGGGCGCACGCCACGCAACCTGGGGCGTGCAACAGCAGGATTACGCCATCATGGGGCCAATCCTGCTGGAAGCCATGGCCGCGTCGGTCGACCCGTACTGGCGGTCTGAATACACCACGGCCTGGGCAGCCCTGTTCCAAACGGTTGAAGACATCATGCTGCGTGGAGCGGCGCGAGCGCAGACCCCGGCGACAGCGGGGTAGATGCGTGATGACTGCGGCATCCTCCTCGGTCTTCTTCACAGGTGAGGATCCAACTGGTGGCTTCCTGGCCGGCCTGGACGACGACGAGATTGCCACTATCCTGGACTACACGCAATCTCGGCGGTTTAATCCGGGAGAGTCGGCCGTCCGGGCGGGCGAACAGAATCGAAGCCTGTTCATTGTGACTTCGGGACGATTCGAGGTCCTGGTGCCCTCGCCTACCGGCCCGCTCAGGGCCACGGTTTTCGAGCCGGGCGACATGTTCGGGGAGCTGTCGTTTTTCGACAATCAACCTCGCTCCGCCGACGTTCGCGCCATCGAACACTCCGAAGCACTCATCATGACACCGGCTGGATTCGACCGCCTCAGGTTGGCGAATTCGAGACTGGCGGTGCGGTTCGTGATGGATTTGGGCCGCATTCTCAGCGTTCGCTTCCGCGAATACAACACGCGTTTGGCGGCGCTGGCTAAGCTGTAGTGGAGTGTCACGTTTCGCCGATGACCGAGATCCCGTTGCAGGGGAGATCGGCAGGATGAGACGTGGGGAGCAATGGGAGATTCATGCCTAAGAAAGCTGTGCTCGTAACCGTAGACGATGACACCGATGTGCTTCAAGCCGTCGAGCGTGACCTGCGACGCCAATATGGACGGGACTATCGAGTGATGGCCGCCGACAGCGGCGAGAAGGCACTCGAGACCCTGCGACGTCTTACCCTGCGCAACGATCAGGTAGCGCTCATGCTGGTGGATCAACGCATGCCACGCATGACCGGCGTCGAGTTTCTGGAGGCAGCGCGAGACCTGTATCCGGATGCCAAGCGCGTGCTCTTGACTGCGTACGCCGATACCGAGGCCGCAATCCGAGCCATCAATTCGGTCGATCTTCACTACTATCTTCTGAAACCATGGGATCCGCCGGAACAGAATTTATATCCGGTGCTGGATGATCTGCTGGGCGACTGGCGTGCCAACAATCGACCGGCATTCGAAGGGGTCAGTGTGATTGGCCACCCGTGGTCCGCGCCTTCGCATGAAGCGCGCCAGTTTCTCATGGGCAATCAGATTCCCTATCGCTGGCTGGACGCGGAGAACGATTCGGAGGCGGGTACGTTGTTGGAGAGTGCCCGGCTGGAAGATCCAAAGCTGCCGGTTCTCATTTTTCCGGATGGGACCGTGTTGCAGGCCC
>JANWJD010000153.1 GCA_025449555.1 Chloroflexota bacterium | reverse complement strand
TGACGTTGACGGCGACTCCGATCCCGCGGACGCTCCACACCGGCCTGGTCGGTATCCGGGAAATTAGCGTGATCGAGACGCCGCCCGAGGGACGTCTGCCGATTCGCACCTACTTGCAGCCGTTTGACGATCGTCTGGTGCGCGAGGCGATCCTGCGCGAGCTGGACCGGGACGGCCAGGTGTATGCGGTGCATAACAAGGTGCAGACGATTGAAGCCATGGCCGAGCACCTGAGGTCGCTGGTCCCTGAGGCACGGGTGGTGGTGGCCCACGGACAGATGGACGATATCAAGTTGGAGAAGGTGATGTTGTCCTTTGCCCGGCAGGAAGCCGATGTGCTGGTCTGCAGCACGATTATCGAGAACGGACTCGACATTCCGAATGTGAACACGATCGTGGTCAACTACGCCCACAAACTCGGCTTGACCCAGCTCTACCAGTTGCGGGGACGAGTTGGTCGGAGTGCCAATCAGGCGTACGCGTACTTGTTATATCCACGGGACGTGCGCTTGACCCGGGATGCATTGGCGCGCATGGAGGCCGTATTCGAGGCGCAAGATCTGGGGGCCGGGTTCAGCATCGCCATGAAGGATCTGGAGATTCGCGGCACCGGCAACTTGCTCGGGGCCGAGCAGAGCGGGAACGCGACGGCGATTGGCTTTGACCTGTACACCCGCATGATCGGCGATGCCGTCGAGCGCCTGCGCGGTGTGCCGATCGAGGAGACTGCGCCCGTGTCGGTCAATCTCCCGCTCTCTGCTTTCTTGCCACCTGACTATGTCGGCAGTGAGCCCGAACGATTGACGCTGTACCGGCGTCTTGCCGGCCTGGAGACGGTCGACGAGCTGCGGAGCGCGGAGGAGGAGATGCGGGACCGGTTTGGAGCGCTGCCGGCGGAGGCTCAAAATCTGCTCACGACGGTGCGTCTGAAGATTCTGGCGGGTGCGGCGAAGGTCCACTCGATCGCGCTGGACAGCGAGACCCTGTCGCTGCGACTGGACACCGGCGGGCTATACGATCGCGTGGCTCTGTACCGTAAGTACAGCGCCGAGGCGCGGATTTCAAACGCTCTGTTGCGGATTCCGCGACGACTGTTAGGCGGAGACGGCATCGGAGATATCGAGGAAATACTGCAGGACATGGCGTCGCTGCGCAGGTCGCTGCGGCCTGGAGCGCAGGAGGCGTCAACGGAACAGAAAGCACAAGATGTTGCGGCCTCGTCCGCCTGAACCTGAATATATAGTGGTCTACCGGCCAAACCGGTCGCCTTGACCGTCGTTCCCTCTGGTATACTGGGGGAAACCTTTCACACCTGGAGATACTTTTGGCATCCAAATTGGTGATTGTAGAATCGCCATCGAAAGCAAAAACCATAGAAAAATTCCTGGGGCCAGACTATCAGGTCATGGCTTCAATCGGTCACGTGATCGACTTACCCTCGAAGGGCCTGGGGGTGGACACGCGGCGCAATTTCACGCCGAAGTACGTCGTGATCCCCGGCAAGGAGCGGGTGCTGCTGGACCTGAGGAAGGCCAGCAAGCGAGCGGACCAGGTGTTCCTGGCGCCCGACCCGGATCGAGAGGGCGAGGCCATCAGCGCGCATCTGGCGCGGGCGCTCGAAATTCCGCACGCACGACGAGCGGTCTTCAACGAAATTACGAAAAAGGCAGTGAGCGAGGCGATCGCGAATCCGCGCGACATCGACGACCATCTGGTCAACGCGCAACAGGCCCGACGTATCCTGGACCGGCTGGTGGGGTACAAGATCAGTCCGCTGCTGTGGCGGCGGGTGCAGAAGCACACGAGTGCCGGTCGGGTGCAGTCGGTTGCGGTGCGCATGATCTGCGATCGCGAAGAGATCATTCAGAACTTCGTGCCGGAAGAGTACTGGACGCTCACGGCTCAGTTGTCGAAGCAGAAGGATCGACGGCAGTTTCCGGCCGAATTGGTCCGACGTCTGGACCAGAGCGAGAAGGAAAGGCTGCGGATCGGCAGCGAGGCCGAGATGAACGAGGTGCTGGCCGGCCTGGCCGACGTCTCGTACACCGTGACGAAGGTCGATCGCAAAAAGACGAAGAGCATGCCGGCCGCTCCCTACAGCACGAGCTCGCTGCAGCAGGACAGCTCGACCAGGCTGCGATTTTCGCCCAAGAAGACCATGAAAGTCGCGCAGGAGCTCTATGAGGGGATCGATCTGGGCGAAGGACGGACCGGACTCATTACCTACATGCGTACCGACTCCACCCGAATATCGGACGAGGCGCAGCGGAGCGTCAAGGGATATATCGGGGAGACGTTCGGGTCGAAGTATCTGGGACCTGGTCCGAAGAGCAAGCAGAAAGCGAATGTACAGGGAGCGCACGAGGCCATCCGGCCGACCGACGTGAATCGATTGCCCGAGTCGCTGCGCTCGACCCTCTCGGCTGACCAGCACAAGTTGTACTCGCTCATCTGGAAACGTTTCGTCGCCAGTTTCATGGCGCCGGCGGTATTCGACTCGGTTCGGGTCTCGATTGAGGCCGGAGAGTACCTGTTTGCAGCAACCGGCTCCTCACTGGCGTTTGACGGGTTCTATGCCGTGGCCGGGCGGGAAGATAAGGACACGACGCTGCCCGAGTTGATTGAGGGCGAGAATCTGAAGCTGCACAAACTCGATCCTCAGCAGCACTTTACCGAGCCACCAGCCCGCTACACCGAGGCGAGCCTAGTCAAGGAGTTGGAGGAGTTGGGAATCGGCCGGCCAAGCACGTACGTGCCGATCATCAGCACCATTCAGCAACGCAAGTACGTGAAATTGGAGAATCGTCGGTTTGTGCCGCTGGAACTTGGAGAGACGGTCAATCGACTGATGAAGCAGCACTTCCCAGATATTGTAGACGTCAAATTCACCGCTCAGGTCGAGTCTGGACTGGACCAAGTCGAGGACGGGGAACAGGAATGGACAGATCTCCTGAAGTCTTTTTACGGCGAGTTCAAGCGAACGCTCGACCAGGCCGAGCAGGACATGGAGCGAGTGGAACGGCCCGTAGTGGAGATTGGGGAGGCATGTCCCGAAGACGGAAGCCCGCTGGTGATCAAGACCGGACGTTTCGGAGATTTCATTTCGTGTTCGAACTACCCCGCATGCACGTATTCGCGTCAGCTCCAGAAGAAGACGGGAGTGATGTGTCCTCGCTGCGGCGCCGACATCGTGGAACGGCGCAGCAAACGCGGCCGTATCTTCTACGGTTGCGGGACGTATCCCGCGTGCGACTACGCGCTGTGGGACAGGCCGATGCCGGAACCATGCCCGCAGTGCAATGGTCTGGTGGCACTGACCACGCGCGGCAAGCCGGTCTTGCGGTGCACCGAATGCGGTCTGGAGCGAGCTCCGATCGAGTCGCCTCGAGAGTTGGTCACCGCCAATTGATCCACGGCGTGGCTACGCGGACGAATCGATGACCGGCGTGATTGATGGGTTTCTGTCCGACTTGCAGTTGCGTCGAGGCGCTTCCGCCCACACGATGGTGAACTACCGGCGAGACCTGGAGCACCTGTGTGAGTGGCTGGCGCCGCTTGGCATCACATCGTGGGATCAGGTGAACCGGGCGACGGTGCGCCGCTGGATCGCGTGGATGCACGGTGAAGGGTACGCCCCGGCCAGTATCGCGCGGAAGCTGTCGACGCTCCGCTCGTTGTTTCGGTATCTGCTGCGCGAGAGCCTGGTGGAGACCACGCCCATGCTGCTGGTTCCGGCGCCCAAGGGCCGGAAGACGCTGCCATCGGTGTTGACGATCGAAGAGATCGAGCGCTTGCTGGGAGCGCCGGACGCGAGTACTCCGCTGGGCATTCGAGATCGCTGCCTGTTCGAAGTGTTGTACGCAACGGGGCTGCGGATCAGTGAGTTGTTGGGATTGACGGCAGATCAGATCGACTGGACTCGTCGCTCCATTCAGGTGATGGGCAAGGGCTCGAAGGAACGCATCGTGTTGATCGGCGATCTGGCGATCGACGCGCTGGAACGGTACGTGCACGAGTCGCGACCGCGACTGGAGCGGGGAGCGGATTCCGGCGCCCTGTTTTTGAGCCATCTTGGCACGCCGTTGAGCGTGCGTGGCTTTCATCTCGTGCTACAGAATCATCTGGCACAGGCCGGTATTGCGCGCCACGTAACGCCGCATACGCTGCGACACAGTTTCGCCACGCATCTCCTGGAAGGCGGGGCCGATTTACGCACCGTGCAGGAATTATTGGGGCATGCCAGCGTCAGCACCACGCAGGTGTATACGCACGTGTCTGAAGGGTATTTGCGGGACGTTTATGCGCGCGCCCATCGAGGTGCATGACAGGATGGATACTCTGCGCGCCACCACGATTATCGCGGTCCGTCGCGGGTCGTTGGTGGCCATGGCCGGGGACGGCCAGGTGACCATGGGCGACACGATCATGAAGGGCACGGCGGTGAAGATCCGAACGATGTCGGGCGGCCGCGTGCTGGCCGGGTTTGCGGGGGCGGTAGCCGACGCGCTGACGTTGTTCGATCGATTTGAGACGCAGCTGGAGCGAAGCAGCGGTAACCTGCGCAAAGCTGCGGTCGATCTGACCAAGGACTGGCGGACCGATCGATATCTGCGCCGGTTGGAAGCGCAGTTGGTGCTGGCAGATTCCCAGACGCTGCTCTTGATTTCGGGTGACGGTGAGATCATCGAGCCGGACAACGACGTGATCGCGATCGGTTCGGGCGGCAATTATGCGCTGTCGGCCGCACGCGCGTTGCTCAAGTTTTCAGAGATGGATGCGGCGGAGGTCGCACGGGCGGCTATGGACATTGCCGCCTCGATATGTATTTATACGAACGACCAGATCACGCTCCACAGTGTGAATGGCAGCGAGGTGAACGCTGCCAGCAAGGGGGAATATGGTGGCTGATCTCAATCCTCGACAGATTGCTGCTGAGCTGGACCGCTAGGTCGTCGGGCAGTCGGAAGCCAAACGCGCGCTGGCGGTCGCCCTGCGCGAACGGGAGCGCCGCAAACGGCTCTCTTCGGAACAGCGGGCTGAGATTGGTTCCAAGAACATCCTGGTGATCGGACCGACTGGAGTGGGCAAAACCGAGCTGGCCCGGCGGTTGGCTCGCCTGGTGGACGCTCCGTTCCTGAAGACGGAAGCTACCAAGTTCACCGAGGTCGGCTATGTGGGACGCGATGTCGAATCGATCGTGCGCGACCTGGCTGATGCGAGTGTCTCGATGGTGCACCACGAGCGCATGTCGGAGGTGCGAGACGAAGCGGAGGAACGCGCGGTGGAACGGATCGTGAGCTACCTGGTCGAGAGAGGAAAAGAGGGAGAAGCGGAGGCCGAGTCCAAGCCAGCCGCCTCGGAGCGCGCTCATTTGAAGCGCAAACGGCGCACGGTCATGCGGCAGCTGGCGGACCACGAGCTGGAAGAGCGGGTGATCGAGATCGAGATCGACGGCGAGGAATCGTACGGATCGGTGCTCGAGTTCGTGTCGGGGATCGGGTCTGACGAGATTCACGAGCAGTTCCAGGAGTTTATGAATAACGTGAATATGTCGCGCAAGCGTTCACGGCGTGTGCCGGTACGCGAGGCGCGACGCATTCTGGCGGACCAGGAAGCGAGCAAACTCGTGGACTGGGAAGAGGTGGTGGAAACGGCGCTGCGTCGAGTCGAAGAGGCGGGTGTCGTTTTTCTGGATGAGATTGACAAGCTGGTCACACGCAACGCCGATTTCGGGGCTGATGTGTCGGGCGAAGGCGTGCAACGTGACCTGCTGCCGATCGTCGAGGGCGCCAGCGTGGCGACGCGCTACGGCATGGTGAATACCGATCATATTCTTTTCGTTGCCGCCGGGGCGTTCAATCGAGCACGGCCGTCCGACCTATTGCCGGAGCTGCAGGGACGGTTTCCCATCAGGGTGGAAGTGCGCGACCTCACCGAGGACGACTTCGTTGCCATTCTGACGGAGCCGGAAAACGCGCTCATCAAACAGTACACGGCACTGCTCGGCACGGAGGAGATCAGCCTCGAGTTCACGGACGACGGTATCCGTTCCATCGCTCGGTATGCCTCGGCACTCAACGCCCAGGCGGAAAACCTGGGTGCTCGACGCCTGTACGGCGTGATGGAGCGGGTGATCGAGGAAGTGAGTTTCCGTTCGGACGAATATTCGGGCCAGAAAGTCGTGATCGACGCCGACTACGTGGGGACCAGGATGGTCGGTGTGCCGATGAGTGACGAGGCGAGCAAGTACATCCTGTAGAGGGCGGGAGAGTTTACATAACTAGAAATAGTACTCCTCGGAGCCGGTTCGGGGCCGGGGGAGTGTGGTATACTGTCGTCAGAAACGGCCAGCGTTAGCGCTGGTCTTTTCTACGCTCTAAAGACGCACGCATCTCGACTGTGCGACGTTGCCACGAGTCGTGGTTCACGCGTGGGAAGACGGATGCGGAGGATTACAAACAGGAGGATAGACCCATGGCAGTCGTCGGAATGAAGCAGCTCCTTGAAGCAGGTGTGCACTTCGGCCACCAAACGAGACGGTGGAACCCGAAGATGAAACCGTACATCTACACGGAGCGCAACGGCATCCACATCATCGACCTGCAGAAGACGGTTACGTTGCTCGACAAGGCATACGCCTTCGTGCAGGACGTCACGCGCAACGGTGGACGGGTGCTCTTCGTGGGCACCAAGAAGCAGGCGCAGGATGCCGTGGCCGAGGAGGCGACGCGGGCCGAGCAGTTCTACGTCAATCAGCGCTGGTTAGGCGGCTTGCTGACGAATTTTCAGACTATCCAGCAACGTTTGAAACGACTCGACGAGCTCGAGGGCATGCGTGAGTCCGGCGCCTTCGAACGGCTTCCCAAAAAGGAGCAATTGAAGCGCAACGACGAGATCGCGAAGTTGTCCCGCATGTTGGGGGGAATCCGCGGCATGCGACGCCTGCCGGACGCGCTCTTCATCGTCGACACCAAGAAGGAACACATCGCCATTCACGAAGCGCGCCGGCTTGATATCCCGGTAGTCGCGCTGCTCGATACCAACTCCGATCCGGATGAAGTCGACTATCCGATTCCGGCGAACGATGACGCTATCCGGGCGGTCCGCCTGCTTTCCGGCAAGATGGCCGATGCGGCGTATGAGGGTTTGCAAGAGCGGCAGAGCACGATGGCGAAGGAAGAGGCGGAAGAGGGCATAGATCTCGGCGTCTACGAGAGCGGGTACACGGCCGATCCTGAGGGGTACGACGCGTCGATTGATGCTCCGGATGAGCTCGCTACGCAGAATGGCGCGGTGGCTGATGAGGATGAAGACATCTTCGCCACCACGACCGAAACTCCTGTCGAAGCCGCCAGTGACGAAGCGGGGATCGACGAGTTGCGGGCGGACCCAACCGATGTGGAGGAAATCGCAGTCGGTGGTGGACATAACGCTCCGGAGCTGGAAGCCGCCGGAGCAGCCGAAGCGGATCCGGTCGAAGCGGAGGTAGATGCGCCGGCAGGCGAAATAGTGCCGGCTGAGGACGAATCGCGACCGGCAGTCCATTCAGACGCTGCTGAGTGAAACTTATCGCCGACTCGCGCGATATGTATGACGGATATTGAAAGGACAGACATTCATGGCTGTGTCGACAGATGCAATCAAGGCGCTCCGAGAAGAGACTGGGGCCGGAATCATGGAAGCCAAGCGAGCCCTGCAGGACGCTGACGGGGACGCCGCGAAGGCGAAGAAACTGCTCGAGCAGCGGGGAGCCGCGCATGCTGAAAAGCGGTCGGGCCGGGAGGCAGGTCAGGGTATTGTGGAGCCGTATGTCCATCTGGGCGGCCAGCTCGGCGTCCTGGTAGAGCTGACTAGCGAGACGGACTTCGTGTCTCGCACGGACGAGTTTCGAGAAGTGGCGCACGAAATCGCGCTGCAGATTGCCGCGAGCAACCCGCGCTATCTCTCGCTCGACGAGATCCCAGAGAGCGAAGCAGCGGAATTGAAACAGTCGTTCCGCGAAGAGGCCGCAAAAACGGGGAAACGGGAAGATCTGCTGGATCGGATCGCCGAAGGGAAGTTCAAGGATTACGCGAAGCAGCACGTGTTGCTGGAACAGCCGTACATTCGTGACGACTCGAAGACAATCAAACAATTGGTGCAGGAGCTCTCGGTAAGGACACGCGAGAACATCGTGATTCGGCGTTTCGCTCGGTTCCAGATCGGCTCCTAGATGGACCACGTGGGCGCGCAGGTCAAGTATCCTCGGATCCTGCTGAAACTCAGCGGAGAAGCGTTACTTGGCCGGGAAGAGTATGGCATCGACGCCGATGTTGTGAACTCAATCGCCCGCGAGATCGTCTCTTTGCACCATGCCGGCGTGGCGATTGCCGTGGTGGTGGGGGGCGGAAACATTCTGCGTGGCGCCACGGCGGCGCAGCGCGGGATGGATCGGGCTACGGCCGACTACATGGGAATGCTGGCCACGGTGATGAACGGGTTGGCGCTGCAGGATGGCATTGAGGCATTGGGTGTGCAGACCCGTGTGCTGAGCGGCATCGAAATGGACAAGGTGGCCGAGCCGTTTATTCGGCGTCGCGCCGAGCGCCACCTGGAAAAGGGGCGAGTAGTCCTGCTGGTGGCGGGCACGGGCAACCCGTATTTCACGACCGACACCGCGGCCGCATTGCGTGCGGTCGAACTCCATATGGACGTGCTACTGAAGGCGACGAAAGTGGAAGGTGTTTACGACCATGATCCATTACTCGTACCGACGGCCCGCAAGTTTTCTACGATGGAATACATGGATGCGCTCAATTTGCAGGTCCAGGTGATGGACGCCACGGCGATTTCCCTGCTGAAGGAAAATAACTTGCCGATCGTAGTCTTTAGCCTCGCTGCAGGCAACATTCGCAAGGTCGTATTCGGGGAACAAATCGGCACGCTCAGAGCCAGAGATGTCGGCGCGGTGCTCGCCGGGGGGAAGTAAGCCGAATGGACGAACATTTCTCCATTGAGACCGAACAGCACATGGAAAAGAGCCTCGCCGCACTGCGTCGAGAGCTGGCCAATATTCGGACGGGTCGAGCGAACCCTGCGGTGATCGAACATCTGACGGTCGACTATTACGGTGCGCCCACGCCACTCCAGCAACTGGCGAATATCGCAGCGCCCGATCCGCGCCAGTTGCTGGTGCAGCCGTACGACCGTTCGGCACTGGGAAATATCGAGAAGGCCATCCGGTCCTCGGACTTCGGCTTCAACCCGACGAACGACGGATCGAGTATCCGGATTGTGATCCCCCAGCTCACGGAAGAACGCCGGCGCGACTTCGTCAGGCTGGTTCACAAACGGGTCGAAGAGGCCAAGGTCGCGGTGCGCAACGTGCGCCGGGATGCGAACGAGACGCTCAAGAAGCAACGCAAGGACAAAGAGCTGTCGGAGGATGAGGAGAAGCGCGCCCTCGAGCAGCTTCAGAAGTTGACTGACCGGGCCATTCGCGACGCGGAGAGTATCGGCCAGGTCAAAGAAGCCGAGATTATGGAGATCTAGGTGGTCGCCGAATCGCCATCGCGGGTTGAACCGGCACAGCCAAACGTGCCGAAACACATCGCCATCATCATGGATGGTAATGGGCGCTGGGCCCAGCGCAAGCACCTTCCTCGCACGGCGGGACATCATGCGGGCGAACGCAACATCCATCGCATCCTCCGAGCCTGTGTTGACCGGGGCGTCGAGATGCTGACGGTTTATGCCTTCTCCACCGAGAACTGGGGCCGGCCTCAGCCGGAGGTCAACGCCTTGATGGCCCTGTTCGAGGATGCCAGCGAGCGCGAGACGCGTAATCTTCACAAGAACGGCGTCAAAGTGTGCCATGTCGGCACGATGTACGGCGTGTCGCCGCAGTTGCAGCGCTCCATTCAGAAGGCAGTCGAGACGACGAGACATAACACCCGAATCACCTTGAATGTCGCGTTTAATTACGGGGGGCGGGCTGAAATCGTGGACGCCATCAAGCGCATCGTGGCGGATGGCGTCACTCCGGACGAGATCGACGAAAGCCTGATCAGCCGATACCTCTACACGGCGACCCTGCCCGACCCGGACCTGGTCATCCGTACGGCGGGCGAGATGCGACTTTCCAACTTCCTGATCTGGCAGGCGGCGTACAGTGAGTACTATTCCACGCCGACGCTCTGGCCCGACTTCAGCAAGGACGATCTCGACGCCGCCATCGAGTCATACGCGGCGAGGCATCGCAAGTTCGGCAAACTCTAGTGCTCGAACCGGGACGAGGCGCTTCCAACCTCGCTCTGCGGGTGGCATCGGCGGCAATCGGGATCCCGATCGTGCTCGGGATCAATTACCTGGGCGGATGGATCTTCGGAAGCGCGGTCGCAGCGGTGGCGGGATTAGGCTGCTTCGAGCTGTACGGACTATTTCGACGGGCGACGTATGCGCCCACGTCGGCGCTGGGTGTGCCGGCCGCGGCCGCATTCGCGGCGATTCCGATGATGCAGCGGGGAACCGCGGATGGATGGATCGCACTCCTGGTCGCACTCCTGGTCATTGGGGGCACGTACGCCCTCAGACCCGGCAGCGACAGGAAGCGGCTGCTCGATTGGACGCTGACCGTCATCGGGGCGGTGTATGTGGGGCTATTGCTCGGTCAGCTGTCGTTGTTGCGTAGCTGGCCGCATGGGGCCTGGTGGGTGATGGTAGTCTTCCTGATCACCTGGGGATACGACACCGGGGCGTACGTTTCGGGACGGCTTTTCGGCTCCAGGCCGTTCATGGCCCACATCAGTGCCAAAAAGACGGTGGAGGGGGTCGAGGGGGGATTGATCGTGTCGTCACTGGCCGGTTGCGTGGCAGTGCCGGCACTGGGCATCACGCTCTGGCAGGGGCTGCTGATTGGGTTCCTGGGCGGCATGGCGGCGCAGGCCGGTGACCTGGTGGAATCGATGATCAAGCGGCAGACGGGGGCGAAGGACTCCGGGACCATCATTCCCGGCCACGGTGGCCTGCTCGACCGGGTTGACAGTCTACTCTTCAGCGCGGTTGTGGTCGTCTATGCCGCGCGCGTGTTCGGATATGGCGCGTAATATCTTGCTGCTGGGCAGCACGGGCTCGATTGGACGTCAGACGCTCGATGTGGCACGCGAACTCGGCGATCGGGTACGGGTGGTCGGGCTCGCCGGCTACTCAAACGTGGCGCTGTTGCGGGAGCAAGCGGAGGAGTTCAAGCCGCCGGCGGTAGTCACCGTAGCTGAGGGTCGACAGACACTGCAGGGATCGGCACCGGAAGTGCTGGTCGGCACAGCAGGAATGGAAGAATTGTGCCGCAGACCCGGGGTTGACCTGGTGGTAGTGGCTACCGCGGGAGAAGCAGGTCTGCTGCCCACGCTCGCCGCGCTGGAGTGCGGAAAGCTGGTGGCGCTCGCCAATAAGGAAACCCTGGTGGCAGCCGGGCCGCTCATCAAGGAAGCGCTGCGCTCGGGAGGCGGTGAGTTGGTGCCGATCGACAGCGAACACAGTGCCATCTGGCAGTGCCTGCAAGGCGAGCCGAATGGGTCGGTCGAACGGCTGACGCTGACGGCATCCGGGGGGGCGCTTCGAGGCCGGAAGACCGAAGATTTGAAGCGGGTCACACCGCAGGAAGCACTGAGCCATCCGACTTGGGAGATGGGACGCAAGATCACAATCGACTCGGCCAACCTGATGAACAAGGGACTGGAGGTGCTGGAGGCCACCTGGCTGTTTGATCTTCCCATGGATGCGGTCGAAGTCGTGCTGCACGCGCAGAGTATCGTGCACTCCCTGGTCACCTTTAGGGACAGTTCGACCAAGGCTCAGCTTGGCTTGCCGAACATGCGACTGCCGATCCAGTACGCACTGAGCCATCCGGAGCGCTGGCCGAACCGGCTGGAACGTCTGGACCTGGCGAAGACCGGCAGGCTGGATTTCGCTCCGGTTGATTTGACGCGGTACCCGGCACTCGCGCTGGCGCTCGAGGCGGGGCGTGCCGGCGGGACCTACCCGGCCGTACTGTGCGCGGCGGATGAGATCGCGATCGAGGCCTTTCTCGCCGGCAAGATCGATTTCACGCGGATTCCGACGGTGATCGCGGGCGTGCTCGAGGCGCACGATAATTGTCCGTCTCCCGCGTTGGGCGATATAATTGAAGCCAGTAGATGGGCACGATGGACAGCGCACCGCCTCAGCGCCGGCTAAGAAGTCGCCCTTGACGATTTTTGTCGGCATAGTCGCGTTTTTTATAATCCTGGCCGTTTTGATCCTCGTGCACGAGCTCGGGCACTTTGCGCTCGCAAAGCTCATGGGCGTACGGGTCGAGGAGTTTGGCCTGGGCTTTCCGCCACGCCTGCGTTCGTGGAGGCGAGGCGGGACGCTGTATTCGTTGAACGCGCTGCCGCTAGGCGGTTTCGTCAAAATGACGGGCGAGAACGGTGAGGACGACGATCCGGCCAGTTTCGCGGCAAAGGCACCGTGGCAGCGTCTGTTGATCCTGCTTTTCGGTCCGGTCATGAACCTGATGCTGGCGGTTGGAATCTTCTTTTTCGCGTTCATGGGTGGGTCGCCGCGTGGCTTGCCGGTGGTGACCGGAGTCAGTGCCGGGAGTCCGGCTGAGCTGGCGCACATTCGCCCGGGCGATAAGATCATCGACGCCGCCGGCATTCGTGTGACGTATCTATCGGATCTGCAACAGATTACGTCGACTCACCTCGGGAAACCGCTAACGATCGAGTTGGTGCGGAACCACCAGTTCCATACCGTGGTGCTGGTGCCGAGACCGAGGCCACCGGTGAACCAGGGACCGATAGGGGTGGCGCTGACGAAGGTCACGACCGTGACCTACAGCCCGGCAACCGCGCTCCGCATGTCGGTGCAGCAAGTGGTCGACATGGTGGGCAGCATCCCGCTCCTGCTGCAGAACGTGTCGCAACATGGAGGTGGGCAGGTGACGGGCCCCATTGGGATTGCCCACTTGACGACGCAGGTAGTGCAGCAGGAGCCGCAACAGGGTCCCAGCTCCCTGTTTCTGTTCGTGGCTCTCCTGAGCGCGAATCTGGGGGTACTGAACCTGCTGCCGATTCCGGCCCTGGACGGGGGCCGAATCGTGTTCGTACTGCTTTCGTGGGTGCGCCGTCGAAACCTGAATCCGGAAATTGAAGGCGTGATTCACATGGTGGGCATGGCGGCATTGCTGACGCTGATCCTGGTGATTTCGTACCAGGACATTGTGCGCTGGGTGACGGGTGGTTCGTTCTAGCGCATTCCGGGCCCGCTCCGTTTTCTTTCCATAATACATATTATTTGCACTTGCGTTTACATTGGTTGCCCCCGATGGCAGGAGACGTAGAGTGCGATGTATCGGTCTCACAGCCTCCGGCGGCCGGAGGAGTGGTGTTATCGCGCACAAGCGCGTTGCACGAAGGGTCAGGATTCTGCGGCACGCGAAGATCCGGGCGGGTGCGAGATCCGGTGAGACGAACCGAGCGAAAAGGCACGCTCGATCGGACGGGTTCGAGAATTGTGCCGTTTGCCTCGCTCGCTGTTCGTTGCGAGGGTCTTCTGCACGATCCGTTCAGGCCATGGGCTGAGCGGCTCCCAAAACATTTGCCTGCTCGCGACGGTCTTCACTCCCCCAGGGTGAAGGCGAAGTCGCAATTTGAGTTATGTAAACTGGTGCACCACCGGGCGGCCAGGCACGCCGGCCTGGCCCTACCAACACCGCGGTAGTTGAGGGCGATGGTGGACATGTCTTGCGAGAGATTCTCCCATGCCTCTGGGCGGCGCCACGCCGGATGAGACGCCGGTACGGGGGTCGCCCACGAGGGGCGACGCTACGACGGTTGGTGGGTGCATCAATGGGAGTCGGACATTTTTTTAAGAGGGCGCCGAGCTACCGGTCTTGGGACCTGTCAAGAGCACTCGGCGACGGAGCGCCGAGCTACCGATTTTTGGGACCTGGCAAGAGTCGGGGCGTACTTATTTTCACCCGAGAGCGACCGGTCCACGTATCTCGGTAGGTCCGACAACGGTTCCAGGGTGTGAGTTGAGACGACACAGAAATTACTTGGTCGCACTCCGGATCTCTTTGAGTCCGTCCAGGATCAACCGGAGGCCGAACTCGAACTCGCTTTCGGCTTTGTGGCTGCCCGCCATCATGTGCTGAACGCCGTGTTCGACGAGGTACGGGAATTCATCGGGAGGGATGCCGAAGCTCGCCATGAAGAAAGCGAACTCCTCCCTGCCGGCGCCGGAGGGCACGTTCGCCGGTACCGCATGTCCCAACTGCCACAGCGTGAATCCGAGGATGTGGCTGTCGATCGCATGGTATGCATGGTAGGTCTCCCCGGCGGAGAAGCCCGCCTGGCGGAAGCATTTCAGCAGCGATTCGATGTAGCTCACCCGGGCGAGACTCACTCGGTTGGTCGACAAGATGAGGTTGCAGGCCCACGGATGTCGCAACAACGCATCGTGAGCCGAAATTGCGCACTGTCGTATGGCTGTCTCCCACCTCTCCTCAGAAGATGGAAGGTCGAACTCGCCCAGGACGAGATCGACGATGCCGTCCAGCAGATCGTCCTTGTTGGCCACGTGGTTGTAGAGGGACATGGCTTCGACACCCAGCTCCTGGCCAAGCTTGCGCATCGAAAGCGATTCGATCCCGCTTTGATCGACCAGGTCAATCGCAGCGCGTAGTACCCGATCTCTGCTCAACGGAGCGCGTCGCTCGATTTGCACCACCATCGACCCCCTCAAATTCAGCCTTGACAAGCTTACACCGTACATATAAGCTTACGCCATAAGCTTACACTGTATGTGAACCGAAGCAGTAGCCAAGGAGATGAGGATGACGGCACGATTACTGGCGACGAGTAGCGAGGAGGAGAACGTGTCTCCTGAGACTATGCAGGCGATCATCATGAGCAAGTATGGCCCGGCCGACGTGCTGGAACTGCGAGCAATCGAGCGACCGTCGGTTGAGCCCGATAGTGTAATCGTGCGCGTGCACGCTGCTTCTATCAATCCCGCGGACCTTCACGAGATGCATGGGCCTCTGATCACCCGACTGTCATCGGGCCTGCGAAGGCCCAAAAAAGCTGTTCCAGGGGCCGACGTGGCCGGAGTGGTCGATGCGGTCGGGGAGAATGTAACCGAAATCCGGCCTGGAGACGAGGTGTTCGGCACCTGCGGCGCCAGCGGGACTCTGGCGCAGTACGCCCGCGGTTACAAGAACCTGGTCGCGAAGCCCGCGAACCTCACGTACGAGCAAGCCGCGGCGATTCCCATCGCAGGGATCACGGCGCTCCAGGGGCTGCGAGACCGGGCACGCATCGAGGCGGGGCAGACAGTACTGATCAACGGCGCGGCCGGAGGCGTGGGCACCTTCGCGGTACAGATCGCCAAAGCACTTGGAGCACACGTCACCGGCGTGTGCAGTACAAGGAACGTGGAAATGGTACGGTCCATCGGAGCGGACCGCGTGGTCGACTACACCAAAGAGGACTTCGCCCGAAGCGGGCAGCGCTGGGATGTTGTCTTCGATCTCGTCGGCAATCGTTCACTGTCCGATCTACGGCGTGCCACCAGCCGGTCGGGAAAGCTCGTGATGATCGGCGGCGGACACGATCGCGGGCACGGAGGCCGCAGTCTGCTTCGCCCGTTGCTACTTGCAGTCCGAGGAATAGTGCTGTCTCGGTTCGTCAAGCCGGAAACGGTCTTCTTCATTGCAAACATCAACCGGGACGACCTGCTCGTGCTCAAGACCCTCTGTGAAGACGGCAAGGTCACTCCGGTCATCGATCGAACATTCGCATTGAGCGAGGCGCCTGAAGCCGTGCGCTACACCGAAACGGGCCATGCGCGTGGCAAGGTGGTCGTTTCGATGTAAGTCGGGGACGCCGACGGGAGTGCCTCCCGGGTGAAACTTAGCCAGAGCTGGGGGCATTCGTGGTGGCGGGTCTTTCTCCTGGACGTTGGCATGAGGTGAGTTCACGGGTGAAGTTCCCCAGTGCTGGGCTGATGGTTGGTACAGGATCAGGCGGGAAAATGTGCGTTGTAGGATGGGTGTCGGCTCCTGGAGGCATCATGCGAAGGCGTTGGGGGTGTAGCGCGAAGCCCCGAAGCAGTGCCTCGCCGCCGTGGTGCGGGGCGACCAGGCGGCCGGCCACTGCTTCGCGGGCCGGCCCTACCGGAGGCGTTAGGCCCGACCGGAGGCGTTGGGTCCGACCGGAGGCGTTGGGCCCGACCGGAGGCGTCCGGCCTGACCGGAGGCGTCCGGCCCGACCCGAGGGGGTGGGACCGACCAGAGCAGTTGGGCCCGGCCGGCGGCGTCGGCCCCGACCGCAGGCGTGGGGCACGACAGG
>JANWJD010000152.1 GCA_025449555.1 Chloroflexota bacterium | reverse complement strand
GCTGGATCGGGCGGCGGACCACTGCGGCCTGGCGGCCGCGGGCCGGCCCTACCGGATTGCGCTCGCGGGCCTGCCCTACCGGCTGGCGCCAACGGGCGGTTGGACCCTACGGCTGGCGCCGCGGTCTGGCCCGGCGTGCACCTCACGTCCGCGTAGGTCGGGGCTCCGTCCCCGACTCCCGGTTGGCATTGCACGGTCGTCAAAGGTTGCACCCGGCGTCAACGACGTTCATTATAAAAGCAACGATTGTTGTTCCTCCGCCGCAACGAGAGGACCTCCGTGTCGAAAGCAGCCGCCGAGGCGCCGCCCCGGGAATCGTTGTTTGATGTCCTCCGACCGACCGGCTGGTTGGTCGATTTTGGTCGGGCTGGAGCGCTCTTCTGGCGCGACAACGCGCCCGGCATGGCCGGCACCATTGCCTTCTTCGGTTTCCTGTCCGTCATCCCGTTGGTGCTGCTCTTCTTCGCCCTCTCCGGCAGTGTGCTCAATGGTCGGGTCTCCGATTCCGAGATTCAGCATCTCTTCCACAATGTGACGCCCGGGCTCTCGCAACAGCAGTTCCTGCGCACGTACTGGCATCCGATCGAGCACAGCCGGGTGGCGAACACCATCCTCGGTGTGGTCTCACTGCTCCTGGGCACGCTCGGACTGCATGACTCGGTGGATTGGGCGGTCAACCACCTGTGGAGATCCCCGCGCTCGCGCAGCTTCTGGATTGCGAAATTGCGGGGCATCGCCGTGGTGATCTGGGTGACAGTCTTCGCCGTGCTCTCGCTGGTGCTCACCGCCGGCTGGGCCATTCTGCTCTCCGGTGCTCATGCCGGTGGCCTGCTCTCCCAGGGATGGATCACACTCGTACCGTCTCTCGTGCTGGATACCATGCTGTTCACTGCGCTCTACAAATTGACGCCCATGGTCGAGGTCTATCTGCAGCCGGCGCTGATCGCCGGGTTCGTGGGCGCGCTGCTCTGGGAGATATCAAAGATCGGCGTTGGGTGGTGGGTGCTCGAGGTCAGTTCGTATAACCGCGTGTACGGACCGCTCGCTTCGAGCGTCATCGTCATGCTCTGGCTCTGGCTCTCGGCCATGATCTTCCTCTACGGCGCGGCCCTGTCGGTCGTGATCCAGCGGCGCGGCGCCACCCCGACCGTGCCGGCGGAGGCGTCTCTGCGATGACAGACGGTCTATGTCCTTTGATCGTGTGAGGTAGGAGTTTCGATGCGCCGTGGAGGCGGGAGGAGTGCGGGATGGAGGCAGTAGCCGTGAACGATCTGACCGGCGTACTCAAACACACGCTCGAGTTCTGGCCGCGTCTCGTTCGCTTCAATCCCCGCCAGCAGGGACCCCTCATCGGGCTACCCCGCCCCTACCTCGTCCCAGCCGATGGTCCAATGTTCGAGGAGATGTACTACTGGGACAGCTACTTCATGGGGCTCGGCCTGGTCGGAACCGAATACGAACACCACATCCTCGACATGGCGGAAAATCTGGCGCACCTCTTTCGGCGCTTTGGAATCATCCCCAACGGCAATCGGTATTACTTCCTCTCTCGCAGCCAACCCCCTTTTTTCACGGCGCTTATCTGGATGGCATACGAGGTCAAGCAGAGGAGAGGTGACTCCGATGCGGATCGCTATCTCGCGGCGATGATGCGTCTGGCCGAGGTCGAGCATGACATCGTTTGGATGGGAACGGCCCAACCGCACTACCGGCAGGTGTTCGGCGGCCTGTCCCGCTACTTCGACATCAACTTTTTGGACATGTTGGCGTCGTGCGAGAGCGGTTGGGATCATTCCACGCGCTGTGACGATCTCTGGCTGCAACATTTGCCGGTCGATCTCAATTCGATCCTCTACGTCCGGGAGATGGATTTTGCCCGCGCCGCGGATGTCCTGGGCAAGCCGAAACGGGCCGCGACCTGGCGTGAGCGGGCGGCCGCGCGGGCGGAGAGCATGCACCGGTTCATGTGGGACGAGGAAGAGGGATTCTACTTTGATTACGACTGGTCGAACCGGAAGCGCAATCCCCACCTCTCTCTGGCCGGCTTCTATCCAATGTGGGCCGGTCTCGCCACCCCGGAGCAGGCAGACCGCATGGTCCGGACCGGCTTGCCGCGCTTCGAGCACCCCGGCGGCCTGGTGACGACCACGCAAGAGCAGGCTGGCCGGCAGTGGGCCTTCCCCAACGGCTGGGCCCCCTTGCAGTGGCTGGTGGTCGCCGGCCTGGAGCGGTACGGCTATGCCGGCGACGCGCACAGGATCATGACGAAGTGGTGCACCAACTGCGCCGCCGTGTTCGCGGCCACCGGCGCCATGTGGGAGAAATACAACGTGGTGCAGACCGGCGCCGGCGCCGAGGTCGGCCTCTACGGCTCGCTGGCCGGCTTCGGCTGGACCAACGGCGTCTTCGTTGACTTCGCCCGCCGCCTCGAAGCCACAAAGTAGCGCTGTGCCTTCTGGTATCTACGCCTTGCACCCGGAAACGGGATGGGGAACCGTCGGTGTGCCGCTGCGCGAATCTCGCCCGGATGATCTCGACCACCATGCGCGCGAACGCTCGTAGGGAACGGCCGGCCGGATGATCTCGACCACCTGCGCGCGAGCGCTCGTAGGGAACGGCCGGCGTGCCGTTCCGCCCTCAACCATCTGTAACCACGCAAAAAATCGGAACGTACGCGATAATCTGGACAGCGACCCCGGCCCACCTGCCACCCTCGACCTTCCGTAGGCCGGGGCTCCGTCCCCGGCACGTACCCCCACGACACGCATGCGCGACAGTCATCATGAACTCGTACGGGAGATCACTCCATGGCACTCGAAATGCGACACACCTGCGAACGCTGCGAGACTGGTTTGTCCCTGGATAGCCAGGCATTCATCTGCAGCTACGAATGCACCTTCTGTCCGGTGTGCGCGGACAGCATGAGCTTCATCTGTCCGAACTGCGGCGGAGAACTGGTGCGCCGTCCTCGCCGCGCGCCGCAAACAGCGTGAACGATCCCCTCGTGCCGGCGGATTTCGACGTCCCATCCGGCTTCGAAACCGAGCGTTTCGTGCTGCGACCGCTCACGATCCACCACGTGGTGAAGGACTACGACGCCATGGTCTCGCGCGGCGGTGAGCACGTCAACCTGACGCTGGAGCAAAATCTGATGGATCTGGGATGGCACCAGGTCGAGTTTCAGCGCCGCTCCTCCTTCACCTATACCGTCATGTCAACCGACGGCACACGCTGCCTCGGGTGCGTGTATATCTACCCGTCTAAAACCGAGGGCATGGACGCGGACATCTATCTGTGGGTCCGTGGCGATGAACAGGATACCGGGCTCGACGGATATCTCTACGATTCGGTACGCCGCTGGATTGACGGCGCCTGGTGTTTCAACCGGGTCGCATATCCTCGCCGAGCGGATTGACTCGCGGTCTACTGGTGGATGCGCCGAACGCAAAGTGGAGCTTCTCTGACGTCCGGGCGTGGTGAAAAAGGGCGGTGGGAGATCCGTCTGCGATCGGTGCGGCTGACAACTCAAGGGCAAAAGCGCTCGGAGGGGGCGCCTCGCGGGACAGGCCATACACACCGAAGCCGAGGCCCGATACTGCATCATGTCTCCGCGGCGACCCCGCTTATCTTCAGTCACACGACTGTGTCTCTGACGTCCGTTTTATGAGACGGTGGCGTGCAGTTCACTGTTCCACGGATTCACACCAGAACGTCTGTCTCGCGAACCCGTCTCTTTATTAAATTCGCAAGTTGTGCAAAGTAGATGAGTATGTGAGACGTCCTCAACATGCTTACTACGTCATTCTCGACTTCCTATGCACCTTCTGGGGCCAAGCCATATCGTTCAGCGTATTCAGCTCGAACTAACTGGCGGTACCACTCCTCCAGCGATCCGAATTCGAGCCTTTCCGTGTACCCGTTGTCATCTCCGAGCCAGACGATATGGCCGTCCGATTGTCGCACCGCTGAGAGAAATGCACCGGTGCTGAAGACCAAGTACTGCGCTGGGAGACCTTTGGAACGCAGAAACTCGTTCATCATCTCGACGCCTTCACCGTCCGTGCCGTCAATCTCCGGTCGGAGAATGGTTTCACTTTCAAACATGTCCCCTCCACCGCTCCACTGCCACAGGTCAACGAGTTCTTCTGGCACGACAAGACCCGATTCACGTATCCACTGTTGGATCCTGGAAGGAGGAATTGGGTCTCGCCAGTGGAACAGACGTGGAGCGGCCTCATAGTCCGACCGAAGTTGGTCATTCACGGGTTCTAGGGCGTCGGATCCAAGAACGTGACAAACTTATTCGTTCCATTCTGTAGCCGCACTCCTCGTCCGCTTGCGTCGAAAACATCGTAGTTATTTTTGCCATACTTGACGCGGAAAGGATTCTTCAGGATGTCTCTGATTAGAGACTCGGCGGTTTGCTGGTTGCGTGCGATGCCCTCGAATGCAGGGCCACCTCTCCCGACGTGCTTGTCCAGCGCCCGTGTTCCCTGTTGGATGAACGTGTTATACCATTGTCGCGAGCTGCTCACTGCATCTTCGATCGTCTGGTCGCAGAATCCTCCTTCCGGCACTCCTACACCTTCGCCTGGAGGCAATAGCATAGACGTTAGGACCACTCCTCCAGCGAACACGGAACCACCAGCGAGTACTTCGCCTGCTACACATGCGCCAACCGTAAAGAATGCGCAGACGGCTGTACCAGCCACTACTCCGGTGTAAATCGCTACTGGGACGATCGTCCCAGTATTGTTGCCGACTTGTCCCAAACCGCTTCCAATTGCGTTGCCGACTTGACCATTGCAGCTTCCTCCTGAACCGAACGGCAAGCTCCCACCAAATAGAGAACAATCCAGGCCGTAAGGATCGACGCCGTTCACTGGATTGCCGGCGGTGTAGGCATAAGGCTGTCCGGTCGCAGCTACAAGCGGATCCACAGTGAGGAACTGCTGCGTGCTGGGATCGTAATACCGTGCTCGCAGGTACTCGAGCCCACTCTCGCTGTCCGTGTACTGCCCGGCATAACCAAACGGCGTCGAGGCGGTCCCGCCATGCCCTTT
>JANWJD010000151.1 GCA_025449555.1 Chloroflexota bacterium | reverse complement strand
GTGGCGACGCAGCGGCGAATCGGTTCCAGGGAGATCGTCATCGTGGCGCTGTGCTCAGCGCTCTACGCTGGCCTAGGCATCCTCGGAGCCATCTTCACCTTCGCGCCGGGAGGCGTGACGCTCTTCTACCTCCCTGAAATTTTCATACTTCCTGCGGCCATCTGGTTTGGGGTTTGGGGGATGCTTGGCGCTGGTTTTGGCACCTTGCTGTTCTCGCCGTATTTCGGGTACGGCTTCCTGCCCGGGCTCCTCGTGGCTGCGGCCGACCTTCTGTCACCGGGAATCGTCGGGTTCACTGTGAAAACGCTCAAGGTCGATACCGTGATGCGAACCAAGAAGGCGTTTGCCGTGTACGCCGTCGCATGCTTGATCGGCGCGGCCGCCGAGGCCATCGCCGGCGAGTGGGTTCTCGTCGCGATTGGCCTGACCACCGTTGGAGCGATCCCATACGGCGCCTTGGTCTGGTGGGTTGGCGATATTACCGCAGGCCTCATTCTCGCGCCGATTCTGCTCCGCGCGCTCACGCCCTTCTTCAAGCGCTCCGGGCTCTACTACGACAAGTTCTTCAGCGTCCGTCGGGGTTCCTCGATTATCGAGGGCTGAAGGCACGGGAGGAGCGGGCTCAGCAGTGGCGTACTCGTACTCGATCTATCAACCTCTGGAGAGCAGTGTCCATCGGTTGAGTCCGGCGACCAAGCTCGTGCTCTGCTTCACGATCATGCTGGCCGTGCTCGCGAGCGGCAGCCTCTACGCGCCAAGTTCACTGGTCGTCCTGGCAATCCTGCTTGCGGTCACGATTTCGCTGTTGGCAGCTGCTCGGATGCAGTGGAGTGTTCTGAAACCGTTTGTGGTCGCGGCGATATTCCTGGGCATCTTCTTCAGCCTGTCGTGGCTCGTTTTCACGCACACCGGCACCAAGGTCTTCGGAACCTGGGGGCCTACCGACCAGGGACTGCTCGCTGCCGTGAACTCGGGAGTCCGGGTCTTCATTATGGTGATGGCGTCAGCACTTCTCTTGTTCATTCTTTCCGAGACGGAACTCATACAGGGGCTCCGCCGTCTTCACGTCCCGTACATCTTGTCCTTCACGCTGATGCTGTCAATCCGCTTGCTCCCTTCGGTGGTCGAAGATCTCGATTACATCCGCCAGGCACAGATGACGCGTGGCACCGAGCTGCAGAAGGGGAGGGTCTTGCGACGCACTATTCGTGGCTTTCAGGGTTTGATCCCGCTCGTCGCGATTGCGTTCCGGCGGGTGGATACACTCTCCCGCGCACTTGAATCGCGAGCCTTCGAGCCACGCTCGCGTAAACGGACCATCTATCGAGAGGATCATCTCAGACGGGTTGACCACCTTACCCTCTTTGGTTGCGCGGGTTTGGTCGTGGCCTACTGCGGTCTCTGGGTTGTCGGCATCACGTGAGTCTCATCTCGGGTAGCCGGCCCCCGGCGATCGCGGTCCAAGGGGTTACCTTCGAGTACCCGCAACAAGAACGGCCTGCACTTCGTGATGTGAGCCTCACTGTCCCTGTTGGTCAGTTCCTAGCCATCGAGGGATCGACAGGCTCCGGGAAGACCACCCTCGCGCTGACGCTGAACGGGATCATTCCACACTCCACCGCCGGGCGCTTCAAGGGGAACGTCCTGATCAACGGGAGGAACACCAAACAGACATCCGTCGCTCAGCTCGCACGCGAAGTTGGTGTTGTCTATCAGGATCCGGAAGCGCAGCTGTTTGGGCTGACGGTCGAGGAGGACGTCGCGTTTGGCCTCGAGAACCTGGGAATGCCGAACGCCGAAATGCATGAGCGTGCCGACTGGGCACTCAATGCCGTGGGTCTATTCGAGCACCGAAGCCGCTCCCCAAGCAACCTTTCAGGCGGGCAAAAGCAGCGGCTCGCCATCGCCAGCGTCCTGGCTATGCGTCCTCAGATCATGGTGCTCGATGAACCGACAGCCGAACTCGACCCTCTCGGGAAGGAGACCATATTCGCTATCACGCGTCGGCTGTGCCGAGAGTTCGGGTTGACCGTTGTCTTGGTTGAGCATGAGTGCGACTTCATCGCGGCGTATGCCGACCGGATCGTGCTGGTACGCGACGGCACGATCGACCTCGATGACCGCCCCTCCGCTTTCTTCAGTCAGGTACACCAACAAGGCATGCGTGAGGTGCGCGTACCCCAGGTCACGCAGGCATGGACTCAGGTCACCGAGCGCGCCTCCGCGGGTCTGATGCCCGCGGAACCACCCGTGGTGCTCGACGATGCCGCAACGCGGTTCGCCGCGCTACTCGGTACCGAGCGGCGAATTGTTCCGACCGGAATGATGCCGTCGCCAGCGATCCTGCATGCACCATCAGACGCGGCTATGGCGTTGCAAACAACTCCACTCCTGACCGTTCGCGACGTGTCCTTTGCCTATCCAGACGGGACTCGCGCTTTGACGAATGTCTCTCTGAATATCCGGCGTGGCGCCAAGGTTGCATTGATCGGGCAGAACGCTTCGGGGAAGACAACACTGGCCCGGCACCTCAACGGCCTCCTGCGACCAGCCGAGGGAAGCATCCTCGTTGACGGGATTGATATCAAGGATCTCTCTGTAGCGCAGATCTCCAGGCAGGTTGGATACGTCTTCCAGAACCCAGATCATCAGCTGTTCTCTGACACGGTCTCGGGTGAATTGATGCTCGGACCACGCAACCACGGAATACCTTCGGATCAAGCTGAGGAACAGGTGACCAGAGCGCTCAGGTTGTGTGGAATCGAACACCTGCGCAAAGAACATCCCCTCTTCACGAGTCGCGGCGAGCGACAGCTCATCGCTGTCGCCAGCGTCGTCGCCATGGAGCCCGACGTCTTGGTGTTCGATGAGCCAACCACGGGCCTCGACGAGAATTACTACGGATTGGTGTCTGATCTCATCGACGGCCTCCGAGAACGTGGCCACACGGTCGTCGTCATCTCGCACGATATGCGGCTGGTTGCGGAGCACACGGACCGCACGATTTTGCTCGGCGGTGGTCGCATCGTTGCCGATGGGCCAACGGCTGAGATCTTCGACCAGCTGGAGATCCTTAGGGCAAGTCAGATTGCGCCGCCACAGATCACCCAGCTTTCGCGGGGTCTCCGCCACTTCGGCGTGCACACCTCGATGAGCGTTGCGGAGTTTGTGGCTCAGCTGCCACTGGCGATCAGCGATTATCCGACTAGGCCAGCACTACCACCGAGCTTGATCAATCCGGCTGCCAAGTAAGCCGGCCGTAATACATCCGATCAACACACTAGGAGTAAATAGTGGCCGAACCCGACGTATTAGCGCCCGATGACGGCGGCGATCAGCCCTGGCCAATCTCGCATGGCCGGCTCACGCCGCTGGACAACATGCGATACGCGATCGAGTACAACTACTATCTTTTCGTTCTCGCTTGGTCAGGAATGTTCGCACAGCTCATTGACGAGAAGGGCGAGGAAGGTAGGCATATTGCTGCGCGAGCGTCGGAGAGCATGGGTCGCAAGTGGGGCGAGGCGATGCTGTCAGTAACCGAGCGCAAGAGAGAGGCGCAGTCCGCGTCGGATATAGCCAAGGCCTACTCGGAAAGCATGCAGTACTTCGGCTATGACAACACGATTGTCGAGTCGAGTGAGAAGCGGGCAGTCGTCCGAGTCACCAAATGCCCGTTGCTCGAGCATTGGCGCCGGCAGTATCCGGAGCTCATCCCTCATGCGTGCTACGTCGAGCCCTATATCGACGTGGGCTCCTATCGTCACATCAATCCCAATATCCACCTCGCGATCCCATGCAAGCTCTCTGAAGGCTCGCCGCACTCAGACTATGTGATCACGATCCTCGAGGATGGCGAAGAGCGCCCGCCAGAGCTCATCGACCTGGGCACTGAGAAGTTCAAGGACTATCTCGCGCGGCGCGAGCAGCACTTTGAGGCAAACACGCCAACCAGTGCTGCCACATCATCCGAGACGGAGAGCGCCTAAAACGATGGCGTCAGGCGCGCGTGCGGTGATCGAGGCCAACCAGCGCTCTGCGCTAGCGGCTATGGAAAACGCAGGCGTTGCGTTCGCGGTCTCGAGCCGACCGGAGGACGTGGCGTATCTGACCTATCCACGTGCGTTCGTGTATCGCGTCGTCGCCGAGGGGCGGCTCGCCGAGCTCGTTGTCATGTCCAACAGTGGTGAGGAGCCTATCCTCGTGACTATGGATGCGTATGTCCCGTACTACGCGAGCGTCGGCGTAGCCGCGGTGCCTATGTCCGGATTGGATGAGCTGCTACGAGCCAGAATCGCGCGGGCGGACGGCCGCGTAGCGGTTTCGGGAGATACTCCGTACTCGCTTCATGCTCGCGTTGTTAGGGCAGTCGGTCCGGACCGCGGGGTGATTTCCGATCCTCTCGCAGACGCGCGAACGTGTAAACGGGACGACGAATTGGAGCTGATGCGCGAAACGGCTCGATTGAGCCAGGAGGGCATGCGGGCCGTGCTCGAGGCCTGCGCGCCCGGCGTTGCCGAATGCGAGGCTGCGGCAGCCGGAGAGCACCGGATGCGCGCGTTGGGAGCTGAGGGCTTTTGCTTCTCGACGATGGTCATTAGCGGCCCGGATCTTGGACTGATGCGCGAGACTACGACCACACGCGTGATGCAGCATGGTGATTGGGCGCTGGTGGACATGGGGTGCCATAAGGATGGCTACAACGTGGAATTTGCTCGCAGCCTGCAGATTGGAGGAAGCACTCCGAAATTCCGCGAGGCCTACCGCGCCGTCTATGCGGCTCAGCAGGCTGCGCTACGAGCGATAGCTCCTGGGGTTTCAGGTACCGTGGTGGATGAAGCGGCCCGTCGCTCCATTGACGACTCGGGATTCACGGAATACTGCTACCAGCACATCACCGGTCACGGGATTGGGACCGGGGTCTGGGAGGCGCCTAGTTTGGGCCCAGACAGTACTGACACTCTTCGTGCCGGGATGGTGCTGGCCATCGAACCATCCGTGTTCATACCCGAGGTAGGCGGAATTCGCATTGAAGACATCGTGGTGGTCGGGGAGGACACGCACGAGCTGCTCACCTCCTTTCCAGTGCTATCCGAACTGCTCTGACATTGAGCGCGCATCGTCGCGTGTAGGAGAAGGTTTCTGGTGAGAAAAATCACGATCGATGATCTGGGAGAGATGCTGCGGCAACCTTGGTTGGCGACGCTCGCGACGTATCGCAAGGATGGCACCGTGCTGCTATCGCCGGTCTGGTTCGAGTGGGATGGCGAGGCATTCATCGTCAGCGTTGTAGGCGGCGATGGCAAGGAGCGACACATTCGGACAGACCCGCGGGTGAGTCTCTGTATCGCAGAAGAAGAAACGTTCCCGGGACGTCTCATTGAGGCCAGCGGGCGAGCCACACTCAAGCCTGATGCCGGTGCAGCCGGGATCAGGCGCATCGCGACGCGCTACCTTGGCCCCGAGCTGACAGATCGCTGGATCGAACAGTATGGGAGTTTCGACTGGCAACTCATGCGCCTTGTGCCCGAGAAGGTGCGAGCCATCGACCACCGCGACGAGGGCTTCCTGCGTGATGCGCGCGCCGAGTATCTCAACAAGGACTACACCCAAGTCGGTTCCTGACGGTGAGCTCACCGCCGCTGCGTGTGCTCACGTGGCCCGACTATGCGATCGAGTCGGTTGCGAAGCGTTATCAGGAGACGACCGGGACGCCGGTGCGCTGGTTCTTCTTTGACCAAAACGAAGAGGCGTTTCAGCTGTTGCGCTCTAGACCCGACGCGTACGACGTCATCTTCGCGGACGGAGCGTGGCCACGACAGTTCCATAAGGAAGGGTTAGTGCGCGCGTTGACGCCCACTGACTTCGTGACCTGGTCTGACATCAACCCTTTCTTCAGGCACACGTGCCCCGTCCTCTGGCGGTGCCAGGAGCCCGATGGCTCACGCATGTGCGCATTCCCCTACAACTGGGGACTACGCGGAATCGTCTACGATCCCGCCGAGGTACCGTCGTCCCCAGGGTGGTACGAGCTGTTTCACAGCCTCTGTCCTATCTGGCTGAACAGCCAGGGCAGCGAGATAATCGTGGAAGCCGCCATCGCTAGCGGGATAGACCCCGCCGACGGCTATGAACTCACCGGGGATCAGCTCTGGACGGTTGGTGACCTGCTGTTGCAAGCTGCGCCGAGGGTTGGTGGGATCTGGCGACTCTTTCCAGAATTGCTGGCTGCTTTTGAACGCGGCGCCGCGGTCGCCGAGGTCCATAGCACGGTGCTCGTCTCCAACATCGAACGTGCGCTTCGGAGGCCCATGGGGGTGTCGGTGCCGTCCGAGGGCACGGTCGCCTACGTCGACGGTGCCATGATCTCGTCCGCTTGTGAGCGGCTTGAAGAGGCGGCCCTTTTCATCGACCTTCTGTGCTCGCCCGATGGAGTCGTGGCCGCGTGGGAAGAGTCCGATGGCTACTTATCGACCAATCAAGTCGCGCATGAACGCCTTCTTGGGGATGCACGCTTCCATGAGAAACTCAAGAGAGCCGGCGATCTGAGTGCCCTGGAGGGAGCGGCCATGTACCGCGCGCCCATCGAGACGCGCGCCTACGGTCAGGTCTGGTCGGAATTCGTCAGAGCACTGACCTGTCCCGTACCAGATTCCGTGCGGATGTTGGTCGAGTCAAAGATCGGTTAGAGTCGTAGCCAAGCTGCGGCCGGCCCTTGATCAGCGAGCCGTGTATCCGCCGTCAACCGCGAGAGCGTGGCCGGTGACGTACGCGGCGCGGCGCGAAGCGAGATACAGCACGGCCTCTGCGACGTCTTCGGGCTTGCCGATTCCCAAGGGGTGTTCACGTATATCGGCCTCGCGAGCGCCGCTGGGATCCGTCTGGGCGTCGTAGTACGCCCGCAAGAGTGGTGTCTCGATGGAGCCAGGACAGACGCAGTTGACGCGGATACCATCGGGCGCATGGTCCACGGCCATGGAACGTGTGAGGTTGACGACCGCTGCCTTCGACGCGGAATAGGCGACATAGCCAGCGAAACCAACCAGACCGGCCTCGGAGGCAACATTCACAATCGCGCATCCAGAATCGGGTCGGAAGTTTCGGACCGCTTCTCGCGAGAACAGAAAGACGGAGCGAACGTTTGTAGCAAAGACACGATCCCAATCCTGGATGCTGGTCTGAACGGCGGTGCCCATAAATGCGGTGCCCGCGTTGTTGATCAGCAGGTCGAGCTGACCGTATTCGCTGATTGCGAGGTTGACCGCCTCGCGAGCCGTAACTTCATCCCCAACGTCCCCGACATAGACCCTGGTTCCTTCCGTCGCAATCTCAGCCGCGGCGGGCGCGAGCGCCGTGGCATCACGATCGACGAGCACAAGACGCGCGCCGTGCATGGCGAATAACTTGGCGACGGCCAGCCCGATGCCCGAAGCCGAGCCCGTGACGATGGCGACCTTGTGGTCGAGATCGCGAGAACGATCAGGCATCGATGGCTCCGCGCAATCGCTGGAGCGCGCGTGCATATGCGCCAGTGATGCGGTCGATGTCGGCATCGGTCATCACGCTCGAAAGGTTGAGCATCCCTCGGGGCGCGGCGTAGACACCCTCGAGGAGTAGCGCCAGGTGGAGCGCCGTGACCTCTTCAGGGTTGGATACCACCTCACTCGCGCGCCGCGGCGTGGAGTCCTGAAGATGCACGTGAAGAATCGACCCGGCTCGAGTCACCACAACCGGAACCTGCGCGGCGCTCGCTGCCTCGGCGATGGCCGCTGCAACCTGTGCAGCACGTTCGTCGAGGACGCTGATGGTCGCCCCATCAAGCGCCCGCATCGCAGCAACCCCAGCCGCCATTGTGAGCGGATTGCCGTTGAACGTTCCGGAGTGAGGCATGAATCCGGGGCGAGTGGCAGCAGTCACCTCTAGAAGATCGCGCCGACCACCGACCGCGCCCACCGGCAGGCCCCCGCCGATGATCTTTCCCATGACGATAAGGTCGGGCCGGACACCCAACTCGCCGTGCACTCCGTGCTCGGCGTTACGGAGCGACTGGACCTCGTCCAGGATGAAGAGGGCGCCGGCCTGGGCAGTAATGGAGCGAGCTTCGTCGAGATACCCATCCTGCGCCGAAAGGACCCCCGCGCTTCCGAGGAACGGCTCGGCGAAGACCGCTGCAACGCCCGTGGCCAGGGCCACCTCAAGCGCGCGCAGGTCGTTGTATGGCACCCGAATCACGGCCGGACTAGGGTCGACAAACTCCGGGGCCGTTCCGTGATACGCGCCTTCGAACAGGATGATGGATGAGCGCTCGGTCACACGGCGCGCGATCCTCAGTGCGAGTAGCGCCGCCTCCGTACCTGAATTTGTAAACCGAATCATCTCCACAGCGGGAAAGCGATCCACCAGGAGTTCGGCTAACTCAAGGAGGGCAGTGTGGGGACCGGTAAAGGCTGTGCCGGCCGCGGCGGCCCGCCCGAGAGCCTCAATTACGGGGCCATACCCGTGACCGTGGACAAGCGACGTGTAGTTGTTGAGGACGTCGACGTACTGATTGC
The DNA here is from genome assembly GCA_025449555.1 of Chloroflexota bacterium. Lineage (GTDB taxonomy): Bacteria > Chloroflexota > UBA5177 > UBA5177 > UBA5177 > JANWJD01. The sequence continues at coordinate 1,325 of JANWJD010000151.1, read as the reverse complement.
CGTCCACATCCCAGAGCGAAGCGCCAGATCCGGCTTGAACGGCAACGGGATAAGGCGCGAAATACGTCACCGACCGTGTCTCTCCGCTGGGGAGGACCCGAAGCAGGCGCTCGTGCATAGCCTTGGACTTCGGCGTCCGGACCTCGTACTCGCGGATCAGATCTTGGCTCGTCACAGCATCCCAATTCGTCTGCTGATCCGAGCATCCAAGCGCAGTGCAAGCTGACTCGGACGTGCTGGCGGTGAGCATTATCTCACCTCCAACCGCGCTGCTGCCCCACGTAGAATTGCAGCATGCCGGAATTGGTCTCGGTGGTGGCTCGCGGATCTGCCGACGCAGGCAAAAGTGTCAGCTTGGCTTGTGAATGGCGTCCGGTCTGACACCGACTGAGGAGCCCCGCGGCAGGCTCGTCTTGCCCACAGGCTGCGTCGCGGCATTGAACGTCGGCATCGACTTCGACGCTCAGAGTGTGTGGTTAGGCGCCTTTGGCCTCACTAGCCCGGGTTACATGTCACGCGGCGAATTCGGCGCGGAGGATGGCGTTCCTCGTCTCCTCAAGTTGTTGGACCGCTTGTCACTGAGAAGCACATGGTTCGTCCCCGGCCACACGCTGATGACCTTCCCCCGCCAGTGCAATCGGATCCTCGGCGCTGGCCATGAGATTGCCGCCCACGGCTGCTACCACGAAACGCTGGGCCAGTTGGAGGCCGGTGTGGAGCGTCACTTGATGGAGCGGCAGCTCGAGCAACATCTCGAAATCGTGGGTTTGCGCCCGAGGGGCTACCGCTCGCCAGCGTGGGACTTCACGACCGAGACAATGGGACTCTTGGAGGAGTTTGGTTTTGATTGGGACAGCTCCCTCATGGGACGTGAGTTCCTCCCCTATCACCCTCGACCGGTGACCGTCAGTTTGGAGAGCGGCAACAGTTTTGGCACCCCCAGCTCTCTGCTCGAGATTCCAGTCTCATGGCACACCGTGGATTGGGAGACGACAGAGTTCGTCCCCGGAGTCTCCGCCGGCCTCGGCTCCGCCGATCTGCTTCTACGCCGGTGGCTTCGCATTCTCACGTACGCACGCGAACGTGAGCCAGGCGGCGTGGTGACGGTGACACTGCATCCCCAGGCCATCGGACGGGCTTATTACATGCTGATGCTCGAGGACTTCCTGCAACATTCGGTTGGCGTTGGCGATGTTTGGATCGCAACGAGTAGCGAGATATGCGATGCCTGGACCGACCAAAGCTGAGGATTAATGAAGGTACGGGATTGGAAGCAAGGACATGGGATTGAGTCGTTATCGTCAAGGGGCAGCCGCCTTGATCTC
>JANWJD010000150.1 GCA_025449555.1 Chloroflexota bacterium | reverse complement strand
TTTCACCGCACAGGGCGCGAGCTTGTGCCTCCCAACCGGTCAGCCAGGTCCAGATGCCGGCATTTTGGTACTCGCCTCGTTTGAAGTGATATGGCCCCATGGCGCGGGATTGGAAGGCCGGAGTCACCACCCGATGCCCGTACGGCGCTTCCAATCGGTCGAGCCGGCGCAACAACCGGTCGGCTTCGTCCGGCTCGAGCACACCCAACAGGATGAGGAGGGAAAAATCCTGCGCCACGCGCTTGCTGCAGGTGCGAGGACAACACCAATCCAGCAATCCGGACGGCCGCAACAACGTGTGCCGAATGGCGGACCGCACGGAATCCGACGCAGGCCCCGGCAGGCCCAGTGACTGCGCTGTGAGGACCGCGCCGTACCATACCGCCTGCGTGTAGGTGACCTTACCGTGGCGCCGCATATGATCTGCCCAATCCTCATTGGGGCACTGTTCGATCAATTGATCGCCGTCGCTGTCCCGCCGTACCAGGTTGTCGAGCGCTGCCTGCAACTCCGGCCGAAGATCGTCTACCAGCCGGGTATCACCCGTCACGTTCTCATACCGGCCGCAGGCCACGATCCACCAGGCGGTGCTGTCGGGATCCGGATGGCAACTGTAGATCTCTCTCGTCCCGTCCGGGAAGGTGTCGCGTCCCTTATACACCGAAGTGGCCAGCCCGCCCCGGTTCGTCCACAACCACTCCGAGTCTGGATACGAAATCTCCTGTTCAGTCCAGCTCAGACGGTGTTTATTGAGCAGCACGTAATCGGCCGGATCGTCGTCTGGCCGGATCTGATACGTTTTCCACGTGCGCAGCAGCTGACCGGCCAGTTCATAGCGTCCGGCGTCGAGCAACCCCAGCACGATGATCATCGTGTCTCGCGCCCACAGACCCTCGTAGGCGGGACTGGGTTGCACGATGATCTCGCCACCGAAGGGGCGCACATTGCGCTCGATCGTATCCAGTGCACGCGCCTTCCAGAAGGCGACACGCGTGGAGTCTGTTGGTGTCGATGCATCAATCACGGACCGATACTATCAGCTTTCCCCTCCCCCTCTCAGGTGAAAAATATTCCCATCGGCGGACGTGCTCACCGTCGTAGCCCGGCTCCCGGGTGAACATAGGTACGGCCCCACTCGTGACAGGTCCCAAGGAAGGGTAGCTCGGCGCTCATTTGCACCAATTTGTCCGCCATTCGCCGCGATTTTGGTGGGGCCAGGCCGGCGTGCCTGGCCGCCCTGTGGCGTCTCCGGGAGGCTCGGGCGGATCGCGACGCCGAGCGATCTCTACCTATACCAGGAATTGTCAAGATAGCCTCACCGGTTGCATCCCACCTGGCGCCGCACAGCGGCATGGGAGACTCCGTCGCCGGCGTACTCGAGGTGGCTCGATCCTTCCGCAAACGAGAGAATGTGTCGTGCTGAGTACCGAGGGGTGGAGTGAAACAAAGAGCGGGCAAGTCACTGACCGCGAACCCACAGGCCGACATGGGCGCGAAACCGTCAACTCCACGCATTCCTCGGGCACAGCCGGTCGGTAAGTCCGGCCTCCCGCTTCAGGGGCTCGTCCGCGCCTTCCTGGCCACCCTCTGTTGGTCTTCGTCGGCCCTTCTCATCGACCGACTCACGACCGGGTATCACCTCTCCGCCCTCGAGATCAGCTCGTACCGCATCCTGCTCGTGCTCCCGCTGCTGGTGATAGCCATTGCGCTCCACCGCGACAGTCGGTTCCGGATCGATGTGCAGGAGATCCCGTGGTATCTGGCCGCCGGTTTGGGCATTACCATCTCCAATGTGACCTGGGCGGTCTCCGTCCAGATGAATCGTCCGGCGGCGGCGGCCGCGTTGGGATTCAGTGCACCCGCGTTTATCGCTTTGTCCGAACGGCTGGCCTTCGGCACGCACCTGCGACGGATTCAGGTCGGCGCCATCCTGGTCAATCTGGTCGGGTGTGGCCTGGCAGCCGGTCTCCGTAGCCCGAGCGACTTACTGCATGCCCCCGGCGGTCTCCTGGTAGGTCTCGCGAACGGCCTGGCCTTCACCTGCTACACACTGCTCAACAGCCACCGACGACCGCGCGGGATCCGGGACCCACGGGCCACTCTGCTGTACATCTTCGTGATCGGTGAGATCGGGATCCTTACCTGGGGGCTCCCGCTCGAAGGAATCCGGATGTTTCGCTTGCACCTGGACACACTCGGCTGGGTTCTGCTGGTCGGTGTAGCGGTCGGCCCGACCTTGGGTGCATACGCACTCTTCAACAGCAGTCTTCGTCTATTGCCCGCTACCATCGCCAGTCTGGTGACCACGCTCGAGCCGCCAACCGTAGCGATCTTCGCCTTTCTCATTCTGGGGCGCTCGGTCGGTCCTGCCCAGTGGGTCGGTATCGCGCTCATCGTGGGCGCGGTGTTCGTTATGCAACTCTCCGCCGCCGGCTTCATACCATGGGGCCGGCCACCGGTGGACAACTCTGCGTCTAAAGATGTGGAAGGGCCTCACCACAATTGTTCCCGCCGGCGTGAGCGCCGGGAATAACCCACCGATCGTCAGCAGCCGCTTTGGACTTGTCATAACGATTCTCCCTGCCCACCGCGATCCCTTGCTCTTGGCAGCGAGACGAGCCGGCCGTACAGTGGAAACTATCGAGGAGGTATCCCCGGACATGACCGTATGGGATGCAGTAATCATCACGGTCGCTATCCGGCACCTGCTCGTACCCACCCCTCCGTCAACCCCGTAGTCGCGTTTTCTGGAGGTCTCGTGCACAATTTGCAGACGTGGGCAATGGCTCACTCCCCGCAGTTCACCGAGGGTGGCCGATTATTGGCGTTGGTCGTCTTCGTCGGCGCGGTGCTGCTTGTCAGTCTGGCCGTGCTACTGGAGCGCCAGCGACCCACCAGACGCGTATCACGGGCTCGTCACCCCGAGACCATTCCTACCTGGGGAGACATGTACCTGAACAGCCTGGCGGAAGCTCACAGCAAGCCGCATCGTCCACATCGTCTGCATCGCGGCCGCATCGGCACCCCGTAGAGGGATATTTCAGCGGATCACATAATGCGTGCGAGACACAACAGACGCTTGTGAGCCCGCCCGCGCCGTCACGACCACCTGAGCGGTATGTCTCGACGCCGTCGTATGCCCGCGAGGTTGCCGGAACGACCAGACCGCGGTACCCAGCAAACCGGCCGTCTCCTGATGCCGCTTGGTAACCCGGTCCGGAAAGGTGACAATTATCACCAGCCGGGCGCGCGGCAGCGTGCTGACCCGGATCGTCTGTTGTGATCCGGCCGTCACCGAACGATGTTGCGCTCGCACCGAAACGAACAACTGTACTGCCGTCGCCGTCGGGGTAGGGGTAGGCGTCCTGACGGCGGGTGTCTTTGCAATGCTTGTTTTTGTACTGGTCGGCCCGAGCGTCGCAGTCGCTGGTCGTGGTGTCTTTGTCGGCAGCGGTGTGCGTGTTGCCGTGGCGGTCGGGTGCAAGGCCGCACCGATCGTGGCGTTGGCGGCCTGCACCAGCGTCGTCAACTCAGCCTGGAACACATCGAGCGGGAAAGCGGAGGTGCCGGCATATGCAACCAGTGACGCTTCCGCCAGGACATTGTCCATGCTCCAGACGGCATACCCCACGCGGATCGAGTTATTGACGCTGGTAGTGATAAAGACCGTGCAGTTGGCCGGCAGTTCGGGCGGACACGCCTGGCTGACGGCCGGAGTCGCGTGATGTCCGATCGCTTGCTTCCCAAGTTCGACCATGGTATCGGCCTGGGTGTTCGTGGCATAGAGCGTGGGCATCCAGTAGACGAGCACGTTCCCGGCAGTGGGATCACGGCGCGCATACCGCTCGAAGTAGCCGGTGGTCATTCCGGCCGCGGCGTAGGTGAGAGAACGCGAGACGGTCGCGGAGAGCAACAAGAGTCCGGTATCGGCATCGGCCGCGGTGATCGCACGCCCGTCCTCCATCACCGTATCCGCCGGCCAGGCCGAAGCCGGCAATGCCAGCGCCTGTGGAGCGGTGAGCGCAGCAGCGCCCCGAGTGGCGTGAGCCAGGACTGAAATCTCTGCCCCGAGCGCGAAACAGACGAGGGCCGGAATGATAGCGGTCCGCTTCGTATTTCACCTCCGCCTTGCACGCGTCAGAGAACCCTTTCGGGACGGTGCAGCGTTCGTGCCGGATATACACCCGGCGTAGCGGGATCGACGGTTGACGGGAAAGAGACGTGTACTTTGCGTCCGGAGTCGGCCCAATTTCTTCCCTGAGCCACTTGACAATGAGAAGTCGTGGTGGCACGCTATCCGTGCCGTTTCACGACAGTAGATAGGAGTTGGCTCATGCCACGCGTGGATGTTCACCTGGATACAGACGTCCCGCCTGACGCGATTCGGCGGGCTCTCCTCGACTTTAGCGAACATCGTCCGGAAATTTGGCCTGGGATTGAACCGAGTCTGTACGAGGTGTATGAAGTCGACGCTACATGGGCCGACATCCGCGAAGGCTCGAAGATGCCGGGCGGGCAGGTCTGGGCGGTGGAACATTACGATTGGTCTGATCCGGAAACGATCGTGTGGACCGTCAAGGAGAGCAATTTCTGCGCTCCCGGCAGCTATGTCTCGGCCACGCTCACGCCCGGACCGACCGGAGGAAGTCATCTTCACATCGTGTGGAACCGCACGCCCACGACTCTCGCGGGGAGGATGGCGACACTGATGATTCGACTGACGCGGGGACGACCCGTGGCAGCGTCCATGCAGAAGGGACTCGCCAACCTGTAGCCGGCGCGCCCTGAGATGAGCTCCCGCTACTCCTGCTCCGTCGGGCGAATCAATATCTCATTGATTGCGACATGCCTCGGACGGGTAACGATATAGGTGATCGCAACGGCGATGTCCTTCGACTGCATCGGTTCCGTGTCGGCGAACCGGCTCCGCATGTTCTCGAGCACCTCGGGCCGATTATGTCCGGCCAGTTCGGTTTCAACCGCGCCGGGTTCGACCAGCGAGATCCGCACGTGACGTCTGGTCACCTCCTGACGAAGTGCCTCGCTGAAGGCGCCGACCCCGTGCTTGGTGAGGCTATAGACCGCATTTCCATTGCGCGCCACTCGCCCTGCGACCGAACTGATATTCACCATGTCGGATACCCGGCGCGGACTGTCCTCGGCCGCGCGCAGCAGGTGAGGCAGCGCGGCATGCGAGCAGTACAGCAAGCCGAGTACATTCAGCTCGACCATCCGCTTCCACTCCGACAGCGGCGCATCGACCACCGGGCCTAGCAGCATCACACCGGCGTTATTGACGAGCGTATCCAGGCGACCCCGCTCGGCCACCGCGCGTTCGACCACCTGGGTGGCCTGCTGCTCGTCCGTAACATCGGACTCCAACACCAACACCGTCCCGCCTTGCGCGCGGATGTCGGCCGCCAGCGCCTCCAGCCGATCCTTGCGCCGCGCCGCCACCACCACGGCAGCGCCCTGCGAGGCAAGCGCCACGGCCGTCGCCGCCCCAATCCCGCTCGAAGCCCCGGTCACGAGCGCAACGGTACCGTCCAGCTCTCGTGCCGTTCGCTCTTCAGGAGTGATTGACTGTTCAAAGAATGGTGTCGTGGTCATTGTTTCCTCCCACTTTGTACGCAAAACGTCGCCCGCATGGCCGCCGCATGCGCGCAGCCGCACGGATGCATTAGAGGCACAGATAATACGTGATTCCTTTGCGATTGGCGTAGGCAATCGACGCTTAGCTCACCGTTTCGATTTCTTGCCGCGACTCCTGCGGTTCCGACCCTTGCCCCCTGTCTTTCGCGTTCTCTGGCTCTGGCCAAACTCGACCAGCTCACGCTTGAGCTCCCCGCTCCGCCCAATCAGGTCCGCGTTGTCTGACGCCTCCCCTATCTCCTCTGGGGATGGTCGAGGCTGATTTGCACGACTATGGCGCCGCAGCACTCGCTTTGTGCCCGCACCTTTGCTGTTCCTACCACCATGATATCGCTGTGAAACACGACGTGGACCGACCGATGGTCGACCTTGGACCACCATCCATGACGCGGAAGGGACCGATATTCCTCCTCGAGTTCGATCGCATCCGCTTTGACCAGTACAGCGCGGCGATTCAAAATGAAGCCGCCGGCGAGGGCGGGTTGCGCCGCCGGGCCATATCGTTCCCGCCCGCTGACTTTCTGGACAAGCTCACGCGATACGAAAAGACGGTCCACAACCAACTGCAGCGTGCCCTTGAAAATTTCACCCGTCTCCAACAAGAACGGATGTCCGCCTCTCGCAAGTCCGCCAAATAATGCAGATTTTGCGAAACAAAGCCAATGGTCGTGCCGCGATTCGGTTGGACCCTCTCGTGGGACCGCGCACCGCGTACGTCCAGCAGCCGGCTGGCGCATGATGACAGCACCCCGGTCACTGTCCGCTCTCCCCTCGACCTGTTCGGGATGTGCGCCATAATGATTGGTCGGTCGATTGAGCGAACCGAGACTGGAGACCCACATGGAGATGAAACTCGAACTGATCGCCGTGCCTGTATCAGACGTGGATCGTGCCAAGGCCTTTTACACCGAGAAAATGGGCTTCAATGCCGATTACGACCAACAGGTCGATGAACACTTGCGCTTTGTCCAGCTGACGCCACCCGGGTCAGCCTGCTCCATTTGCATTGGGACCGGGCTCACAGCGATGAAGCCGGGCTCGCTGGACATGATTCAAGCGGTGGTCGCAGACGCCCGACAGGTACATGACGAGCTTGCCGGCCGAGGGGTCGAGGTGAGCGATGTTGCGGTGCTGGCGTGGGGCTCATTCGTGTACGTGAGCGATCCTGATGGCAACAGGTGGGCATTCCAGGAGGTGCCACGCCGGCAGTGAGCCATCCCCCGGCCGACGCGGGAATTCCTGGCTGGAGGGCCGGGTGAATGACCCGCGCAGGTTCGCTCTTCCGTTAACCGACCGGCCAGCTAACGCGTCGGAGTTTCAATCGCGGTGCTACGAAAGCGAGCTTTCCAAAATTGAAATAGACGGCAACTCCATCGTCGCCGTCCATCCAAAAGCCGAGTATCGCGACTCTTTGCCGTCGCGCTAGCCGGCACCGAACTGGGAAGTGGTGCGGTCGAGAGGACTCGAACCTCCACGGGTGTTACCCCACATGGACCTGAACCATGCGCGTCTACCGATTCCGCCACGACCGCAAGCGTATTCAATTGTGGTACCGAGAGAGGGACTCGAACCCTCACGGCCTCGCGGCCACCGGTTTTTGAGACCGGCGCGTCTACCGGTTCCGCCATCTCGGCTCGAGACGTTGTGCCCGTTTAGACCCGGCTGCCCGGACCTCACGCCGCGACGATCGCTCGCCGGCGGACGTACCCACAAGTATGACAAAAATGTACCGGGCACGCAAGATACCCCGTCCGCCTGCCGCCCTACTCTGACTCGGCACGGAACCGGTGCACAGTAATCAAAAACTCGCTCTCCGAACGGAGCACCGTGTCCAGTGATCCATACCGATCGGTCGCCCACACCCCCATGCGCGCACTCACCGTTTCCAGCACGTCGTCCGGCACCTCCCAGGTCTGGGAAAAGACGCGATTGCGTTGTTCCTCCAGCACCGTTCGCGGTACCACGGCCTCTTCCCACTGTGCCACGCGATACACCGCGGCATATGAGCCGCCCTCAATGAGGTCCGCCTGGATTGCATCCCAATTGCCGCTGCGGCCACTGAGCGGAATGCCGGCCTCACGGACGAAGGTCTGCCACTGGCGTCGCAGCTCGTTGCTGGGGGCGTCCGGCGGCGAGTTTTCGTATCCGAGCAAGAGGTAACCCGTGGGCGCCAGCACGCGCCGAGCCTCGCGCACAGCGCGTTGCCAGTCAGACACCAGATGCAGAATGTGGACGCCCAGCACCACGTCGAACGAGGCGTCTTCAAACGGCAGTTGTGTAATGTCGGCCCGCACCAGCGTCACGGGGAGGTTCCGCCCGCCAACCTTCGCGCGCAGCCGGTCCATCATTCGTTCGGAGATGTCCACGCCCGCGAACTGATATCCGCGCTCGAGGAACGGCAGGGCAATGCGTCCCGTTCCCACCCCGATCTCCAGGAACCGGGTCTCAGCAGTCGCCCGCGTGGCCGCGACCACCCGATCCACCATGCGGTCGAAGACAAAACCCGGCATCTCCCGCGTGGCGTCGTAGATGTCGGCGACGCGATCGAAGTTTTTCACGAGTGAGCCGGCTCGGGTAGCGGCTCTCCGGGTTGAGTGGAGGTCTGCGCTCGCACCACAGGACTGGCCTGCGGAACGGTAAATCGGAACGTAGTGCCCTTCCCCACTTCGCTTTCTACCTGGACATGGCCACCGTGCCCCTCTACGATCTCTCGCACGATCGCCAGCCCCAGCCCCGAGTTCCCGCCTCCGCGGTCTCGACTCTTGTCCGAGCGATAAAAACGTTCGAACACTCGATTCAAATCCTGTGGAGGAATGCCCGCGCCCGTGTCTTTCACGCTCACTTCAACCCAGCCCACCCCGATGGCCGTGGCAGAAAGCGTCACCGAGCCCTCGAGCGGCGTGTACCGTAGCGCGTTATCCACCAGATTTCGCAGCGCCCGCTCCAGCTGAACCTCGTCCACGTCGACCAGGGGCGTGGTGGCGGCAACATTATTGCGTAGCGTCGGCGTGGCCAGATCTCCCCGACTCCGCACGATGCGATCCATCAGGTTCTGCACATACGGGCGCAAGTCCAGGGGATGGCGCTCCAGCGATTGAAGACCGGATTCGAGGCGTGTGAGCTGCAGCAAATCTTCGACCAGTCGCTGCATCTTGACCGATTCCTCGTGGATGTAATCGGCCGACGCCGTCACTTCATCGGGTCCCGCCGTCCCGTCGAGCAGCGCTTGTGAGAAGCCGGTGATCATTGTCAGAGGAGTGCGCAAGTCGTGCGAAACATTTGCCACGAAGTCGCGCAGGACGCGATTGCTGGATTGCACGCGCTCCGCCATCTCGTTGAAGCGTGATGCCAGCAGCGCGATCTCACCTTCACCCTGGGCCGGCACCCGCACGTCGTAGTCGCCCTGCGCCATGCGCACTGTGGCTCGCCTGATTCGCACCAAAGGACGAGAGATCGAGAAAGTGAAATAAAGTCCGATCGTGAGCCATACCAGCAGCACCGTAATGAGCACCGTCGCGAACACGCCTCCCAGGGAGGCAAAGTCCGGTCGCACATCCGCCACCCGCGCTACGAGCAACACGGCCCCCGCCGGACGGCCGTGCGTGCCGTGCAGCGGGCTCTGAAAGGTGTAGTAGTTATTGTTCTGACGCAGCGCAATAACGGCGCTTTCCGACTGCTTCAAGGCGCTCGGGTCGAGTCGGAAAAAACTACTGGTACCCCGTGCCGCTTTGAAGCCGTTGAACGGTACGCCATCGGCTCCAACGATGATGATATGAACCTGCAGGAGTCGATCTGAGAGACCGACCAGTTGTTGCAATTCGGCATTCCCGCCGTGACGCGCGAATAGGGCATCCACCTGGATCGCGATGCGGCGGGCATTCTGTGCCCGGTCATTCTTGCGCACATCGGTGCTTCGCTGGACGAGGATTGAGGTAAAAACCGCAACCACCACCAGCAACCCCACCAGCGTGATGAGAAGGTTGGATATGACGAGCCGGCTACGGAAACTGTCCAGCATGGTGATTCTTATGCCATGTTATCAAGGGCCAGGCGGGAAGGATTTCGTATTCTGGGCCAGACTGGTGGACGAGGGGAGGATGAGATGCAACGTGTTGGGTTCATTGGTTTGGGCGCCATGGGACTGCCCATGGCCCGCAACCTGCTCAAGTCTGGCTTCCAGCTCGCGGTCTGGGCGCGCCGGCCCGAGAGCGCTCAGGATATCCTGGCGGCGGGAGCCGATTGGGCGGAATCGCCCAGGGAGCTAGCGGAACGCTGCGAGGTGGTCATTCTGATGGTCACCAACTCGCCTGATGTGCAGCAACTCGTGCTCGGGCAGGGCGTTCTGGACGGCGCCGCACCCGGCACGGCGATCGTCGATATGAGCACCATTGCCCCCGCCGTGAGTCGATCGCTGGCAGCAGCGTGCGCGGCGCAAGATGTGGCGTTTCTCGATGCACCGGTGAGTGGCGGCACTCAGGGTGCCGATGCGGGCACACTCACCATCATGGTCGGAGGCGATGGTGACGCACTCGCGCGTGTGCGACCGGTACTCGAAGTCATTGGGGGCCGGATCTTTCACGTCGGCCCATCTGGTTCCGGCCAGGTCGTCAAGCTCGTCAATAATGTCCTGGTTGGCGTCATCGCTGCCGCCACGGCGGAAGCCCTCGTCCTGGGCGTGAAAGCCGGCGCCAGGCTCGACGTGCTGTCGCAGGTGGTCGGCGCCAGCACCGGAGCGAGCTGGCAGCTCTCCAATCAGTTTCCGTTGCGTGCTTTCGATGGCACCTTTCGCCCCGGCTTCATGACGAATTTGCTGGCGAAAGACCTGGAATTGGCGCTGGACCTGGGTGCCGAAAGGGGTGCGCCGCTCTTCCTCACAGCCCTCGCCCGTCAGCTCTACGGCGAGGTGCAGGCCAGAGGCTACGGCGCCGACGATTACACCTCGGTCTTACGAATCCTGGAATCGGTCGCCGGAGTGAGTGTGCGTGCTGATCCGGCTGCGGGAGGGTAGCTCCCGGGGCGGGCCGAGCACCGTCCACGCCCGCACCAGCTTCAGTGCCTGTCCCACGGCTCGCCTGCACACCTTCTGGAACTCGGGCGAGTAGCCGTACTCCGAGGCGGCGGCACAAAACTCCTGCTCGTCGACTACCCGTGGCCGATGGCCGGGACGCCACACCACATCCAGCTCGTGGTCGGTGTAACAGAGTTCCCGGTGCCGTATACGTGCCGGGCTGGCAATGTGCACGTACACCTGTTTCAGCCGGCCGTCCGGCAGGTACACTTCCACCAGGTTGTAGGGACGATCGAACCAGTAGATGGTGCGGATGTCGAATCCGCTGACCCATCCCCCCTTTGGACCGTCCACGTAGTGACCCGCTGGAGAAACCGTGACGATCTTCTCGGCGTCGATCGACTCAACCCGGGCAGACCACCAGCGATACGTATGCCCGTCAGCCTTCAGCGCGCGGACCGTAATGACGTCTCCGGACCGGATCATCGGAGATCCTTGAAGACGTAAGGAGTATTCACAATCGAGTGGAGCCTTTCCACGTTCTGTCAACGGTTCGTCAACATTTTCAGTATGAAGACTTGACGCCGACGCCTGTTAACTGTATTGTGTGCGCCAATACTACCAAGGCAGAGAGAATGGATTATAAGTGTCTGACGTGTGGTTCGGCGCACGGGGAGCCTACTGATAACTCTAGCGAAAATTGGTATTGGCGTATCGTGGAAAATGGGCGCATCGGCCCATTTTGCTCGGAAGTGTGCAGCAAGGAATTCCGCCTGGTCGCTGAAGCCGCCTTCAGTTTGACCGAGTGGGAGCGTCTCCACTTCTTGAAGTGGCGCGTGCTCAACGGTGAACTGCACGATCCGCGCAGGGACAGCACGCAGCTCGCCAGTTAGCGAGCGAATCCCGACCTACCGCGCGAGGCAGCGTCCTGCTTCTCCATCGACCTTGGGGATTACCCCAATGACCGAACGTCGATCTCGAGTGCGGTCCATGGACACATCGCCCGATTGATGACGAATTGCAC
>JANWJD010000149.1 GCA_025449555.1 Chloroflexota bacterium | reverse complement strand
TTGCTGGTGACGTTGCGCGTGCGGCAGGAAAGCCAGATTCTGGGATGGCTGCTGGGCTGGGGACGCCATGTGCAGGTCCTGACCCCCGCCTCTCTGCGCCGCACGATCGCCGCGGAGGCACGCACCTTGCTGGCCGCGCACGAGGAAGAAGATCCTTCACCCTGAGGTCCCCTCGCCGGCCCTCGGTCCGTCAATCCGACCATCGAATGTGCACCGAATCCCGCCACAGGTCGAGCAGCGTCGTGTCCCCTCGCACCTCGAGTCCCTGCGCCCCGCCCCGATTCCAGAGCAGGAGATGGAGCTCGGAGGCAGCGCCGCGCACCTTGCAGTCTCCCTCACCGGCTTCGTCGGTTACGCGCACGCGTCCCGGACCGATGTGCACCAGCCAGTCGCGGCCCACATCGGTCGCGTGGAGGAGCAGGGTGCGTTCCTCAGCGGCCCGCAACCGTCCTTTCGATCTGGTGACGAAACAGTAGAGCAACTCGTCGATGCCGTCAGCGGCAAACGCCGGTGGAAACGGCGTGATGCAGTCTCCTGGGCTTTCTGCATCTACCCGATGGATGCCGGTCTCATGCGCCTGGCGCCGTGCCCAGAAGGCGAGCGGTGAGGGGGCGGGGAGAAAAGTCCAGCAGGCGAGATCGGGATCGGCGGTGCGCAGTGCCTGGACCAATGCGGCGTGCCCCGCCTCGAACCACTCGACCAGCACCGCGTCGTCCGGCTGAACCGGTACGACCGGGCCGAGCCCAGCGATCGGACGGAGGAGTCGTTCCACGATATGGGCCGTGGCCCAGCGATGCACACTGCCGGTATGCCGAACCAGATCACGCATCGTCCAGCCCGGACAGGTCGGGATGGGCGTCTCCAGAGCGCTCTCCGCCGCGGCAGATATAAGGAGTTCGCCCTCGTGCTGCAGGGCGACGATCAGTTCAGGGATTTGCATGGCCCATCTTGCCAGATGAGAACGCCCGGCCTGTGAAGGAAGGAGGAAACACCACCATCACGTCTAGCTCTGCGTTGCACCCGAGGTGGTCCAACAAACCAGTCAGCAAGTCTAATTCTGAGGACTCTGTTCCGACTATGTTATACATAGTTAGATACGACGTGCTGGTGTGATACTCTTATGGACATCATCTAACGCTTCTGACAAGTAGGAACCACAAATGACCGCGATCAAAAACAGTATGGTGAATGACCCCACTACCCCTATGGTTGAAGCCGAGAGCGAACTCAGAGCAAAGAATCAAATCACCATGCCCAAGCTGGTCTCCGAGGTACTGAAGGCCCGTGCCGGCGATCGCTTTGTCTGGGTCGTTGAGGACGGTGAGCGAGGCGTTGTCCATCTTCACCGTCTCCAGGCCAGTTACGCTGGCAGCATGGCGGGAGTATATGGTGGTCCCGACGAGGTAGACGCGTATCTCACGGCCGAACGGGAATCCTGGGACGAGTGAGCCTTGCCAATTTAGAGCAGGATATTCACGTCGGCGATACGATCCTGCTCGACTCCTCGGTGCTCATTGCCTATTTAAACGGGCGTGAGCCGACGTCACCCGTTGCCACACACATCATCGACGAGTTTCTCAAGCGTGGTAGAAATGAGGCCATTATTTCCATGGTCACGGTGATGGAAGTAATCGTGCAGCCATTCCGAGTGAGTACCTCGACGGGCCGCCATGCTCTGAACTTTCTCACGCGCACGACCAACCTGCTCCCACAGCCGATCGACGTCCAGGTAGCGCATCAAGCTGCGCTGCTACGGGCAGCCTACAACTTCAAAACACCTGATGCGCTCGTTATCGCGACCGGGTTCGTCCATGGGGCGGACGTACTTGCGACCAACGATCATCGGTGGAACGCACTCCAGCAGCCGTCGGACATGCGGGTCAGTGTGTGTTTCCTGGACCGACACCTGCCCTTCCCCTGAACTGTGTCCATGATCTTCCTGGCAGGCGCGCGCAAGCGGCAGGGCTTGTGCGAAATCCAGATACGAACCTAATCGTATCGTGCGCTCCAGCGAGAATGGTTCAGCGGGATGAGTACCTGCCCCACCCACCCCTTCCTCCGCCAAAGAAGCGCATGGCGATGAAGAAGACGATCAGCAAGGGGAAGATGGAGGGGTGATGCCAGTGCGCGTCGCCACTCGTGAAGACGGTCATCCACAGCACGGTCACGATCAGCAGCAGCGCGGCGAACCTGGCGCCGAACCTGCTCCAGTCCATGTATTGGACCGGCGTGCGCTCCCGTGGCGGCGCTTGCACCCGTCCGGCAGGCATGCGTCGGACCACATCATAGCCGGCGTGTAATTTGTCGAGAAAGACATCGGCGAGTGACGCCCGGTCATCTGGCGGTAGCTCGGGTGAGGCGTGCAGCATGGCGAGTAACTCGGTGCGGAGTGCTTCGCGATCAGATTCCATAATCATCTCCTGTGGCCATGTCGTCCAGTCGTCTCTTACCTGGGTGCTTCAACTATACGCCGTAGGATTCGGCGGAACACCGGCCACTCGGCCAGGTCCTGGGCTAGCCGAAAGACCGGACCGAAATCTCGATCTGAGATCCGGCCGGTAGGACGACCGGACTATCGAAGGCGACACGCACTCCATCCCGGCGCGCTGCACTGGTTGAAGCCAGGTTATGGCCGTCCATCGACAGGAACATCAAGCCGGCGGGGCCGGGTGGCAGGACAAGGTGTTCCATGCGAATCGTACCGTACGAACAGGACAGCACGATGCGCGTCCAGGGATGGTGCCCGATTTGCTCGTACCTGCCCCAGCCACCGGCGGTAATGAATGGAACCCGGAACTCTCCGTCCACGATGGCAGGAGCGAAACTCAGCGCATCGTCGACGGCGCTGTACCGGAACCCGCTCATCGCTTCCAGGACGGACCATCCGGCCAGGGAGCGGGCATAGTGGTCGCCACACTCGATCTCGTTGTATGGATTGCGGCGGGTACCGGCGTATCGTGCTCGCAACGCCCCGAGCACCAGCAAGCCGTCCGCCGGCTGTCCTTCCATGATGCAGTGGGCCCCGACGTGATATTCCACCCCGGTCCAGACCTCGTCGGCATACCGGACCGGTACCGCCGGGCGACCGCCGTGGGGCCAGGTACAGACCAGCAGGCCCGCATCGTCTCCAGCGGCGAACACTCGATACTCGTGCTCGAAGCCGTGGAAATCACGCCGGAAGTTGTAGCGCACGATCGACCGGAGTGCCTGCCGCACATGGTCCGCCGGCAGGATGTGCCCCAGATCGAGCAGATGGGCCCACCACTGACCGAACAGCTGGTCCGATAGGCATCCATCGGTGTACTGAAATTCCTCCGGATCGCCGGGTCCCAGGATCTGGCCGTAGTATTCGCCATTCCAGAGCGCCTGGTCGTAGGCTATGCTCCCTCGCTCGAATAGATCGTGCAACTCCTGGGCCAACTCTGGTTCCTGCTGCAGTCGGGCCATCTCCTCCGCGGCGCGCAGCGCCGCCAGCCAGAGCCCGCCGATAAACATATTCGTCCCATAAAAGGAGATATCGTAGGTGTTGGGCTGCTTACCGGCCAGCACCCCATCTCGATCCGGATCCCAGCGCTCCATGACGAAGGTCAGCAGACGCTTGACGGCCGGCCACATGCGGTCCAGCCAGGTCGAGCCGGCGCCCTGGCGAACCTCGCGGTACACCTTCAGGACGGTTCCCAGCATGCCGTCCAGGGCCGGATCGTCGGGGCCGCCAACAACCTCGTTCCAGATCTGAGGAAGATACAGGGGCATATACACGCGGTGCGGGATGTACCCCTCCGGAGCTTGCATCACCTCGAGTTCGGTCTCTCGCATGGTTCTTTCCAGTGCGGGAAAGAGGCGGGAGAGCGCCTGTTCGTAATTCCACACGTGCGTGCAGTTGAGCGGGCAGGAGCCTCCGTAGGCGCCGCTCCACATGGTGGTGGATGCGCCGAGGCAGCCCTCGAATCCGAAGAACTTCCCGTCTGCCGTCTGGAAACAGGTTGGGCTTCGCAGCGGCACTCCCTGTACGGTCAGCGCCTCGGCCAACCAGGCGGGGAGTGAACTCTCCACCAGACCTGCCGTCCAGGCTCGGGACGACTCATACAGGGCGGAACGATGCAGCGCGAGATGGTCGACCACCGACTCCGCATCTGAAAAGCGTGTGCTGTAAGCGTTGCCGAGCCAGAAACGACTCTTGCCGTACTGACGGGGCGGCCCGAATTGATCGAAATTGACATAGCGATTCGGGAAATGCCAGGCGACGACGAACGTGAGGTCGATACTCTCGGCCGGAGCGAGTCGAAATGGCGCCAGGAGACCGCCATTCCAGGTTTCTCCCGGCACACTCGGGCCGATCGGTGCTTGCGGAATGTTTCGGTGTGGTCGCTGTGCCATGTAGTCGTATCCGCTGTTGAGCGGTGCAGGCTCGTCGAGCTGGCGATCCAGATGGAAACCCTCGATGGCGCGCATGAACTCGTCGGGTGTGGCCCAGAGCTCGTACGGTCGGGCGGTTGACGTGAGTGCCGCGAGGACCATCTGCCCGGCTGAGGGGTGGTCGGAGGGGAGTGAGAGGTTCTCCAGCACGATCGAGACCCGATCCACCTGCCGGCGAACCCGGTTGGTGTTCCCGCCGTAGAGGGAACAGCGATTGCCCCTGATCGGGGTCACGCCGTCCCAGCCGACTGCGTTCTGGAGCGTGGCGCCGAGGCACCCATGTACGTGAGTCGTCGTCCGGTTCCGCAGGTGGAAGGTGAAGGTGATGGCCGGCAGTCCGCTCGCCGCGGCGTCCAACGGTACGAACGGAGACCAGGCCTCCAGATTCACCTCTACCGGGAGTGCCGCGTCTTCATACCTGATATGAGCGAACGGATAGGCGCCGACAAACGTGGTGCGCTCGACCCCTGGATAGCGCGCGAGGAGGGTTCGTTGATCGTCGGGGATGACATCGTCATTCACCAGCGGTGTCTGCCCCGGCTCCCACACCAGACTCTCGCGCGATTGCAGCAGGCGGATCACATCCGTGGGAGGTTCAGTGCTCGAAGCCCGCAGTGCGAAGAAGCTGTGGGGCACGAATCCCAGGTGATTCGCCTGGTTCACGATCTGCCACTGACGCAGCGATCCGTCACCGCAGAGCGCGATCTGTCCCGTTCCTATTCCCCCTAGCGGCATGGCGACGGAGCGCAGCGCGTTCTGCTCGTATCGATACCCCAGTTGGGCGTGCGTGCCGGCCAGGTCCCGCCGATGGTCCGTGGATGTCACATGGTGCCTCTCTCGATGAGCATAGAGCCCTTTCCGACGTGCCTGCCAGGAGCCTGCTGGGGGTGCGAGAGGCGGCCGGTTGCCGGTGGGTACGATTTCAATGTTGACCCGCCCCACCTCGTGTGCTAGCATGATCCCACAGACGCAATCGATTACGCAATCGTTTACGTAATCGATTTACGGGAGTAGTGATGCCCACCATGAAGGATGTCGCGCGACACGCCGGTGTCTCGACCGCGACCGTTTCGCACGTCCTCAATGGGACGCGTACCGTGCAACCCGAGACCAGCGAACGGGTGCGTATCGCCATCGCCAACCTCCAGTACGAAACCAACGGCACGGCTCGCAATCTGCGGGTTCGCACCACCTCGACCTTCGCCCTGGTCGTCCCCGATCTCAGTAACCCGTTCTTTCCCGAAGTCGCCGTGGTGATCCAGCAGGAAGCGGCCCGCGCCGGCTATGACGTCGTGATTTACAGCATCGACGTGCCGCATGGTGAGAGCGCCGATCTATTCGAGCACTACCTGCGAGCGATCCGGCGCAAACGCTACGACGCCGTCATCTATGCCGAAACACTGCTCGTCACCCCGACTGCACATCAACAACTCATCGACTCAGGCACGCCCATTATCTTGATCGGCGGTACTCCTCATCCTCAAGCCGACCGGGTCTACATCGATAACTACGCCGCCGTGCGTGATGTCATGGCGTACCTCGTCGGCAAGGGACATCGTACCATCGCGCACATCACGGGCGCGGCCGGCATGGCATCGTCCAGCGCGCGCCAACAGGGTTACCGCGATGGCCTGCTGGCAGCCGGTATCGTGCCCAACCCGGAGTTCGAGGTTGCCGGCTCGTTTCTGTACGAGGGTGGCTATCTGGGGATGCAGCGGCTGCTCGAGCGCACGCCGCGACCGTCGGCGGTGTTCGCCGCCAACGACGAAACCGCTCTGGGCGCCATGTGCGCGTGCGTCGATGCCCATGTCAGCGTGCCCGACGAGGTTGCCATTGTGGGTTTCGACGATATAGCGCTGGCCGCGAACGTGCGGCCGGCCCTCACCACGGTGTATCACGGTCAGCGCGAGATCGGTCGCGAAGCCATACGTCTGGCAGTCAGTGCCCACACGCAGCGCACACCCGAAGGAGGCGAGGAGCAAAAGCAGACTGTTATCGTCCCACACCGTTTGATCGTACGCGACTCCGGCTAAGGCCCGATTGCACTCCGGCGCCGCGCTGGGCGCCAGAGTCAGGAAGGGAGGCACACCACGTTCTCATTCGATCGACCAACGTTTCATGGAGGAGACAAGGAGTAGAGCCAATGTCCACGTCGACTGATTCAACCACACCCGATGCTGTCCAACCGACCACCCCTGGGGTCTCACGCAAGACGTTCCTGACCACCGCGGCCAAGGCAGTGGCGGGTGCCGCCGTGGCCGGGGCGGCCCTGGAGAGCGGATCGGCCCTCGCCGCCGGTCAACGCGCCCACCTTCCCGAGATCATGCGCAAGGGAAGCCAGGTGACGCTCACCTACTACTTCGGGGCAAATCCGGCTGAGGCGCAGGTGCGCCAAAAGATCTTCAACAAGTTCATGGCAGCCAACCCAGATATCAAGATCGTCAGTCAACTGGACGGCACGACGCACCTGCAGAAGTTCAACACCGAAGTAGCGGGTGGTAATCCGCCCGATCTCACGATGTCCTGGGAGCTCGACTATCCCGCGTACGCCAAGCGTGGCGTGTACCTGGACCTGCACCAGTTCATCAAGCACGACAGCCAGTTTCAGCACCAGGTCATGAGTCAAGAATATCCGGCGGTGCTCCACATGTTTTCCCAGAACGGGAAGCTGTATGTGCTCCCGGAACAGATCACGGACACGGTGCTCTATTACAACAAGGATCACATGGCCGCGGCCGGCCTCAAGATGCCGACCTCCTGGGACGACAAGACCTGGACCTGGGACAAGTTCCTGAGCTACGCGAAGAAACTGACCCAGACCTCCGGCGGTCGGGTCACGCGCTACGGCTACGCCGAGATGTGGGGCTGGGGACTCACCGCCGCCAATGTCGTCGCCGCGGCCAACGGTGGAAACTGGTTCAAGCAGGCCGTCGACCCGAAAGCCGGCTCGAGTAACCTGTCGAGCCACGATATCTCCCAGGCAATCCAGTGGTATGCCGACCTCACCAACGTCCACAAGGTCGCGGCGCCCAGCGCAGCGCTCACCTCGCAGCCCGGCTTCCAGCAGTTCATGGCGGGGAAAGCCTCGATGGGTATCGTCGGGCACTGGTTCTACTCCGCCTTCTCGACCACCAAGGGTCTCAACTTCGACATCGCGCCCGTTCCGATCGGCCCGGGGGGCGGCAATCACTCCCGCACCAACCTGGGTGGCACCGGTATCTCGATCAGTGCGAAAACGAAGCACCCCGAGCAGGCGTGGCGTTTCGTGAAGTACTGGGCCGGCCTGCAAGGGCAGAACGTCATCGCGCGCGAAGGGCTCTGGGTGCCGGCGCTCAAGAACATCGGCCAGTCATCCAGTTACACCCACTCCAACAGCGCGATGGCGCATGCGAAGGTGTTTACCAACGTGCTGAAGGAAGGGTACGTTCACCCGCTGCCGATCAGTCGCGCCTGGCCCGACTTCAGCATTCCGTGGACGACCATCATGACCGACATCTGGGACGGCAAGCAGTCCGCCGCGAGCGCGCTGGCCGCACTGGATCGGACCATCAACAGCGACATCAAGAAATACGGTTAAATAGCACAACCAGGGCAAGCGGGCGAAGGGCATAGCATGTGCCTTTCGCCCGTTGATGGTAAGGAGACCGCATGCGCTTGATGTCCTCGCGCTCGCTGGCAACGGTTGAACGAAGCAGTACCTGGCGGCGTTCCTTCCGGAAGTACTGGCCGGCGTACCTGTTCATTCTGCCGAACTTCGTGGGCGTGGTCGTCTTCCTCCTGTTCCCGGTGCTGTTCGCGCTGTATATGAGCTTGCAGAATTGGGACGGAGTGACCACGCCGCAGTTCATCGGCCTGTCCAACTTTCGGAACATCTTTGGCGACGACATCTTCTGGCGCGCGCTAAGAAATACCGTGGTCTACACCGTGCTCACGGTACCGACCGGTATCGTCTTGAGTCTCGCGGTGGCCTCGTTGCTCAATCAACGCGTGCGTGGACTGTCGTTTTTTCGGGCCGCGATGTTTGTGCCCGTGGTGACGTCGGCCCTGGCCGTGGCGGTTGTCTGGAAATGGATTTTCGACTATAACAATGGACTTATCAACGATGTCTTGAGCATGATCGGCTTCAACCAGATTCCCTGGTTGAGCGATCCGGCATGGGCGATGATCGGGCTCGCCATGATCGGCGTGTGGCAAGGATTTGGATTCACGACGGTCGTCCTGGTCGCTGCGCTCCAGAACGTGCCCCAGAGCTTGCTCGAAGCGGCCTCGATCGACGGCGCAGGAGCCTGGCGGCGCTTCCGCAGCATCACGCTCCCACTCATCGTGCCGGCCGTTCTCTTCGTCTCAATTACGTCGTTTATCTCGTCCTTCCAGGTCTTTGCGCAGGCCTACTACATCGGAAACGGCGGCCCGGATTATGGAACGACCGTCATGAATCTCCTGATCTTCCAGCGAGCGTTCCAGCAGAACCGATTTGGCGAGGCCTCGGCCCTGGCCTATATCCTCTTTGCCATCATTTTCGTGGTGACGATGGTGCAGTTGCGGGTGAGCCGGAACGCCACAAATGCCGCCTCTGAATTTGAAGTCTAGGACCCAGGCCGGGCGGGGTGTGCGCCTGGGCAGAAGTGGAGCAATGGAATGAGCACCCACATCACGGATTCCGCGGGATCAACCCGATCGTCGCGGGTCGGGCTGGCCACGCGGCTGACCCGGCCCGGCCTCACGGTGGTGATCTACCTCTTGCTCGCCCTGGTGGCCGTGATTGCGCTGGTCCCCTTCTTCTGGATGGCGACCACCTCGCTCAAAACGGCCGCCGAAGCGGGCACATATCCGCCCACGCTACTGCCCAGTCTGCCGCAATGGCACGATTACACGGATGTTTTTAACGCCGTTCCGTTCCTGACGTTTTTCCGGAACACCGTGTTCTATTCCCTCATGGTCACATTGGGGCAGCTCGCCTTTTGCTCGACCGCGGCGTTTGCGTTCGCCCGGCTGCAGTTCCCCGGTCGCAATGTGCTGTTCTTGCTCTACCTCGCCACGCTCATGATTCCAACCTCAGTGACTCTGGTGCCCAGTTTCATCCTCATGAAGTGGTTCGGTTGGCTCGATACGGTGTGGGTCATGACCATCCCGGGGATGCTGGGGAGCGCGTTCGGGACGTTCCTGCTCCGCCAGTTCATGCTGACCATCCCGCGGGAGCTGGATGAAGCTGCCCTGATCGAGGGAGCCAGCCTCTTTCGTATCTACTGGCAAATCATCCTGCCGCTGGTCCGCTCGCCCCTGGTCGTGCTGACGGTGTTGACCGTCATGACGGTGTGGAACGATTTCGCCTGGCCGTTGGTCATGCTGAACAGCAACAACGTGATGACCTTGACGCTGGGACTGGCAGTCTTCGCGACCGGCGGCACCGAGGAGTACACTAACATTCCACTCGTCATGGCTGCCGCGACCATGACCGTCGCGCCGCTGATCCTGATCTTTTTTGTGGCGCAACGCTACTTCATCCGCGGCATCGCCCTCACCGGATTCGGAGGGCGGTAGTGGCCGCGGTAGACCACATCATCCTCGACGATGACCGGCTGCGTGTCGTCATCGACGGAGTCACGGGCGCCTTCCGGGAGGTGTGCCACCAACCGGCCGGGATCTCGCTCGTTGCGCAGCCCGAGGTTGCAGCGCGCCACCCCTTCCTGATCGTCTTCGAGGACGGTACCACCCTGCGGACCTGGCAGAGCTGCGTGATTACCTCCGATCTAGCGGCGCAATCTGTGGCGATAACCTGGACACTGGAGCATGACCTGACACTCAGCGTGCGACTCGAGCTGACTTCCGGAGATGGAGAGCTTCGCTGTACCGTCGCCCTGGACAACAATGCGAACCTTCCAGTGACAGCCGTTGCCTACCCCTATGTGGCGGGAGTCGGCCGGCTGGGCGCCGAGCCGGAGGGGGACGAACTGGTACACCCGTATGCCACGGGATTCGTCGTGCGCAATCCACTCGATCACCTCCCGGCCGTGGCAGGCGAGACCGTGGGGCAGGAACCGGTTGTCCTCGGCCTGTATCCCGAAGGGTTCAGTGGCAGCACCATGCAGTTCATGGCGTATAGCGCGGTGGGACGCGGCGGATTCTACGCCGCCACCGAGGATGGTGTGGGCCGCGAGAAATGGCTGAATTTCTATCGCCATCCGGAGGGCGATCTGCGGCTGTCGGTCTGGCATGGTCCGCACGACTATGCAGCCGAACGAACCGTGCAGCCCGACTATGTCACGGTCCTGGCGGCGCTCGACGGCGGTACCTGGTATGATGCCGCCGAGCGCTATAAGGCCTGGGCGGTGCAGCAGTCGTGGGTGGCTCAGGGACCGCTCTGGTCGCGGGAAGACCGCTCCCGCCGGCTGCTGGAAGAGGTTGGGCTCTGCACCTTCGGCATCAACCCGCGCTGGAACCGGGCCCCCTGGTTAAGCGCGATCGATGAAATCGCCGGCACGCCCGTGCTGCATATTCTCGGTCCGAACTGGTCTCGTATCGAATCCAACTACATGAACAACCATCCGGGCGGCCTGGCGGATTGGTTCCCGGCCACCTTCAATCCAGAGAACCTGCGTGTCATCCGGGAGAACCGCGACTACCTGGTCCCGTTCGAGTTCGATCTGCTGTTTGGTCGCGCCGAGGGGTGCAGTGAGGTCGAAGCGGGAACCGAAGCGCTGCAAGTGATTCCACGGCCCACCCTCAGCCGTGACGCGTACGATTTTCCGTTTCTCTGCCCGGTAACGCCGTTCGCGCGCGACCTGCACGTGGCGCGCGATCGGATGCTGGCTGCGGAGTATGGGGTGGACGGCGTCTACTACGACATCTCGGTGAACAACGTGCGGCATATCTGCCTCTCATCCGAGCACGGTCACAGGCCTGGTGACTCGGTCGCGATGACCGCCGCCTACCGGGCGCTGCTCGCCGACACGGCTGTCGCCATGCGTGAGGCCACCGACGGCGGTGTGGTTCCGCAGGGGACCGAGATGATCAACGAGCAGATGCTTCCAGTCGTCGCCTTCTACCAGGCGCGGGCCGAGGCGAGTCCCGCCTCGGCCTTCGAGGCAGGCCCGTGTCGGGATCTGATCAAGGCGGGTACGGCCGAGAAAATACCGCTCTTCTCGTACGTCTATCACGAATACGGCCCGATGCGGCTCGATGGCTGGGCCAAGCTGAGCCGGGAGCAGGGCGAATTCGTGTACTTCGTGCTGGGCCGCGTCTTTCTGCAGGGTGGGCTCATCGAGCTCAACTACGAGTTCAGTGGCCTGGAAGATCTCGCGGGGTCCAGCGACGCGGCGGTCGAGCACTACTTTGCGTTTGACCGTCGCCCATACGAGATCGATCCCGAACTGGCAGCGTTCGTTTCCGCGCTCAGCCGGGCGCGGGTGGGGCGGGCAAATCGGTATCTGGCGTACGGCGCGATGCGACGTCCGGCACCATATACCATTCAAGGCGAACCCACCGTCGAACTGGACTACTTCCTCTACAACTGCGCGCAGACCATGACGGAGTATGAGGATCGCGGCGTGATGACCGTGCCCGCTGTCTCGCAGACGGCCTGGCAGTATCGAGACCAGAGCGCTGCCTGGCTACTGCTGAATGTCGGCCGGCAGGAGACCGCGATCGAACTGACGCTCGATCCGTCCATGATCGGCGAACTCCAACCCGCAACCTATGCCGTGACCGGATATCAGGCAGGGACGCAGCCGCGGGAGCTGGGTCACCTCGCCCAGCGGCGGGTTGTGGAGCTCACCCTGCCGCCGCGCCGCCCCGTGCTGCTGGAAGCCCGAGCCAGCTCGATGGAGACGATATGACACACGTGCGATCCATGTTCTTGCTCTGTCTGATATGCACGCTGATCGGTTTCAGTCTGCTCAACAGTGGTGCGAGCCCGGCCCGCGCTCGGGGCCTGCGGGTCGACGCACCTCAATTTCCCTATCGAGTAAGCGGTGTAAAAAAGGTTGCCCAGCTCATCGGTCCGACGCCCAGGAGCCCGTATGCGCCGTATGCGCCTTCGGCTCATTCCATCAACGACACCACGCGGTGGAATATCTGCAGCGGTGATCTGGGAAGCCTCATGTACCTGAACGGCACGGCATACATCACCCTGGGCGATAACTACAAGAGCTGTCCACCGGGCACGGGCGGTCCGGGAGGTGGGCTGAACCCACCAAACTGGCGATCGAATGCCGTCGGTGTCATCCCCCATCCGGCAGACTTCACGCACGGTCTGCACATCACGCGCTGGATCAGCCGTGACGGCAAACACGCCATGGAGGTCATCCCATCGGTGCACAATGCGGGCGATTGCGAGGGCAATCAAACCAAGGGCTGCGAGATCACCACCATCCCAACGTATGGGTTCGCCGTGCAAGGCCGCCTCTTCCTGGCGTTCATGAGCGTTCATCACTGGGGAGCCGCCGGTCGTTGGGATGTGAATTACTCCAGCTTCGCCATGTCGGCCGACAAAGGAAAGACCTGGACCGTGGAGACGGACACGATCAGGTGGGGCCGGAGCAGCAATTTTGCCCAGGTGGCCGTCACTCCGGATCCCACGGGCCGGTACCTCGTGTTCTACGGCATCCCCGGTGGACGCTTCGGATCCGCACAGCTCATGCGAACCCCGAACACCTGGCGCGCCGTCTTGAACTCCAGGGCCTACCAGTATTTCAGTGGTACCAAGAACGGACAGCCGCAATGGAGCAGCAACAGTGCGCAGGCGGTGACGGTGGCGGACGCACCGGTCGGCGAGCTTTCCGTGATCTACGATCCGGGACTGAATCACTGGTTGATGTCGTATCTGCAGGGGAGCGGTGATCTGGTCATCCGCAGCGCCACGCGCTATTGGGGACCGTGGTCGCAGTCGGCAACGCTCGCCACCCAGCAGCGGTTCCCCCAGCTCTACGGCGCCTTCATGAATCCTCATTTCCTGGCACATAACGGACATACGATCTACTTCGACCTGTCGCTCTGGCTCCCCTACAGCGTGTTCTGGGTCAAGGCGACCCTGAACCCCGTGGGAGGGTAGTGGACGTGAGTCGATGCCATGAGTGGTAACCGACAAACCTGTGTGGTTCGGTGCATGGGCCGTCCGGCATATCCCGTAGGGGTCGGTCCGAGCTCCGGCCGGCACGCTTCTCCGCCCCCAACGCCTGCGAATCCAGCGAAATGCGCTTCAGAAGGGACAACGACATGAGCGGCTCTCAAGGACTCGGCCTGGGCCTGGGCAACTTATCTGTACTTTCATCGGCAGAGACGCGCTCCATCAGTCCGGAGAACTTTACCGGTGAGAAGGGCCGCGGTGGCATGGCAACCGAGGGCACCGGCAAGCAGGCGGCGCGTGACCTGGGTCAGGGCTGGAAGATTTCGCCCAGCATTGTCGTCGAGCCGGGTACCACCGTGACCCTGGCCGGCATCACCGGTCAAGGGACCATTCAGCACATCTGGATGACGACTCACTCCCAGCACTGGCGGGAGCTGTTTCTTCGCATGTACTGGGACGACGACTCCTCACCGGCCGTACAGGTACCGATCGGCGACTTTTTCGCGAACGGGTGGGGAAAATTCAGTCAGGTGAGTTCGTTACCGGTGGCCGTGAATCCCAACGGTGGCTTCAACAGCTATTGGGAGATGCCGTTTCGACGCGCGGCCCGGATCACGATCGAAAACCTGGGCGCCAAGCCGGCGACCCTGTACTACCAGGTTGACTACAGCCTGATGGAACTCCCGGCCGGCGCCGGTTACTTCCACGCCCACTGGCGACGCAGTAATCCCCTTCCTTATAAGGGAGTGCACACCTTGCTCGATGGGATCACCGGCAGCGGACAGTACGTCGGCACCTACATCGCCTGGGGCGTGAATAACTCCGGCTGGTGGGGCGAGGGCGAGATCAAATTCTATCTGGACGGCGATCGCGACTATCCGACGATCTGCGGCACCGGCACGGAAGATTACTTTGGCGGAGCGTGGAACTTCGACCTGCCGCCGCAGGGTTATACCGCGTTCACGACTCCGTTCCTGGGCCTCAGCCAGATCCTGGCGCCCGATGGCCAGTATCAGAGCCAGCACCGGTTTGGCATGTATCGCTGGCACATCATGGATCCGATCCGGTTCAAATCGGATCTCTGTGTCACGATCCAGGCCCTGGGATGGCGCTCCGGCCAGCGGTATCTGCCGTTGCAGGACGACATCGCATCGACCGCCTTCTGGTACCAGCAGGAAACCGCTTCATCTCCAGCGCTGACCCCCACGGCCGACGAGCTCGAGGTGATCTGACCGAGGCGCCAAGAGCGCTCCCTCACACCGTACGACCCAACCATGTCCCGCCGTAGCTCGCCGCTCCGTCGGCGAGTGCTCGGGAAGCTCAATGTCACGACGCAGCAGATTGCCTAGGATGGAGCCGTCCAAAGGCAATCGACGCACCCGGCCTCAGCTCGCAATAGTTCCAGCTTCACAGCTACGAAGGCGGCAAAGGGGGGAGCGAGCTAAGCAGCCGTGTCTCAATGAGGCGCAGCGCGAGCAGGACGCTGATCGCGATGGCGCTTGCTCCCGGCACGGCGAAGACGAGAACAGCGCGGTCCAGCTCGACGGCGAGCCGGCCGAGGGAGAAGCCACTCACGCCGAGCAGGCTTGCCCAGAGGAGACAGCCCAGGCCGTTGTATACCAGGAACCGTCGCCAGGACATGGCATGGACGCCGGCCAGAAGGGCCGTGGCGATATGGATGATCGGGATAAAGCGCCCGATCACGACGACGAGAGCGCCGTAGCGCCGGAACAGGTACCGGGCGAGCAGTTGACGGCTTCGGTTGAGGCGGACGCGTGGGCCGTAGCGCTGGAGGAGACGTGCGCCGCCCTGCCGGCCAAGGCAGTAAC
>JANWJD010000148.1 GCA_025449555.1 Chloroflexota bacterium | reverse complement strand
GCTCGGAGAGACAGATGCAGCGGCGCGCCGTCGACGTAGCCCGCCAGGTCCTCCGCGGGGTAGCCGAACTGGAGCAACGCCTGCTTGATGCGGCCGCGGTCTGCCTGCTCGATCACCAGCGAGCCTTCCGGTGTCCGATCGGCGATCAACGGAGCCAGGCGTTTGTGGTGCCCGATCTCCGCCAGCAGCGCGGGGTCATCGGACACCAGCAGGAGATGCGGCGTCGAGCCGGTAGCGGCATCTCCCTTGATCAGCCTGACCCGCCCGTAGCGCGAGACATAGTCCTCGATGTCGCGGCGTACATTCCCCGGCAACTCGTACTTGCCGAATCGCAGGAGCACCTCGATGATGCCGTGTGCGGTAATACCGGTGGCTGCTGCGTTCCAGAGCGAAAGCGGTGTGATGCGATAGGTGTGGATGTGCTCCGGACTCTTCTCCAGCTCGGCAAACGGCGCGATGGCATCGCGCACCTCTTCGTAGGACGGATTGTCGACCTCGAGCAGGATCGTCTTGTCGCTCTGGACGATAAGCGGAGCGGTGGGGTTAAAGGTCATGGAGCGTGCCCCTTCACCGCGTGGCGGTTCTGTGCTTGACGGGTTCCGGCGCAGTAGTTGGTTCTCGTCGGCGCCGAGCGACGTGTCCCTTGCCACGGCTGCGACGCATCATTCGAAGATTCGCCAGGCGCCATGGCCATATCTATTGTACCTGTGCAACAGCGGTCGCTTAATTCCCGGTTAACGGTGACGGTGTACACTCATAACGCTTAATGTGGCGAAGACTCTCTCGGAAGGATACGAGCTTGATTAGAATCATCGGCGCCCTGGCTATAAGCATTTCTCTGCTTTTTAGTGTGACCGCGCCACGCACGGTCCAGGCGCAAGGACATACCACCATCAGTCCGCCGGACGTGACCACCGCTGGTGCAGTCAGCGTTTCACCTCCGGTGCGGAACGCTCCTCCCGGCCTCTCCGCAGGTGGGAACAAACAGAACCGACCACTGCACCTGATTCCGCCACGCGGGTCAAACGGTGGCCATCCGGATACGGCGCTTCAATCCTCGGTGAGCGGTCCGGCCGTGTCGACCACGAACGGACTCAACTTCGCCGGCGTCGGCAATGGCGACTACGGCTTTTCCCCGAATGCGGCCCCGCCGGATACGAACGGTGTGGTGGGCGCCACACAGTACGTGCAGTGGGTTAATGAGTCGTTCGCGGTGTTCGACAAGGCAACGGGAGCGATTGCACAGGGCTTTCCCAAAGCGGGGAATACGCTGTGGGCAGGTCTGAAAGACTCGAACGGCAATCCGAGTGGTTGCGCCGTCAACAACGATGGTGACCCGATCGCGCAGTACGACAAGGCGGCAAACCGCTGGATCATGACCCAATTTTCAGTCACCAACCCGGGAACGTACGGCTATCTCCAGTGCGTCGCCGTGTCCACCACCTCCGATGCGACCGGTTCGTACTACCAGTACGCCTTTCCAGAGCCAAACTTCAACGACTATCCAAAGCTCGGCGTATGGCCGGATGCATATTATTTGACCTTCAACATGTTCGACTCAAACAATGCGTTTCTGGGCGGACGCACCTGCGCGCTGGATCGCGCCAAGATGCTGGTCGGAGACCCGAACGCGACCCAGGTGTGCTTCCAGTTCGGAAGCAACGATGGCGGCCTGTTGCCCTCGGATCTGGACGGCTCAACTCCCCCGCCGGCCGGCGCCCCAAACTACGTGGTGGAGTTTGGCACTAACTCCCTCGACCTCTTCAAGTTTCACGTCGACTTCACCACTCCCGCCAACTCCGCGCTTACTGGACCAACCAACATTCCAGTCGCCCCGTTCAGCCCCGCCTGCAACGGTGGTGGAACCTGCATTCCACAGTCCGGGACCAGGCAAAAACTCGATTCACTGGCCGACCGGTTGATGTATCGCCTGGCCTATCGCAACTTCGGCACGCATGAATCGCTGGTGGTCGACCATAGCGTAACCGCCGGAACTTCGGTGGGTATGCGCTGGTACGAGTTGCGGGATCCCGGTGGAGCACCGACCGTGTTTCAACAGGGGACGTACGCTCCCGACTCCAAATACCGCTGGATGGGCAGTATCGCCATGGACAAAGCCGGCGACATCGCCATGGGATACAGCGTCTCCAGCAGCACGATGTTCCCAGCGATCGCCTACACCGGACGCGTGCCGGCCGATGCGCTCGGCACCATGGAGCCGGAAAATACCATTCAAACTGGGAGCGGCTCGCAGAATGGGGGTCTGAACCGTTGGGGCGACTACAGCGCCATAACGGTAGACCCCGTCAACGACTGCACCTTCTGGTACACCAACCAGTATCAGAAGGGCACTGGCTCGTTCAACTGGAGCACGAAGATCGCCTCGTTCACCTTCCCGGGATGTGTCCCGCCGGCAAACGACTTCTCGATCAGCGCCAATCCTACCAGCCTTTCACTCGCCGCCAATGCCGGCGGTTCGTCGACCATCAGCACGGCCGTGACAAGCGGCACCGCGGGAACGGTCAATCTCTCGGTGAGTGGTACACCGGCCGGTGCAACTGCGTCTCTAACTCCGAACTCGGTGACCGCGGGTAGCTCATCCACGCTCAACGTCAACGCGGGAACCGCTACACCAGGCACATACACACTGACCGTCACCGGGACAGAGGGCGGCTCCACGCATAGCACGACGGTAGGACTAACCGTGACCGCTCCTCCCCCACCAAACGACTTTTCGATCAGCGCCAATCCCGGCAGTGTCACGGTGACGCAGGGCCAGCAAAACACAACCTCGATTAACACCGCGCTCACGAGTGGCTCGGCCCAGACTGTTGCGCTCTCGGCCAGCGGGCTGCCGAGCGGCGTAACCGCCTCGTTCAATCCCACCTCAGTCACCAGCGGCGGCAGCTCCACCCTCACGCTCACCGCGAGTGCCACCGCCACGACCGGTACCTTCACGGTGACGGTCACCGGTACGGGGACGAGTATCACGCACACCACAACCGTCTCGCTGACCGTTCAAGCGCCGGTCTCGAATGACTTCTCGATCAGTGCCAGTCCCACTGCCGTCGCCGTGACCCAGGGCCAGAGCGGCACGTCAACCATCAGCACCAAGCTCACCAGCGGCTCGGCGCAGAGTGTGGCGCTCTCAGCTACCGGCTTGCCGGCCAATGCGAGCGCCTCGTTCAATCCCAGCTCGGTGAACTCCGGCAGTAGCTCGACGCTCACGCTGCAGACTGCGTCCAACACGCCGACCGGTACCTACACCATCACGATCACCGGCACGGGAACCAGCGCCACACACAGTACCACCGTCTCGCTGACCGTCAATCCGCCGGTGACCGGCGACTTCTCGGTCGGCGCATCGCCTTCCACGCTGCAGATGCCAAAAAACAGCGGCAATACCTCTTCCACCGTGACCATCACGCCGAGCGGCGGCTTCGGTGGGACGGTTGCCCTGTCCATCTCCGGGTTGCCGGGCGGAGTCACGTCGAGCTTCACGCCAACATCGGTCACCGGTTCCGGCACGTCCACGTTGCGGCTTACCTCGAGCGGAGCGCCGCGCGGAACCTACACGCTGACGGTCACCGGAACCAGCGGCAGCCTCAGTCATACGACGACGCTGCACCTCACGATCACCCAGCGCTAACCAACAGACGCCTCTGAGCAATGCGAGCAGCCCCGTCGCCCTGAATGCGACGGGGCTGCTCCTTTCTTAGCGATGGCTTCCGTCAGACTGCCCGACCGTTCAATGAATGCGCAAGCGCAGCACCAGGGAGGCTCGTCCCACGCCCGGCAGTGTCGTGCGTAAGGTAATGAGATTCGGCACCTCCCGCAGACGGTAGTGCGAGGAAGCGGCGCAGTAAGGATTGCAGGTGTTGACCAGGGTGGCGACGCCCGCCACCCGAAATGATTTCCTATTGGAACCGAGTTATTCGGATTGCGCTGCAGGCCGCATTCCGAGATCATACAACGATTCGCGAGGTGGAGGAGCCCCACCTCCGAGGCGTAATCCATGGTTCATCAGATCGAGCGCCTCGCGATGAGCGCGACGATACCGTTCCTCATCGCTGACCATCTGCTCGATCCTTTCCGCCACGAGCCGACTCACCGATACAGAGCGCTCCCGTGCCAGAATGCGGACTTTCCGGATCGTCTCGTCCTCGAGCTGGATCGTCAGGTTTCTCTTTTTAGCCATCGTAGGCCCTCTCCACCTCCGTCATGCGGACCACTCATGATAGGTACAGTGAGATCTTAGAGCCCTTTCTTACCAGGTCTCCGTTACCTTCTGCAGTCCTCGCGGTTCATCTGGATCGAGGCCACGCTGGCGGGCCAGATGAAAGGCGAACTGCTGCATGGGCAGGATCGCCAGGATCGGCGATAGCGCCTCCGGTCCGAGGTCGGGCAGGGTCAGGCCGACCGTACCCAGACGTGCGGCCTGCGCATCACCCACCGCCAGGGTGTCCGCTCCGATCTCCTTCAGCCGCTGCAATACGGGTTGCAAGGCCGCGGCTCCCGGGCCCGGTGGCACGATGGCCAGCACGGGAAAGCCGCGGTGGATCATGGCCATCGGCCCGTGCAGCAGATCCGCGCCGGAGAACGCGTTGGCCACGAGGTAGCTGGTCTCCATCAACTTCAGGGCGGTCTCACGAGCCGTGGCATAGTTGTAGCCCCGTGCCGTCACCACCAGCTGCTCGGCGAAGCGATAGCGCCTGGCCAGCCCTTCGATCTCTCCCTCCAGCGCCAGCACCTCCGCCGCCCGCGCCGGCAGATACGCCGGAGCGGCGCCACCGGAGGTCAGACACTCGACCAAAAGATAGAGCGTCAGGAGCTCGGCCGTGTAGGTCTTGGTCGCGGCGACGGCACGCTCCGGACCGGCCAGGATGTCGAGATGGAATTCAGCAGCTTGAGCCAATGGTGAAGCTGGAGCATTGGTCACGGCCAGCGTCATCGCCCCACCCGCTCGCGCTCTGATGAGCGGTTCGAGCAGGTCGGGCGAACCGCCCGATTGGCTCACGGCGATGCAAAGAACATCCCGCAAATCGGGATGCGAGTCGTAGACGGTCATGGTGGAGGGTGAAGCGAGCCCGGCCGCCAGCCCCAGTCTCGTCTCCACCAGGTATTTGGCATAGAGTGCGGCGTGATCGGAGGTCCCCCGTGCGATGAAGAGGACAAAGCGCGGAGGCCGAGCCCGTAGCGCACGGACTACCTCGGCCAGCCGGGAATCGCTCTCTGCCAGGATGCGCGCCAGCATGGCCGGCTGTTCATTCATTTCCGCCGTCATGAATGCGCCGTTCACTGTTTATCCCTCATTTGACTCTCCCATTTATTCTGATATAGTTCATGATCCCAGCATCGGGCGAGGAAGGAGACTCCACCCGCATGACCGAGCCCAGGATCGAGACGCGTTTCCCGCCCCTTACTATCCTGGCCGTGATCGCCCTTGGTCTCTTCATGGCCTTGCTCGATCTCTCCATTGTCAATATCGCGATCCCCAGCATCATCGACGGGCTGCAGGCGTCGCTCGATCAGGTTCTGTGGGTCCTCAACGCTTACAGTCTGATCTATGCCGTGTTACTCATCACCTCGGGTCGTCTGGGCGACATCTTTGGTCCCCGCAACCTAATCATCGCCGGGCTCGCCATCTTCACCGTGGGCTCGGCCGCCAGCGGCCTGGCCCAGAACCCGACGGAACTCATCATGGCGCGTGCGGTGCAAGGGGTCGGCGCTGCTGTTATGTCACCACAGGGCCTGCCGTTGGTTACCAGCATCTTCCCCGCGAACCGGCGTGCCGGGGCCTTCGCCATCTTCGGCATCCTGTCGGGACTGGCCGTCCTGGCCGGCCCCACCCTGGGCGGATTCATCGTCACTCATCTGGGCTGGCGCTGGATCTTTTACGTCAATCTCCCGGTGGGCATCGCGACCATTGCCTTGACGTTTCTGGTCGTGCCGGATCTGCGGCCGGGTCGACGCCACCGGCTCGATTTCCTGGGGGTCGCTCTGGCCACGGCGGGATTGCTGGGCGTCGTCTTTGGTCTTATCGAGGGACAACGCTATAGCTGGGGGACGGTGAACGGGTTCATCACCATCCCAGAGATCATCGGCGCAGGTATCCTCCTACTGGCGGCCTTCCTGGTTAGCCAGGCTCTGCGCCAGGATCGGGAACCACTGCTGCCTTTTGCCGTATTCAAGGATCGTAACTACTCGCTGATGACCCTGGTGCTGGCCGCCATGGGCTTTTCCATGCTCGGCCTCTATCTACCACTCACCATTTACTATCAGTCCGTCCTGGGACTGAGCGCCATGGATGCAGGGTTCGCCATCGCGGCGCAGCCGCTGGCCATGATGGTGGGCTCCTCCGTGGCCGCCGCTCTCTCGCAGCGCGTGAGCGGAAAAGTGATCTTGATTCCGGGGCTTACTCTCTTCGCGCTCGGCATGGCGTATATCGATTGGGCGGCGCATGTTGATTCCGGACCGTGGACCTTCATGCCGGGACTCATCTGTAGTGGGCTCGGTCTGGGCTTCACCTGGACTCCGATCTTCAGTATCGCTACCAGGAATCTGAAGCCGCAGTTGGCGGGCGTGGCCTCGGGGGTGCTCAGTACCATTCAAGAGTTAGGCGGTGTCATTGCCAGCGCGTCCGTGGGGGCCGTGTTGCAGGATCGCCTGGCTGCCTCGCTTCATACCCGGGCCCTGCATGCCGCGAGCCGGCTACCGGCGCAAACACGTGGTCAGTTCGTGGCCGGCTTCAGTCATGCCTCCAGCTCAGGATTTCAGGTGGGACGCGGACAATCCGGCAGCCACCTCCATCTCCCCCCGCATGTCCCAGCCTCCACTATTCAGCAGATCGCCTCGGTGGCCCATAGCGTCTTCACGCATGCCTTCGTCGACGCCATGAAACCAGCCCTCCTGATGCCGATTACCATCGTCGTGATTGCCGCCGTTGGATGCTTTGCAGTGCGCGCCGCCGGACCGCTACCCGCTACCGATCGGGCCGGCGAAGCCGTCGCCTGATACCGTGGGATAGATCGTGCGGGAGGCAATGTGACGGTTGGATAGACGTTTCGATGTGCTCGTGCAAGGGAACCCGTTTTGCGACCTCACGTTCACCTTCGCCGATCGAGAAACGCTTCCCATCCTGGGACAGGAGGTCTACGCCGGCAACTTCGCCATCAATCCGGGCGGCATCTTCAACATTTCGGCCGCGCTCACTCGCCTCGACCTGGCAGTTGGGATGGTCACGCAGCTCGGCAACGACATCTTCAGCCGCTTTATCGCCGAGCGTATGGAGGAGCACGGCATCTCTCGCGACCTGACCGATTGGGTCGACGCGCCGCTGCCGGTGGTCACGGCCGGCATCTCTTTTCCGCACGACCGCCTCTTTATCAGCTACGGGCCCCCGACCGATGGGATCCCGGTCGCCCCAGTCATTACGGAGCAACTCCTCGATCGGTACCAGGTGCGTGTCATATTTACCCATGGCGAAGTCGGGGTCGATATCTGCCGCGCTGCACGCCAACGAGGCATCCTGATCTACCTCGACTCGAACTGGAATCCTCCGTTCCTGCATTCCACCCGCCTGCGGGAACTGCTCTCCGAGGTCGATGTGTTTTCGCCCAATCTCGCCGAAGCGCTGGAGATAACAGGAGCGACCGAAGCTGAGGATGCACTCGAGTTGCTGAGTGAATTGTGTCCGTGCGTGGCTATCAAACTCGGCCCGGACGGCGTCCTGGCATCCGCTCACGGCGAGGTCCACCGGGTTCCCGCCATCGACGTCGACGCGATCGAGACCACGGGAGCCGGCGATAACTTTAACGCTGGGCTGATCTACGGGATCTTACACGGCTATTCGTTCGAGCACAGCCTGGAGTGCGCCACCATCACCGGCGGGCTCTCCACCCTGGTGATCGGCGGCAGCGGAGGCGGCTACACCATGGTCGACGTCGAGCGCCGGCGCAGTACAATCAGCGTGCACGAGAACAGGGCCGCGGACTGAGGATCACTCCGGCTGAGAGCCGGACCCGACGCGTGGTGTATCGTCGTGTGGGGAGGTCAGTCGAACCGTGAAACTAGCTGTGATCGGTGGGGCCGGTGTACGTTCACCGCTTCTGATGTCGGCGCTGGCCCGGCGGCAGCAGGCGATCGATCTCCGCGCGGTGGTGCTGGTCGACGGTGACGAAGCGAAGCTCGAGGTGATGGGTCCGCTCTGCCGGCATGCAGCGCGGCGCGCCGGAGGCACCTTCGAGGTTACCTGGACTACGGAGATCGGCGCGGCACTGCCCGGGAGCGGCGCGGTCATCACCACCATCCGACCCGGCGCGGAACAGGGGCGGGTAGCGGACGAGCGAATCGCGCTCGAACACGGCGTGCTGGGCCAGGAGACGACGGGAGCCGGCGGCTTTGCCATGGCGCTGCGCACCATTCCCGCGGTGATCGACATCGCTCGGCAGATGGAACGCCACTGCCCGGACGCTCCGCTGCTCAATTTCACGAACCCCGCCGGACTGGTGGTGCAGGCGCTGATCGCCCAGTTCCCACACTTACGGATCGTCGGAATCTGCGACACTCCTACCAGCATGCGCCGTCAAGTAGCCGCCGCCTTCAATCGCACTGCCGAGGACGTGCCGGTGCGCTTCTTTGGGCTAAATCACCTGTCGTGGATGTCGGAGGCGAGGGTGGACGGCGCGAACGTGGTGTCTCGGATCATCTATGATCCCGCTCTGCGCGCCCAACTCCCGGAGCTGGCGCTGTTCGACGTCGAACTCCTCTGGCTGCTGGGTATGCTACCGAACGAGTATCTGTACTTTTATTACTATCGAGAACGCGCCCTGGCCAACATCCGGGCGGCAGCCGAAACGCGTGGGCAGCAGGTGCAGCGCCTCAGCGGCCGGCTGGTGCACGACCTGACGGAGATCGATCCGGCGGCCCAACCGGAACGCGCCTGGACCCGGTATCAGAACTACCTGAACGAACGCCGCGGGACGTACCTCGCCATGGAATCGGGGGGTGACTCCACCGAAGCCGGCGGCGAGGAGGCAGAGATGGATTACACCGGCGAGGGGGAAGGGTACGGCGGCGTGGCGCTCGATATTCTCACGGCCGCCACCGGACACCCCAGCGAGTTGGTGGTGAATGTCCCCAATCAGGGCGCGATCCCCGGCATGCGAGCTGACGATGTGGTGGAGGTGGCATGTCGCTGCGACGACCGCGGCATCCACCCTATCCCGCTCGACGCCATCCCCGAGGACCAACTCCTGCTGATGCAGGCGGTCAAACGGTACGAGCGCCTCACGGTCGAGGCGGTTGCCACGCGCTCGCGCGCACGGGCGGTAGAGGCACTGCTGGTTCATCCCCTCATTGGCTCGTATGCGCAGGCACGAGGATTGGTGCAGTCGTACCTCGAGGAGCATCGAGCGTATGTCGGCGAGTGGAGCGATTGATCCCGATGACCTACATTCTGGGGGTCGACGGCGGCGGCTCGAAAACGCTGGCGGTCGTGGCCGATGACACCGGCGAGGTGCTGGGCATCGGCCGGACCGGCTCGGCCAATCACCAGGGACTGGGTCTCGATCGCGCCATGGAGCAGGTGCGCCTGGCAGTACTGCAGGCCTATGCCACGGCCGGAGTCCGGCCGGAGGAGGTTGAGGTGGCAGCCTACTGCATCGCGGGCGCCGATTTGCCTGAGGACTTCGAGCTGTTGCGACCGGCGTTGACCGATCTCCATTTGGCGCAACGCGAGCATTTGGAAAACGATATCGTGGCCTCCCTGCGCTCCGGCTCCGACCGCCGCGACGTGGTCGTGGTGGGTTGGGGAAGTGGCGTGAACGCCCTGGGTCGCAACGCGGCAGGCAGAGAGATCCGTTTTCCCGCCCTGGGTTGGATTTCGGGCGATTGGGGCGGTGGTGGCGACCTGGGCCGCGAGGCGATCTACCTCGTGGTGCGCGGGGATGACGGACGTGGCCGGCCGACGCTGCTGCGCGAGCCGGTCCTGGCGGCGTTCGACGTAAAAGATGTGGACGAGTTAGTTCGTATCCTGTACTTCGAAGAGGGCAGATACTTGCCGATGCATTCGCTGGCGCCGCTGGTGTTCGCGGTCGCCAACGCCGGAGATGGTGTGGCGCGCGATCTGGTCGAGCGCGCCGGCATCGAGGTCGCGGCTACCGCCCTGGCCCTGTTACGCCGCCTGGAGATACTCGACGTCCCGACCGATGTCGTGCTGGCGGGCAGTATCTTTAAGGCCGAATTACCGCTCTTGATCGATACCGTGCGATGCCGGCTGAACGAGGCTGCTCCACTGGCACAACTGATTCGACCCGAGGTCGAACCGGTGCTTGGGGCCCTGTTTTGCGGCTTCGACCTGGTGAGCCGCGAGGTGCACGGGGCGGTACGCGCGAGAGCCAAAGCCAGTTACGAACGGCTCGCCGGCAACGCGGCAGAGGAGGTCGGGACATGACAAATGGATCGGATGGCTGGAAGATCTGCGTGGTGGGCGCGGGAAGCACCTACACGCCGGAATTGATCGAGGGACTGATCGAGCGGACCGACGTCCTGCCGGTCCGTGAGCTGGCCCTGGTGGATATCAACGCGGAACGGCTCGACATCCTGCGCGCCATGGCGGATCGGATGTTTCGGGCGGCCGGGCGGGACGTCCCCGTGACAGCGACTGAAGAGCGGCGGCGCGGTATTGACGGCGCGGACTTCGTGCTGAATCAGATTCGCGTGGGCGGCCAGGCGGCGCGTATTCGCGACGAGAAGATGGGACGCCGGCACGACGTGGTGGGCCAGGAGACGACCGGCCCCGGCGGCTTCGCGAAGGCGTTGCGCACCATTCCGGTCGCACTCGGCATCGCGGCGGATATCCGCGAGCTCGCGCCGCACGCCTGGATGATCAACTTCACCAATCCGGCCGGCATGGTGACTGAGTCACTTCTGCGGTACGGCGGGGTACAGGTGATGGGTCTGTGCAACTCACCGTTTGGGATGCAGGCGGAAATCGCCCGCGCCCTGGATGCGAAGCCGGAACAGGTCCGCATCGATTGCGTTGGCTTGAACCACCTCTCGTGGGTGCGCCGCATCTTCCTGGATGGCGAGGACATCACCGACTCGGTGCTGGACGGCTTCATCGCCGGGTTGGACGAGCAGGACTCAATCTTCGATCGCGAGCTGATCGCGACCCTGCGCATGATCCCCTCCTCCTACCTGCGCTACTTCTATCACCAGGGACGGGTGCTGGAGAATCAGCGTGCAGGCGGCCCCACCCGGGGCGAGCAGGTGTGGGAGATCGAGCAACAACTCCTCGAGAGCTATCGCGATCCCGGTCTCTGTTGCAAGCCTCCATTGCTCGAAAAGCGGGGAGGCGCACACTATTCCACGCTCGCCGTCTCATTGGTGATGGCCATCGCCACCGATCAGGGAGCGGTGCATATCGTGGATTGCCGCAACAACGGGGCATTGGAAGACCTGCCGGAGGACGTGGCGGTGGAGATGCCGGCGGTAGTCGACCGCCAGGGAGCACACTCCATCACGGCCGGCCGCCTGCCCTTCAGCATCCGCGGGTTGGTGCAGCACGTGAAAGCCTACGAGGAACTGACAATCGAAGCGGCCGTCGGCGGCGACGAACGCGCCGCCCTCCTGGCCCTCACCGCCAACCCGCTGGTCCCCTCCTTCGACACCGCCCGCGATCTGTGGCGGGATATCAAGGAAGAGAACGCGGAGTTTTTGCCGCAGTTTTCAGGGGCTGGTGTGCTGACTCGGTAAAGAGCGGCCGAACCCAAAGTGCCGGCAAGCGGACGTAGGCATCGTCCCCGCGTGGCGATCCGCCTTCATTGCCCAGTGCGATAATGCGGCCATCTTGCGCTACTTTGAGGTTGGTTCAGCGTGCCACCGGGCGCTGGATCCTACACGTGGCCAGGGTGCTGCTATCACCCCCGAATGGGCCGTTGGCGAAGCGATCGATCGCAGGGCGGATGGTGGCGCCGGTTCGGCCGTCGAAGATCACCTTCGCACCCAGCGTGGGAGTGATGCCCCGCAGTCTCCCCAGCGAGCGCAGGGTATCGCTGGTGCGCCGCTTGAACGTTACGCCCAGCACGTGAGTTCCTGGGGCGCCTACCACGACGTTCCCAAGGTCCAGGCGGTCATGATCCGCTGCACGCTGTTGCAGCCACCGCCGCAAGGATGCTTTCGTGTCACCCACCACGACCACCCCACGCCGGTAGTCGCAGTCGCTCCAGCCTGGATATGGGATGAAAAGCGAAAGGGCAGTCCGTACGTGCCCGGCATTGTACGCACGGATAAACGTTACGAGGACGGCAATCTCCTGCGACTGCTGCGCATTCAGGGTGAGTGGCTCGCCGGGAACAGATGCAGCCAGAGGCGCGAGGTCCGAACGCCCCAACGGGCTGGCCTGGGTCACACTCGCGCCAGGGGTCAACGCCAACAGGAGCATCATGCAGGTACCAAGCCTTCGGATACCCTTCACGGTAAGCCGCTGGGTATCTGCGATCACGCCCAGGTGCGTCGCTTGCCTTTGCACAGCTCCATCTTAAGCAATCCTTTTGGTCGGAAGATTGAGACCCGCAAGCACTCGCCGACGGAGCGGCGAGCTACGGCTTGATTGCGGTAGCTGTGCCACATCGCTGAGCGGAGGTCGGGGGATTGACAATGATTCGACATTCAAGTATTTTTGAATTACTCCAACTACATTGAATTGATGAGGGAACTCGTGAACTCCACTTCCTTTGAACGGCTCAGCATCGAGATCGATCCATCGCCGGCATATGAGTTCATCCTCACCCTCTGCGTCTACAGCGATCCGGCGGGAATCGAGACCTACGAGGTGGGCAAAGCGTGGTTCAAGTCAATCCGAGCGCAGGCCTCTCCCGACCTGCTCGCTGCGGTCGAACGATTCAGTGGGGGCAGTGACCTGGTGTGGGCGCATGCGCTCAGCCTGGTCTACGAATCCCCCGCACCACGCGACGTGCCCGCCTTCCTGGCCCATCTCCAGACGGTCGATCCGCTGGAGGTGCGGCTTCGTCTGCTGGGCTACCACGTACGCTACTTTCGGCGCGCCACCTCCCCGGAGATCATCGCGGCGGCGGCTGCCGGTAACGTTGAGGCGCAGCGTCACTTTATGTCGACTTCGTACCCGGACGATGCAGCCTGGCAAACCGCATTACGCCGGCTCCTCCCTCTCGATGCCGACATCACCAGAGATCGATTCCTGGACATCCTGCACCGCTGGTATGAAGAGGTGTTCCGCCCACGAGAAGCCACGCTTCTCCCGATCCTCCGGCGGGATGCCGGCCAGAAGGGTGCACTTGCCCAGAGCGTGTCTCCCCGGGAAGTCCTCGACGCGGCCCTTCCGGGAGTCGAGTACGTCCCGGAACCGGGGATCAGCCGTATCCTGCTGATTCCCTCATATGTCATCCGCCCGCAGATTCATAGCTTCGAGCACCACGAGGTCAAGATCTTCGCCTTTCCGGTGGCCGACGAAAGCTTGACGGCCGAACCCGGCGCCCCCCCGCCGCATCTCCTGCGCCTGCTACGGGCGCTGGCGGACGAGCGCCGGCTTTCCATCCTGAAGCGGCTGACCGCCGGGAACTATACCTTACAAGAACTCGCCTCCCACTTCGAGGTGGGCAACACCACCCTCCTCCATCACCTGGTAATCCTGCGGTCGGCTGGATTGGTGCGACTCAAGGCCGGAACTCCCAAGCGCTATGTCCTCACCCCACAGGGCGCGTTCCGGCTATCGAGCCTGCTGGAGGAGTATCTGCGGGACGGCAGCGTGTAGTCCCATCAACTACGGAAAGGAGAGAACCATGCAGTACAAGCTCTTGGGAAACAGTGGATTGCGCGTCTCCGAGCTCTGTCTCGGAACGATGACCTTTGGGGAGGACTGGGGATGGGGCGCCTCGAAGGACGAGAGCCGCAATATCTTCGAACGATTTGTCGAGGCGGGCGGTAATTTCATCGACACCTCGAACAACTATACAAACGGGACCAGTGAACGCTTCGTCGGCGAGTTCATCCGGGCAGAGCGCGAGCGCTTTGTGGTGGCCTCTAAATACTCACTCTCCACGCGACCGGACGATCCCAACGGCGGCGGCAATCACCGCAAGAACATGGTGCAGGCGCTCGAGGCCAGCCTGAGACGGCTCGGCACCGATTATCTTGACCTGTACTACCTGCACATGTGGGACGCCATGACGCCGGTGGAGGAGGTGATGCGTGCCTTCGATGACCTGGTGCGGGCCGGCAAGGTGCTGTATGTCGGCATCTCGGACACGCCGGCCTGGGTGGTGGCGCAGGCAGATATGCTGGCGGAGCTGCGGGGCTGGTCGCGGATTGTGGCGCTGCAACTGCCCTATAGCGCTGCCGGCCGCGATCCGGAGCGCGATCTCCTCCCCATGGCACGGGCGCGTGGCATGACCGTCACGGCCTGGGGTGTGATCGGCGGCGGTGTCCTGACGGGTAAGTACAATCGCGGCACGAACGAACCGCGGCGGTACGAGGACGCTTCTGAGCGAAGCCGGCGGGTGGCGGAGACAGTGGGCGCAGTGGCAGCCGACATCGCTCGCCCACCCTCGCAGGTGGCGATCAACTGGGTCCGCCGGCAGAGCAGCAACATGATCCCGATCGTCGGAGCGCGAACCGAAGCTCAAATGGACGAGAATTTGATGGCCCTGGAGTTTGAGCTCGGTCCTGAAGAGCTGCAAAGACTCGATCAGGCGGCACCGATCGAACTCGGCTTCCCGCACAGCTTTCTCGCGGACCCCGAGGTGCGCGAATTGATCTTTGGCCGGACTTTCACTTCCATCGACCACCCCAGTCGGTACGGTGTGAAGTGAACTTAGTAGCCGCGTGGTGCTACTAACTAGACGGGTACCTGAGTTCGCTCCCTGGCGAACCGGTGCAAAAGGTGGACTGGGTGGACTGGGCGATCTCGAACTGGATGATCCGAGTGAGTGATGAAGCGACCGACTGTGAGGAACAGTGTCTCCACCGGATCGCGCAGGGAGACCGAGACGCCCTGGGGGAACTGTACGAACGCTACCGCCTGATCCTCATTCGATACTTCCACCAGCTCACCTCCGATCACGGCCTGGCCGAGGAGATGCTGCAGGATACGCTGCTTGCCGTGTGGAAGAGCGCCCACAACTTCGAGGGTAGATCACAGCCGCGGACCTGGCTCCTGGGTGTGGCTCGCCGGCAGGCCCACAATACGCTGCGCCGCCGCGGTGTTCCGGCGGCGGATCTGGGCGACTTCGAGGCGGTGGCCGAACCACGTCCTGGACCCGAGGAGATACTCCTGGCCGGCGGCGCAGGCGACGAACTCATGCGCGCCATGGGGTACCTGACTCCGATCCACCGTGAGGTGCTGCACCTCATCTTTGTG
The DNA here is from genome assembly GCA_025449555.1 of Chloroflexota bacterium. Lineage (GTDB taxonomy): Bacteria > Chloroflexota > UBA5177 > UBA5177 > UBA5177 > JANWJD01. The sequence continues at coordinate 3,694 of JANWJD010000148.1, read as the reverse complement.
CAAGAGCTCTCGTACCTGGAGTGCTCGAAGGTATTGGGCATTCCCGTCGGCACCGTGCGGAGCCGGGTGAGCAATGCCAGGCGCGCATTGCGTGCCCAACTCCGCGCGGAAAGGGAGACCGAGTGATGAATCACGAGGCGCCTCGACGGCACGACGCGATCGAGGGACTCCTGCCGGCCTACGTCAACCACACGCTGGACGAGCGCACCACCAAGGCAGTGACCGCGCACTGTGCCTCGTGCGACGCCTGCCGGTCCTCTCTCGCCGAGTGGGAGGCAGTGGCGGGAGCCGCCCACGCGCTCTCGCGTGAGGCGCCCAGCCCGTCGCCGTGGGTCATGGCCCGCGTGTGGGCGACCATCGATCGGCCCGAGGGCCCGCCTCCCTCTCGCCAGACTCGCCGCCTGTGGCAGGTGTTGCGTGGCCAGATGCAGCTCGTCCAGTCGCGCCTCTGGCTGTCCTCCGCCCTCATCATGTTCATCGGGTTTGTGGTTGCAGCCCGAGGGCTGCTCGGCGGTCCCAGTGTGGTCCTGCAGGTCCTGGCGCCCATCGTCGCAGCAGCCGGTGTCAGTCTTGTCTACGGTCTGGAGGTCGATCCCGGACTAGAACTCGCTCTGGCCACGCCTACGTCGCCACGTATCATTTTGCTGGCCCGGCTGACGCTCGTGTTTGGCTATGACCTCATTCTCACCGTGGTAACCACTCTCGGTCTGGCAGCGCTCGGATTGGACGGCGGGTTCTGGAGTCTCAGTCTGGACTGGCTCGGGCCGATGCTGCTCCTGTCCTCCCTTGCCCTGGTTGTCTCGCTCCGATTTGGCCCCACTCCTGCTCTTGCCGCCGCCTTGCTCATCTGGACCCTGCGCGTCTTTGTTGCCCTCGGTGACCGGCAAAGCCTAGTTACCGGACAGGAAGCAACCGTCGTGATCCACGTGTGGTCGACCAACGTGGTGACCGTCCTGCTGGCGGCCATCCTGGCGATGGTGGCGCTCCGCTCCGTAGGACACGTAGAGCCGACCACATGAGAGAGAATGTTTGGTTCCTCGAGTACCGTCTCCTGACCTGGCGCCCGGCTGGACTGGCTGCCGCCGGCGTGGGCGCCGTCGTCAGCCTAGCGCTCGTCGCCACGCTGGTCAGCTCCCACAACAACAGCACCCAGCTGTTGACCGGTGGAATCGAGCTTGGCCTGCCGCTAGTAGCCGGTGGTCTTGCTGCGCTTCCGGCCGGCCATGACTCGGCACGCGAGCTGCAGCTCAGCCTTCCAACGCCGTATCGGCGCACCCTCCTGCGACGCTCCATCCTGGCGGCGATGTGGCCGGCGTTGGGCATGGCCACGGTCTCGATCGCCATGGTCACCACGCATCGCTGGATGAGTTCGGCGGGCATCGTCGGCGGCCAGCTCACCTGGATCGCGCCGCTTGCCTGGAGCACCACGATGTGCTGTCTGGTTACCGTGGCACTTCGCAGCTATGTTGCGGCGCTCATGGTGGTCAGCGTGCTGGGCGGGGTGGAGTTGCTCATCGGATCTATCTTTCGCGACCAATCCTGGCTGCACCCGCTCTACCTTCCGGCGACCACCGACACCCTGGCGCACTCCTTCTGGTGGTCGAACCGGCTCGACCTGCTGGGAACCGCAGTGGTTGCCGCGCTACTCACGGGCCGGTTGTTACGAAGGCCCGAGTGTCTTCTACAGGAGGATGCGGCATGAGGGTGATTGGGCGGTCCTTCGAAACGGCGATGCGTAACGAGTTCCGTATGCAGTCGCGTCGCCGGGCGATGTGGCTCACGATGCTCGGCGTCAGCACGCTTTTCCCGCTCCTGGCGTTGCATGCGCTGGACGAACGCTTCGCCCAGGAAGGAACCCTGAGGGCGATCGCCGACTGGACCAACTTCCTCAACCTCTGGGTTCCCATCGCCTATGGCATTGTGCTGGCTGACCGCATTCCACGCGATCGGCGTCTACGCATGGACGAGCTGTTCGCCACCTTCCCGACCAATCAACGGTACCGGTTATGGGGGAAAGCCCTCGGCGTGGCGCTGGCGACCGTCGTACCGTTGCTGCTCGTCGCTCTGGCCGGCGCGGTGCACATCTCCCTCCGTCTGCACTCGGCCGAGGTCATGAAATTCGAAGTCGTCGCAATTTGCGTGATCCTCCTGCCGGCGTTACTGTTTATGACCGCGGTGTGCCTGCTCCTCTCGACCTTCGTCTGGCCCCCCGCCATCGGGTTCATCTGCGCCGGACTCTGGCTCTTCCTCCAGGTGTCCCCGACGATGTTGCCATCGCTCGCCAACAGCCTGATGTCACCCACAGGGAGCTACGCCATCGCAGGGTTGTTCCACTCCGATCGTGGGTGGGCAGGCACACAAGGACTCGTTCCACTCGGGCCACTTGGGCCCGCCGTGTCGGCCCAATCGGGCGTGCTCGGCCCGGTGTTGGTCACTGTCCTCGCCGCCGTGCTGCTCGGCGCGCTTCCGGCCGCGGCCGGTCGGCGCAACCCTGTCTGAAGGTTACCGAGGAGAGAACAGCGTGAGAATCCATATCCACGAGCTGACGAAGACCTTCCCCGGCGGCATACAAGCGCTCCGCGGGATCAACCTCGATATCGAGTCCGGGATGTTCGGCCTGCTGGGACCGAACGGCGCCGGCAAAACAACGCTCATGCGCATCCTGGCCGGTGTCTTTCTGCCGTCTGGCGGCACGGTGCGCATCGACACCTGGGACCTGGCGGTCGACCGGGACCGCACGGCAGTCAAATGTGTCCTCGGCTATCTCCCGCAGGAACTCGGACTGTACCCGGATCTACGGGCGCGAGAGTTTCTCGACTATATTGCCGTGCTGAAAGGGATGGACCACACGCCATCGCGGCGCCGTCGCGTGGCGGAGTTGCTGGACACAGTGGGCCTGGCCGGGGACGCGCAGCGAAAGCTCGGCACGTTTTCCGGCGGCATGAAGCAACGTATCGGCATCGCCCAGGCGCTGCTCAACGATCCGCGCCTGCTCATCGTCGACGAGCCCACGGCTGGACTCGATCCCGAGGAGCGCATCCGCTTCCGGAACCTCCTCTCAGACCTTGCTGGAGACCGCACCGTGCTGCTTTCCACGCACATTGTCGAGGACATCGCACAAACGTGCCGAAACCTGGCCATCATGTCTACCGGAGCAGTTGTCTTTCGCGGCACGGCGGCGGATCTGATTGATGCCGCCCGCGATCACGTGTGGCTCATATCGACGCCCGGCCCGAAGCCTGAGGGGAACCTGACGGTGGTCTCGACGCTGAACCTTGGCTCGTCGGTCCAGTACCGCGTCGTCGGCGAGGTCTCGCCGCAGGTGCAGGGGCAGGGAGTACCGACTGAACCGAGCCTCGAGGACGGCTACGTCTGGGTCATGCGGTCCTATCGCGATGCAGTATCGTCCGCGGTGGCCTGAGGGCAGCCATGCCTCTCCTGCGTGCAGGGCCGGCGGCCGGAGGAGGCGGATGTGCCTGATCTGAGCAATGGCCACACCCTAACGCAACTGATCGTTGTCTACGGCTACTGGGCAATCCTGCTCGGTGTCGCGGTGGACAGTTTCGGGTTCCCGCTTCCCGGAGAAGCCATGCTTTTGACCGCGTCGATGTATGCAGGCGCCACGCGTCACCTCATCCTCCCAACCGTGATCATATCGGCAGTAGCGGGCGGTGTCATTGGCGATAACCTCAGT
>JANWJD010000147.1 GCA_025449555.1 Chloroflexota bacterium | reverse complement strand
GGGCGCCCTTGACCACCCGAATCCGACCGGAGAAGGTAGACTTTGCTTCGTCGGTCAACGCGCCCTTATAGAGCAGATCGCTCGTCGTATTCGGCGCGATATGATCTTGAACCGTGTGGTAATTGGTTTGCTGTGCACCATACCCCCACAGGATCCCGAGCATCTGCGTGCTGGCGCCCGCTCCCTGCAGAGCGGCTTCGATATTCGCCTTGGTCACGCCATTACCCATGCCGATCACCAACCAGTTCAGCCTGGCATCTCGTTCAATCAACGCGCGCTGGGTCGAGATGTCGAAGACCTCACCCATCCAATCCTGCAGAGTGACATATGTGAACGTGGCCGCCTGCTTCACGAAAACCTCGGCCACTCCGGCGTTCAGTGACTGACGCTCGATGGAGGGTGAAGCATATTCTTCGATGAAGCTGACATTCGCGCCCTCTTCCACCACGATCAAGGTATGAGTGAAGAGACCAGCTCCGCCGGCAGTGAGGGTATAGAACGCGCGTAACGGTAGCGCTACGTCGACGTGCTTGGGGACATAGAGAAAGGTTCCGCCGCTCCAGAGTGCGGCATTGAGGGCGGCAAACTTGTCGTAGTCCGCCGGCACCGCCTGCGTCATGAAGTACTGCTGCAAGAGATCGGGATGTTCGCGCAAGGCAGTATCCAGGTCGGTAAAGATCACTCCCTGCGCCGCCACACCTTCGTCCAGCGAGCGGTCAACCGTTGCCGAATTGCGGTGCGTGATCAGGCCGGCGTTGGGGCCACCGAGCTGGAGTGGTGATTCGACCACGCCAATATCGGCCTCGGTGTATGCGGTCAGTCGGTCGAGCTTGAGCTTTCCAATGTCGGTCCGCCGCCACTGCTCGTCCTGTCGGGACGGCATGGGCAAGGCGTCAAAGATCTGCCATGCCGCCAGGCGGCGCTCCAACATCCAGTTCGGCTCTTGCTTGGAGGCCGAAATCCGCTGAACCGACTCACGGGTCAGACCGGGGCTTACTTCAGTTACTGCCATATGTTCTCCCACCACTCTCTCATCGCACGAGCAGGGACGCAACACGTCGCGTCCCTGCCGGCATCAGTGGCGCCTGAATTCGCGCCACTCAAACGTTCTGATTCGATTAGCCGACCGAGCCCTCCATCTCGAGCTCGATCAAGCGGTTCAGCTCGATCGCGTACTCCATCGGGAGTTCTGTCGCGATCGGCTCGATGAAGCCTCGCACGATCATGGCGCGTGCTTCGATCTCGCCGATGCCGCGGCTCATGAGGTAAAAGAGTTGCTCTTCGCCGATCTTGCTGACCGTCGCTTCGTGCGTCACCGCGACGTCCTGCTCCTCGATTTCCATGTACGGGTAGGTGTCGGAGCGAGAGGCATCGTCCAGGAGGAGCGCATCGCAGTTCACGTGTGACTTGCACCCGTTCATGCCCGGATAGATCTTCACGAGACCGCGGTAGCTGGTGCGACCTGACCCCTTGCTGATCGACTTCGAAGAAATCGTGCCCGTGGTATTCGGAGCGGCGTGGACGATCTTGCCGCCGGCGTCCTGGTGCTGTCCATCGCCTGCGAACGCGACCGAGAGAATCTCACCCTTGGCGCCCGGCTCCAGCAAATAGCAGCTCGGATACTTCATGGTCAGTTTGCTTCCGAGGTTTCCGTCCACCCATTCCATGGTGCCGTCCCGGTACACGGAGGTTCGCTTGGTCACCAGGTTGTAGACGTTCTTCGACCAGTTCTGGATTGTGGTATAGCGCACGCGGGCGCCTTCTTTGACGATGATCTCGACCACCGCGCTATGGAGTGAGTCGCTGCTGTAGGTCGGGGCCGTGCAGCCTTCGACGTAGTGCACGTAGCTGCCGGGCTCCGCGATGATAAGCGTGCGCTCGAACTGGCCGGCATTCTCGGCGTTGATGCGGAAGTACGCCTGCAGCGGAACTTCCACATGCACGCCGGCCGGAACGTAGACAAAACTGCCGCCACTCCAGACCGCGCTGTTCAAGGCAGCAAGCTTGTTGTCGGCCGGCGGAATCACGGTACCAAAATACTCCTGAACAAGCTCGGGGTTCTCTCGCAGACCGCTGTCCATGTCCTTGAAGATGACTCCCTGCTTCTCCAGGTCTTCACGCAGGCTGTGATACACCACTTCAGATTCGTATTGAGCACCCACACCTGCCAGGAACTTGCGCTCCGCTTCCGGGATACCCAGTCGATCGAAGGTGGTCTTGATGTCGGCCGGCACATCTTCCCAGGTGCGGCCCTGATTCTCCATCGGCTTGATGTAATAGAAAATGTTCTGGAAGTCGATCTCATTCAGATTGCCGCCCCACTGAGGCATTGGCTTCTTTTCGAAGGTACGCAGCGCACGCAGGCGGAAATCGCGCATCCACTGCGGCTCGCCCTTCATGTATGAGATTTCTTCCACCGTGTCGCGATCGAGTCCTCGTTTCGACTTGAACGCGTAGTTCTCGGGCATGTTGAACCCGAACTTGTAGTCTCCCAGCTCGTTCAGACGAGCCTGCTGATCCAGTGCCATGTGCTTCCCTCCGCTATGCCGCGCTTTCGTCGGTTAGATACTCGTCGTAGCCGGACTTTTCGAGCTCGAGCGCCAGCTCCGAGCCGCCCTCACGTACGATGCGTCCGTTCACCAACACATGTACGAAGTCGGGCTTGATGTAGTTCAGGAGCCGCTGATAATGCGTGATCACAAGCACGCCCAACTGTGGTCCAAGCAAGGCGTTCACGCCATCGGCGACGATCCGCAGGGCATCGATATCGAGACCGGAATCGGTCTCGTCGAGCACCGCATACTTCGGCTCCAGCATCGCCATCTGCAAGATTTCGGCGCGTTTCTTCTCACCACCGGAAAATCCTTCATTGACGTACCGGCCGGCGAACTCGTCATTCATCTTGAGAACTGCCATCTTTTCGCGCAGCTTCTGACGAAACTCGCGTGGCGGCATGGGTTTCTCATTTATGGAATTCACGGCTGTTCGCAGAAAATTTGCCATGGTGACACCGGGAATGGAGTGCGGATATTGAAAGGCCAGAAAAAGACCGACCTTGGCCCGCTCGTTCGGCGGCAGTTCAAGCACGTTCCGACTGTTCACGAGCACTTCGCCCTGCGTCACTTCATAGTTGGGGTGCCCCATGAGGGTATACGCCAGCGTGCTCTTGCCGGAACCGTTCGGACCCATAATCGCATGCACCCTGCCGGGCTCAACCCGCAGATTCAGTCCTTTCAGAATCTCCCGGTTTTCGACCTTCACGTGAAGGTCTCGAATAATCAGCTCGTTGTTTTGTTCCGTCATACGCGTGTAGCTTTCCTTCCTTCTGTTGCCGGTGAGGCAACCGCCTGCACATTGATGGTGTCATGGTCGCGCCGGATGATCTGGCTCTCCCTGGGCGGAATCAGGTCTGCCATGGTCAGCGAGTCGAGCGCCTGGGCCACGCTATCGCGGACTCGTTCCCAGACCACGTTCGCACTGCAAAAGGTCTGCCGTTCGCACAAGATCTCGCTTTCACCCTCGGTGGCGCACACCATGGGCGAAATCGGACCTTCCAGCACCCGCATCACCTCGCCAACCGATATTTGGGCCGGAGGACGTGCCAGTTCATACCCTCCGTGCGCGCCGTGCCGGCTGTTGACCAATCCGGCTTTGCGCAGGCCGCCAACCAACTGCTCGAGGTATGCCGGCGGCAGCGCTTCGTGCCTTGCAATCTCAGTCAGTGACTCCGGGCCAGCGCCGTAGTGCCGCGCCAGATCCATCATCATGCGGAGACCGTATTCGCCGCGGGTCGAAAATCGAATCATCTCGTCTCTATATCCTACTAACGCACTCGGAATTAGTATACCCGTTTTGGTGGGACTCACTCGAACTGTCCCGATGCCCGCTCGGTTTGCCCTGCGGCGGGCTCGCCCGCAGTTGGAACCTCGTATCATCGGGCTATGACGTCTACTGGTAGTGCCGCCCATTCCGACGGTGAGAACGACCACATTGAATCAGGGTACCGATACAGACGCGCGGAGTTGCGCGCTCGACTAGCGGCGGAACGGGCGCAACTTCTCAACTCGTTGTTGGGATTGAAGGTCGAGGTGCTCGAAGGTCGCCCTCTGCAGGGCATTACATCGGCTGCCGGCATGTTGAGCGCGGTGGCTGCACGTGAGGAGTCATTCGTCTCCGTGCTGACTCAACCGGTGGAAGGCCCGGCAACGGAGATGAACCCGGAAATCGCAATCAATCCGCTACCCGCCGGATTCGATGACGCGCTGGCCCGATGCGTTGGCGCCCGGACCAGGTTTTTGGACGCATTCGCCCGCATACCGGATGCCGTCGTCTTTGGTGATCCAGCCAAATCTGGGAGCGCGCTCTCTCCCCTGTCCATGGCGACGCAGTGTCATTGGAGCGATGCGTCCCTTTCGGTGCGGGTGAGTGCCTGGAGTCGCGACTACGAAACGGGAGGTAGTACCGGCCCCATTTCGCTGTTACTCGCCACAGTGCGTGCCGCCCGCAAGGAGCTTCTCACCACGGTTGCGCTGGTCCCCACCGAGGCACGGGAACTCGCGGTGTTTGATGGCGGCCGAACGCTGCCCCAGATTTTTCGCCTCATCGCGGAGTTGGAACGATCATTCCTCGGGTATCTCGCGCGGGCAGGCTGCGCCCCAGTGGAAGCGGCGAGACAGCCAACGGGCACCCGGGATGACCGTTGGAAGAGTGCTTGGTCGGACCTTCATGCCGTCCATGCCGCGCTCATACAGGTGCTGGACACCCTCAGCCCTGCAGCGTACGCGACCACGATTGGAAACGACCATGATGCGGAATCGGTGTACACGTGGGCTCGCGGGTGCCTTCTGCATGACCGATTGCGCGGCGCCCACATACGCGCCGCGCTGGAGCTGGACTGGCCCGAGAGATTGCTGCGGTAGTGCGCCTGGAAAGTGTTGGCAAGTGGTAGCGCGCGGGGTTCGTCCTGTTGCTCTTCAGGGGCGCCTCGCGCTGTATGAAACTGGAGCAATTGATATATGCGAACTTGCCTAAAGTGGTTTGGTGACGACCCGTGGTTCATCATGTATGACCTCGAGGAGGAATATCACGATGCAGCGAGGCAGCTTGGTTACGGGTATGTTGATGGTGGGTTTGGCAGCATTGCTCCGGTCGACAACCCCTATGTGGAACGCGCCTATCACAACTTCCAACAGTACATAGAACCAATGCTCCTCCAAGCGGCGGGGATGACGCCGGTTCCATGGAGTGAGTCGCTGCTCGCACTGCTGGCGATGCTTGACGAGATGGACACTGACTGGTGGTTGCTGGGTAGTGCAGCCCTAGCTGTACGGGGATTGCCTACCTCGCCGCGCGATATCGACCTGGTGGTATCTGACTCTGGAGTCTTTCACCTGCAAGAGTTGTTGCTCGAATACGTCGTTCAGCCGGTCATAGTAACCCCCGGCTGGGTGCACAACTCGTTTGCTCGTGCCTTCCTCCACTGTCGAGTCGAGTGGGTAGGCGGTGTAGTCCCGATTGCAGACGCTGAATATGCGAGTGATCAGGGCCCAATCGCAGCCAGTCGCCTCGAAGTCGTGTCATGGGGCGGCTATGAGATCCGCGTGCCACCACTTGAGCTTCAGCTCTCGGTCAGCCGGCAGCGGGGACTGAACGACCGTGTAAACCTTATCGAGCAGGCGCTTGGGTAGACCGGATGTCAGGGTCTTGCCACATCGGCCAGCGATATTTCACGTACGTGTACCCAGACATCTGGCCAGATACGCACGGTGCGCCACAGGGCGGCCAGTCACGCCGGCGTGGCCCTACCTCATTCAGGGGACATAGTGGCGTTGGTGGACATAGACTGCGAGCGGGCCTGGGCCGAAGAGATGGTTAGGCGGGTCCACCCCGGCTCTGAATTTGGGGCACGTTGTAAAAGGCGGCCCAGCCGGGGTAACGAGCGGTGTCGGCAAGGTGGCTTTCGATCCACATCAATCGGTTGTACTTGGCGGTGCGCTCGCTTCTCGCGGGGGCGCCGGTCTTGATCTGTCCGGTGTTCAGGGCCACGACCAGGTCGGCGATGCTCGAATCCTCAGTCTCCCCGGAACGATGCGATACCACGGCGGTGTAGCGGTTCTGGCGTGCCAGCTCGATCGCTTCCACCGTTTCGGTGACGGTACCGATCTGGTTGAGTTTGATCAGGATGGAATTGCCGATGGATCTCTGGATCCCCTGCCAGAGTCGCTCGGTGTTCGTTACGAAGAGATCATCGCCGACCAACTGAAGACGGTTGCCCAACCGGTCGGTCAGCTCCTTCCAGCCATCCCAATCATCCTCTGCCAATCCATCTTCCAGAGACACGATGGGGAACTCTTCCGCCAGGTCGGCATAGAATTGCACCATTTCGGCCGACGATAACGTGCGTCCCTCCTTCCGCAGGATGTAGGCGCCATCCTCATAGAACTCGGTCGAAGCGGGATCGAGTGCCAGGACGACGTCCTCGCCCGACGTATAGCCGGCCTTCCCGATTGCCTCCACGATGACCTCCAGCGCGTCGCGGTTCGAGTTGAGGCTCGGGGCAAAGCCACCCTCATCACCGACCGAGGTGCTCAATCCGCGCCCTTCCAACACTTTGCCAAGCGCGTGATAGATCTCGGCTCCCATACGGATGGCATCCGTCACCGATTCGGCGCCCACCGGCATCACCATGAACTCTTGAAGGTCGGTCGACTGCCACTCCGTGTGCTTTCCACCGTTCAAGATGTTGAGCATGGGAACCGGCAGCACGTCGGCGAACGGACCGCCCAGGTAGCGGAAGAGTGGGAGGCCCAATTCGTCGGCGGCGGCATGCGCGACCGCAAGCGACACACCCAGGATGGCGTTGGCGCCCAGGTTTCCCTTGTTCTCACTACCGTCGAGGTCGATCATCAGTCGGTCGATCGCCACCTGATCGGTGGCATCGAGTCCAATGATTGCGTCCGCGATGATGCCGTTGACGTTGTCTATTGCCTGCTGCACGCCTTTTCCGCCGTACCGCCCCGCATCGCCATCGCGAAGCTCCACGGCCTCGTGTGCTCCGGTCGAAGCACCAGAGGGCACGGAAGCCACGCCGACATCGCCACTCTCGAGTTCGACCTCGACCTGAACCGTCGGATTCCCGCGCGAGTCCAGGATTTCGCGTGCCTGCACGAATTCGATACTACTCATGCCGTCTCTCCCTCCTCTATTAGGCTGCGACCTTCCATCTCGGAAGGCTGCTCGATGTGCATCAGTTGCAGGATCGTCGGCGCCACATCCGCCAGCACCCCGTCTGCACGCAGGCGAGCCCCGGCCAACGCGACGTTCCGCCCCGGAACCAGAATGAACGGCACCGGGAAGTCCGTGGTGTGCGCGGTATACGGTCCGCCGGTGACGTAGTCGATGAGCTGTTCGGCGTTACCGTGATCGGCCGTGACACACACCGCACCACCCTCGGCGGTCACCGCCTCCACGATCTGGCCCACGCAGCGGTCCACGGTCTCCACCGCCGCGATCGTCGCCTCCATGACTCCGGTGTGACCGACCATATCCGCGTTGGCAAAATTGACAAGTATGAAGTCATACACCCCTGTTTTGATTGCTTCCGCGGTTCGCTGGGCGACCGCCGGGCCGCTCATTTCCGGCTTCTTGTCGTAGGTTCCAACCTCTCGGGGAGACGGTACCAGCACGCGATCCTCGCCGTCGAACGGGACTTCACTACCGCCATTGAAGAAGAAGGTCACGTGCGCGTATTTTTCGGTTTCGGCCGCGTGCAACTGCTTTCGATCGTGCTGCGCCAGGATGGCGCCCAGCGGCAGTAAGACGTCCTCGGTCCGAAAGGCCACGTGCAACGGCAGATCCTTTTCGTACTCCGTCATGGCGACAAAGTAGAGATCTTTCAGGCGAGCGCCTCGATCGAATTGATCGAAGTCGGGCTGGACAAACGCGCGGACGGTCTGGCGCGGTCGGTCGGTCCGGAAGTTGAAGAAGACCGCTGAATCTCCATCCCGGACGGTGGCCACGGGAGAGCTATCCGGCTCGACAATGACCGTCGGCACGATGAACTCGTCGGTCACGCCGGCCTCGTAGGAGGCCCGGATGGCGTCTGCCGCGCTGGTCGCCTGTGGCCCCACACCATGAACCATGGCGTTGTACGCCAGTGCCGTCCGATCCCATCGCCTGTCCCGGTCCATCGCGTAGTACCGACCTGAAACCGTGGCAATCGTGCCCAGTCCGATGTCGCGGGTGCGTGCTTCGAGCTCCAGCAGGGCCGGGAGTCCATCAGTGGGCTTGGTGTCGCGACCGTCGGTGAAGACATGGAGGTACACGCGCTCCAGCCCTTCACGCTTTGCCAGCTCGAGGACCGCGTAGAGGTGGGTGGGATAGGCATGCACACCACCGGGCCCGATGAGACCCATGATGTGAAGGTCCGAGCCTCGCTCCTGCGCGTGCCGCATCGCGCCCAGCATCGCTTCGTTTTGAAAAAAACTACCGTCCGCGATCGCACGTGAAATCTTGGTAAAGTCCTGGTACACGACCTTGCCGGCTCCCAGGTTGAGGTGACCAACCTCGGAATTGCCCATTTGACCTTCGGGTAGACCAACCGCCAGACCAGAGGCTTTCAACTGTGTATGCGGACTCGTCGCCCACAACGCGGTGAGCACCGGCCGGTCTGCCGCTTCGATCGCGTTTCCGTCCGGACGGGGATTACAACCGTAGCCGTCCATCACAATGAGCGCAACCGGGCGTATGCCGGCCGCGCGAGCCTGTTCAGTCATCAGGACTCCTCGTTATGTCGAGTTTCGGGCTGGATCAGGATCGCGGACTGGAACGGTAGGCGTCGAGCGCGCGCGCGACCGTCGTCAGCACCAGCGACGCCGCATGCGCTTTCCGCGCCGGCAGACCGTCCAGGGCTGCCGCCAGGCGGGCGCTATCGAGTCGCCGGGCGTCTTCAAGGGTGCTGCCTTCCAGTAGCACGCTCGCGGCACTGGCGACGGCGATAGCGGGAGGGCAGCCTCTTGCCAACCAGCGTATGTGCGTAATGACATCGTCCTGGATGCGCATCTCTATCCGAACCGTGTCACCGCAGACCGGGTTTTCCCCCTCGGCCACTGCATTCGGATCATCAAGCTTACCGGTATTGCGCGGGTGATGAAAGTGATCGACCAGCGTTGGGGAATATTCCATCAGGCGCGTTCCGAGACGGGCGCCAGGCCGCGGAGTCGCTCCACAATTCCGGCGAGAGTTTCGACTGTGCGCTCCATCTGCTCCTGAGTATTGTCCCGCCCGACCGTCAACCGCAGCGATCCCTGAGCGACGGCATGCGATACCCCAAGTGCCTGCAATACGTGCGACGGTTCGAGCGAGCCCGAGGTGCACGCCGAGCCGCTCGACGCCATGATACCGGCGACATCAAGCGCGACCAAAAGCGACTCTCCGTGCACGCCCTCGAAACTGAAGTTGGCGTTGTTGGGGAGGCGAGATTCCGGATGGCCGTTGACTCTGGTACCCGGAATCCGGGGGGGGATCTGGGCGAACAGGTAGTCGCGAAGTGTCCTCACGTGATCGTATGCGGTGTGTCGCTCTTCCATGAGGAGCTCCAGGGCACGGGCCATTCCCACCATGCCGGCCACGTTCTCAGTGCCGGCGCGTCGGTTTCTCTCCTGTCCTCCGCCCGTGATGAGCGGCCACCAGAGTGTGCCGCCTCGCACAAACAGGGCCCCAACGCCCTTGGGTCCGTAGAACTTGTGGGCGGAGATGCTGAGCAGATCGATCGGTACTCGAGAGAGGTCAATCGGCAATGCGCCGGCGGCCTGCACCGCGTCGACGTGAAACGGGATTCCGCGCGCTTTGGTGAGTGCCGCGATTGCTTCTACCGGTTGAATGGTCCCAATCTCGTTGTTGGCCCACATCACGGACACGAGCACCGTATCGTCGCGCAGGGCTGCTCCAATTGCCTCGACCGACACGAGCCCACACCGGTCGACCGGGACGATGGTCGATTCAAAGCCGAAACGTTCCACCAACTCTTCAATCGGATGGAGCACGGCATGATGTTCGATCGCGCTCGTCACAACGTGCCGCCCACGGTCGCGTGACGCAAGTGCGACACCCTTGATGGCGGCGTTGTCACTCTCGGTACCACCGCCGGTGAAGACGATCTCCTGGGACCTTGCTCCGAGCGCCGCCGCGGTCAGATCCCGCGCGCGATCGAGGGCGGCACGCGCTTCTTGAGCCGGTCGATAGATGCTCGACGGATTGGCATAGTTCCCGGCGAGAAACGGTTCCATTGCCTGCAGTACTTCCGCGCGTAGCGGAGTAGTGGCGGCATGGTCGAGATAGATGGAAGTTTTCAATGGGCTCCGCCTTTCTTCCTCCCGTATTCTAGCGACGGGACGCATCGCGCTACGTGACTGCTCTTTAGGCTGTGCCGGGACCTGTCGTACGATGGAATCCGTGCCCAGATGGAGCGAGGAGGGATGTCCTGAACTACAAAGTTCTGACAGAGTCAGGCACACGCGCTCGGCACGCGCATGATCAGGCAGGTGCAGGGCAATGAGTGGCAAACTTCTCGTGGGTCAAGCGGGTGGCGCAACGAGCGTCATAAACGCGAGCCTGGCGGGCGTGATTCACGAGGCGCGAGCCCACGCGGTCGAGACGATCTGGGGCATGAGTCGCGGTGCGGAGGGCGCGTTGGCCGGAGAGTACCTCGACTTGTCCGACATCTCCTCAGCCCAACTGGAAATCGTGCGACGGACGCCCGGTGCGGCTCTGGGATCTTCCCGTTACAAGCTCGGTGATGAGGGGGCGGATCGGTTGCTGGAGTTTTGTCGAGCGCACGACGTGCGGTACTTCCTGTACATCGGTGGAAACGACTCCGCGGATACGGTGCATCGTCTCGCCTGCTTGGCGCAACTGCGGGGCTACGAGTTGGCGGCGATCGCCATCCCGAAGACGATCGACAACGATCTTCCTCTCACGGACCATTGTCCCGGTTACGGCAGCATCGCGCGCTACGTCGCGATTGCCACTATGGACTCCGCTAAAGACACCGAATCCATGCCGACCATGTACCCGGTGAAGATCATCGAGGTCATGGGGCGAGACGCCGGTTGGGTAGCGGCGTCGGCCGGCCTGGGAAAACTGAGCGACGAGGATGCTCCCCACCTGATATACATGCCGGAGCGACCTCTGTCACGCCGGCAATTCTTACAGGACGTCGAGGGAGTACATCGGGAACTCGGACACGTGGTCGCAGTCGTCACCGAGACGCTCAGGGACGAGCGAGGTCACCCCTTTGCCGATCCGGAGTTGAGCGGAGAGGTCGACGACTTCGGACACCCGCTCTTGCGTGGTACCGCGAGCGCCATGTGTCGGCTGGTGCAGGCGGAACTGGGCTTGCGTTCTCGGTATGACAAGCCGGGGAGTCTGCAGCGCATGTCATCGCTCTGCACGTCACCGGTGGACCTGGCCGAAGCGGAAGAGGTGGGACGAGCGGCCGTGCGGTGCGCCGTGACCGGGGAGACCGACCGGATGATCACGCTGGTGCGGGAATCGGATCGGCCATATCGATCCCGTACCGACACAGCCCCGCTCGCGGAGGTGGCAAATCGACAGCGACTGCTGCCGGAAGCGTTTCTCGCCTCGGATAGGCCCGCCACCACGGAGGCCTTTCGCGAGTATGCCATGCCGTTGCTTGGCCCTCACGCGCTGCCCCAGTACGCTCGGCTGGCAGCCTCGCGAGTCGTCCTGAGCGATTCACCGTGACTCTGACGGTCCGAGAGCTGCAGGAGGATTCGGCGATTGCAGCCTTCCTGGGAGACCAGAGGCTCTGGACGGCGTACGGCTTGTGTGACCTCGATCCGGCATATCGGCGTGACGCAAGGTATCTGGCCGCGCAGCGTGACGAGCGAATCCAGGCTACCGTGCTGGTGTACGCGACGCCTGCATTCACCGGCGTGCTGCCGTTCGGGGACGAGGAAGGCATAGCCGCAATACTTTCGACCAGCCGGCATCTTCCCTTCCGACCGCTCTTGTTGATGGGGGAAGAGCATGTGCAAGCGGTCGAGCGACGGTACCGATTGACTCAATCGTGGTCCATGTATCGAATGGCGGTAGCTGCTGCCGGGTTTTCACCACCTGCATCGAGCGAACACCTCGTGCGACTATCGGCGCGGGACCGACCGGCGATGGAGGAACTGTATGGAACCGAGCGTAACAGTGCCTTTTTCGATGACGCGACGCTCGCCCACGGAGTGTACTTCGGCGTCTATGAAGGTGAGTCTCTGGTAGCAGTGGCCGGCACGCATGCCTGGTCGAGTCAGCATCGAATCGGCGCGGTTGGAGGCGTGTTTACCCGGCCGGATCGCCGAGGGCGGGGGCTGGCCCAGGCAACAACGGGGGCGGTTACGACTACGCTGCTCGAGTTGGGAGTCGAGGACGTGGTGCTAAACGTACGTGCCGACAATGCGTCCGCGCTGCGTTGTTATGAGCGACTGGGCTTCACCACAGTGCGCACGTACCTGGAGGCTCATGCGGTGGACCGCAGACCTGAAGTCGCTCAGATCCAGGGGTAGAGAAGGTACGCACCCCGTGACCGTCGAGCAATGCCACGGGCGTCGCCGGTGCCTCAATCCGGGTGTCGGGGCCTCGAAGTGCGGCCGGGCGGCGGGCCACTGCGCTTCGCGCGGGCCCGCCCTACCGGAACTCAGTGCCGGGAGACTTCGCGGTGCGACGTGGGACTTCGCGAGTGAGCATCAGGACGGGCGGGTTGGTTCCGGAACTCGTGGCAGGACGACGGTCGGGTCGGAAACGGCAGGCACCGCCATGGTGGTTTCCGGGTCAAGAGGACGCGACGTGCCTGTCGGCGGTTCAACGGGCGGACGCGACGTCTGATTCCGCCGAACCTGTCGCCGAATTGCCTCTCCAGTCGCGACCACGCGAGCCACACCGCCGCCGCCCAGAATAATGGGCTTCGCTATCAGGTCCGTGCCGGTTTGCGTGTACTTCGGAACGAGTGCGAGATAGCCATTGGCTTTGTCGAATGCCCAATCCGTCTTGCCCCGCACCCAATGCAGACCAAATGCCAGCCCACCGGCAAGGGCCAGAAATATGATGAGCACGACCAGGAGCTCGATCAACAAGATGACGGCAGCTGCCTGTGCGAGATGATGCACGACCGACACAGTCAGCCTCGGCGCTTGTACAACGGTTCGGAAAACGACTTCAGGGTGGCCCGGGTCGCACTGACGAATCCGGCTGCCTGTGCGACCGGGCTTACAACCGATTCATTCACAAAGCGGGCGGTTCCCTGGACCTCGGTCAGGGTCTCCTGTGCCGTGCCGATGAGGGTCTTCACTTCACCACGCACCTCTTTGACCAGGCCGACTATCTGAAGCGCGGCGTAGCCAAGCAGTGCAAACGCGGAGAGCGACACCAGCAGTGCGAGGAGGACGAATACATCGACCACCGCCTGGCCATCTATGAAGCAGAGGACAATCAAGGCCGCTACGAGGATCAGACCGCCTATTGCGCCGCCAAGGACCTTGATGTTGATGGTGTCCCTCCATAGGTGGCTTTACAGCGATTGTATCATGGTGTCCGCGCTATACTGACGGGACATTCGACTTGTACGCAACCATGCTCGTATGCGCGATTGTCGGTCCATCCACTGCACTCTCTGCACGGAAGTTATGGAAACGGTCGCATTCGACGCAGGTAATCGACAAACCTGGAACACGTTCGTATCCTCATCACCCAACGGCCATATCCTTCAATCGTGGGAATGGGGTGAATTGAAGGAAAGAACAGGGTGGAAGTCCGTTCGACTTGCACTGATGCAAAAGGGTCACATTCGAGCGGCAGCGCAAGTCTTGCTGCGTTCCTTGCCATATGGATTCGGTACGCTTGCGTACGTGCCCCGCGGCCCCGTGCTCGACTACGACGATCCAGACTTGCTGGCGGCCACGCTGGAGGCTTTGCGCGACCTGGCCACGGATTGCAAGGTCGTGTCGCTCAAGATCGAACCGGACGTTATTGAGCCCAGTTCGCTCTCGTCGCGATTACGTCGAGCCGGGCTTGAGCCGGCGCCTCCAGTCCAGATGCGCTCATCCATCTGGGTAGATCTGATCGCGTCGGAA
Source organism: Chloroflexota bacterium (assembly GCA_025449555.1). Classification (GTDB taxonomy): domain Bacteria; phylum Chloroflexota; class UBA5177; order UBA5177; family UBA5177; genus JANWJD01. The sequence goes on along the minus strand of JANWJD010000147.1, from coordinate 24,618 downwards.
GATAAGATGCTGGCGCGCCAGAAGCAGAAAACCAGGTACAACATCCGTCTGGCAGCCAAAAAAGGAGTCACCGTTTCGACGGATGGGCTCGAGGGCATCGATGCCTGGTATGCGATGTACGCGGCGACGTCACAACGTGACGGCTTCACCATTCACAGCCTTGACTACTATCGGCAAGTGATGACCTCGCTCGGGCCGGCCGGAACGGTCAACCTGCTGCTAGCCCGTCACGAAGGCGACCTGCTGGCTGGTATCATCGTGTTTGCGTTCGGATCGAAGGCGCAATATATGTACGGCGCATCGAGCGACATCAAGCGCAACCTGATGGCGCCGTATCTGGTGCAATGGGAGGGCATGCGCTGGGCCAGGCAGCAGGGAGCCACCGTGTACGATCTGTGGGGGATCCCCGACACCCTGGAAGAGAACGAGGATCTATGGGGAGTGTATCGCCACAAACGCGGCTACGGGGGCGAAATCGTGCGCTATGTGGGGGCCTTCGACCTGGTGCGATCTCCCCTCCAACACCTGGCGCTCGAGCGCGTCGCGCGACCGCTCTTCAAGCGAGTGTCGCGATTCGCCGTGTGACGGCCCCGCAGGATCGATTCCTCCGCTAATGCAACTCAACACGTTACTCCGAGCCCTACCGGCCGCCCGTGCGGTGGGAGATACGGGACTCGAGATCGCGGATATTTCATACGATTCCCGCACCGTTCGCCCTGGCTCGTTGTTCGTCGCGGTGCCCACGGTTGGGGACGTCCCCGAAAGTGGAGGCTTCAGGTTTATCGACGCCGCAATTTCGCGCGGCGCGGTGGCCGTGGTTGCTGAGCGCGAGGTCGAGGCTTCCGACGTGACTTCGATCCGGGTTCAGGATGCACGCACCGCTCTGGCCGATCTGGCCGACACTTTTTTCGGACACCCCTCCCGGCAAATCGAAGTGTTTGCAGTCACGGGAACCGACGGCAAGACCACCACCTCGTACCTGCTCGATGCCATCCTGACTGCCGTCGGTCATCTGACCGGCTTACTCGGAACCATCGAGACCAAGATTGGTTCCCAGCGCGTACTGAACCCGGATCGCATGACGACACCGGAATCGCTCGATTTGCAGCGAACCCTGCACTCGATGATTGAGGCGGGCGTGACACATGTGTCACTCGAGGCTTCGAGTCATGCGCTGGTGCTGCAACGGCTGCGGGCGTGTCGCTTTCGGGCCTCTGCTCTGACCAACATCACGGGCGATCATGTCGAATTCCACGGGTCCTGGGGGGCTTACGTGGAGGCCAAGTCGCGGCTTTTCACAGAGGTCGACCCCAAGGCACCGGCCATCTTGAACAAGGATGACGCCTGCTTCGGACAGTTCTCCGCCCTGGCGGGGAGCCGAGTCATCTCGTATAGCAAGGAGACCGGCGCGGATGTCATGGCCTGCGGCGTGGCGCCTCTGGACGGTGGCTTTCGATTCGACCTTGCCTGGGAGGGTCGAGGTGTCCCGGTACACCTGCCGCTACCGGGGATTTTCAACGTGTCCAATGCGCTGGCGGCGGCGGGCATGGCGCTAACAGCGGGTATCTCGCTCGCGGAGGTGGCAGCCGGTCTGGCAAGCGCGCTGCCCCCTCCGGGCAGGATGCAGCGTGTCGAGTGCAACCAGCCGTTCGACGTCATCGTCGACTACGGCCACACTCCCAATGCTTTTCGTTCCGTTCTCTCGACCCTGCGTCAAACCGGCGCGGGTCGGCTCATCGCCGTGTTTGGCGCCACCGGGAACCGCGATCGCCAGAAGCGACCCGTACTCGCCCAGATTGCCCGAGAGTATGCGGACTTCTTTATCATCACGAATGAAGATCCGTTCGGTGAGGACCTTGACACGATCATGTCTGAGGTCGCGGCCGGCGTTCCCGCGTCCGAGGAAGGCACGCGCTTTATACGAGAACGTGACCGGGGCGAGGCGATTCGACTGGCGATCGAGGCGGCAAGTCCTGGAGACACGGTCGTGATCCTGGGAAAGGGTCACGAAACGAGCATCGTTTCCCACGGGCAGAAGCAGCCATGGAGCGACACGGCGACGGCTCGGGCCGTGCTCGAGGAGCGCCATTGAAAGCCACCGTGATATCGAATCCGACCGCGGGAAAGATGGCATCGCGAGATCATTTGCGCGAAGCGCTGCTGGTTCTGGAGCGACATGGCTGGGAGGTCGATGTCCAGCGCAGTCGGGGGCCGGGAGACGCGACCCGCATTGCGCGAGAAGCCGTGGACGCGAACCGGGACATCGTGATCGTGGCGGGTGGCGACGGCACGATTAACGAGGCGGTGCAGGCGCTGGCCGGGTCGCCAACCGCGCTCGGCTTCCTACCGTACGGTACGGTCAACGTGTGGGCGCGGGAGATTGGTTTGCCGTTGACTCCCCGGGAAGCCGCCGTATCGTTGGTCTCCGGGCGAATGGAAACTCTGGATCTTGGACTCGCGAATGACCGCTACTTCCTATTGATGGCCGGGATCGGGTTCGACAGTGAGGTCGTCCGTAGGTCACGGAAGGTCGAGCGGTTCAAGAGCCGATTCGGCATCTTGCCATATGCCGCCGTGTCGCTCGCCACCGCCGCTTTCTATCGCGGCGTGGACGTGGAGCTGCGGTACGACGGCGTCATTCGGCGGGTACAAGCACTCATGTTGGTGCTCGGGAACACCCGACTGTACGGTGGGCGGTACCGGTTCACGCCGGAGGCAGTGGCGACGGACGGCCGGCTCGATCTGTGCATCGTCAAGGGCCGCGGGCCACTTGCCATGGCCCGCCAGTCGCTGCCCATACTCATTGGGGGCACCACCACATTCAGCGACGTCGAAGTCATCCGGGTGCGCGAACTGATCGTGGGAGGGGATGGACATGCACCGCTTCAACTCGACGGAGAGTTGATCGGCCACACTCCCGCCCATTTCCGGGTCGCACCGCGCGCGCTCCGCGTCATCGTTCCGTCCGAATTCAATTCAGAGTTGATTGCCTGAACAGGAGTTCCAGCGTGCAGACCGATCGACCGACGATATCTATCGAGCCGGCCCTTCAAACAGTGGGCGTGACCAATCCATCCTGGTTGGAGGTGCTGGATGCGCTCGAACTTGACGCCCTGAGCAGAGAAAACGCTCTGGGTGAGGTGCCGGGGGATGCCGTGCGCCGTCCCTGGCGAGCGCCTGTGACCACCGCCCCACTATTCGTCCCGAACCTGCACAACGATCGGGTCGTATCCGGAGTCAAAGGTTGGCTTAGCAAGTACTATCCTGACGACCATGAAGTGCAGGTCGTCCAGGGATCGGGGTCAGGGGAGACCAGATCGTACCGGATGATGCTCTCCGAAATCGATCGGGACGGGGCCGTCGACGAATCGACCTCCCTCTTCGTGCCGCCGCTGGTCGAGACGCAGAACGTTCGAACCTTTGCGGGCTTGATACAGCTTGCCCGCACGCTGCGGGCGCCCGGCGGATGCCCATGGGATCGCGAACAGTCGCATGCTTCCTTGAAGCCCCACCTGTTGGAGGAGGCGTATGAGGTGCTCGACGCCCTGGACAGCGGAGAACCAGAGCTGCTGGCAGAAGAATTGGGCGACCTCCTCTTTCAAGTGACCATTCACAGCCAGATCGCGGCGGAGTCTGGGGAGTTCACGATCGAAGATGTGGTCGAAGGCATCATGCGGAAGATGATCGGGCGGCATCCCCATGTTTTCGGGGACCTGGAACTTTCCAGTGCGCAGGATGTGCGTCACGCTTGGGAGTCGTTCAAGCAACGAGAAAAGCCGAAACGCGCCTCGGTCATGGAGGAGATCCCGAGGGGCCTACCGGCGCTGCCCCGATCCAACCTGATGCAAAAACGGGCCGCATCAGTCGGATTCGAGTGGCCTGGAGTCGATGAGGTCCTGGCCAAGGTCGATGAAGAGCTGGCGGAGCTGCAGAGAGAGATTCGCGCCGGCGGGTCAAAGGAGCTGCAGCGCGAAGAGTTTGGCGACATCTTGTTCGCATTAGTGAGCGTGGCGCGCCATCTCCGTATCGATCCGGAAGAGGCGCTTCGGCTGGCAAACCGGAAATTCGAGGGCCGATTCAAGCAGGTGGAAGCGAGTGCCGGGGCCGACGGAAAGGCGCTGCGCGACCTTGCTCCGTCCCAGCTTGACGAATACTGGAATCAGGCAAAACTGGCTACCGGCGAGTCGTAATTTGCACTACCGACACTCGAACATCGGCTCATGCTTTTGCCGGGACCAATCAGCCTCCTAACCTCCACTCACGGGCCGCGCTAAGTCGCTCACGCACCCCGCCCTGGGCGGGAAGCTGTCCACGGATGGTGTACCATTTAGGCAGCCAAAAGGCGACCCACGGATCTGGCAGGGACGTGGGCTACGAGGGAGTCGATACCATGGGAACCGTGATAACCGTCCTGGTGGCGGTGGTAGCGGCTCTGATCGGTGGTGCGGCCGCGTACGTGTATGCGCGGGGACAGGCATCGACCAGAGCACAGGCTACACAGGCTGATGCCGACCGCCTGATGGCGGAAGCACAGGCTCAGCAAAAAGAGCTCGTCCTGGAAGCCAAGGACGAAGCGCATCGCATCCGCTCTGAGGCGGAAGCAGACGCGCGCGAACGGCGCACGGAAGTCCAGCGCCAGGAGCGCCGAATTCAGCAAAAGGAAGAGAACCTCGACCAGCGTATGGAGCGCCTGGAGAAGCGCGAACGAACGCTGAACCAGCGTGAAGACGAAATAGAACAGCATCGAACGAAAATCGACGAGCTCATCGAGGAGCAGAGACACGAGTTGGAGCGCGTTTCCGGCATGACACGCGATGAAGCGGTCGGCGTGTTGATGGCCAACATCGAGGTCGAGGTCAGAGATCAGGCCAATCAGATGGTGCGCCAGATCGAGGCACAGGCCAAAGAGGAGGCCGACGATCGGGCCCGCCGCATCATCACCACGACCATTCAACGTTGGGCCTCAGATCAGGTCTCCGAGTCGTCCGTTTCGGTCGTGCCCCTTCCGGGCGAGGAAATGAAGGGCCGCATCATCGGCCGCGAGGGTCGAAACATACGTGCTCTGGAGATGGCGACGGGGGTCGATTTGATTATCGACGACACACCCGAAGCAGTCATTCTGTCGGGTTTCGATCCGGTGCGACGCGAGATCGCCCGGCAGGCGCTGATCAAGCTCATACAGGACGGCCGCATTCACCCGACTCGCATCGAGGAAATGGTGGACAAGGCCCGCGCCGATGTCGAGACGATCATCAAGGAAGAGGGAGAACGTGCAGCGTTCGAAGCCGGGGTGCCAGGCCTCAATCCAGATCTGTTGCAGGCGGTTGGCCGGCTGCATTTCCGCTTTAGTATGGGCCAGAATGTACTGAAGCACTCGGTTGAAACCGCCCATCTGGCCGCCATCATGGCGGCCGAGCTCGGTGCCGATGTCAACGTGGCTCGCCGCGGAGGTTTGCTCCACGACATCGGTAAGGGCGTCTCACATGAGGTCGAGGGACCGCACGCCTTGATCGGGGCGGATATCGCCAAGCGGCTCGGCCAGCCTCCCAAAGTGGTACATGCCATCGCGGCTCACCACTTCGAGGAGGAGCCTCAGACGGTGGAAGCGTTTCTGGTGCAGGCTGCCGACGCCATTTCCGGTGCTCGACCGGGTGCCAGGCGCGACACGCTGGAGAGCTATGTGAAGCGGCTCGAAGCGCTCGAGAACATCGCGAACTCGTTCGAAGGGGTGGACAAGAGCTTCGCCGTCCAGGCCGGACGCGAGGTGAGAATCGTCGTCAAGCCGGAGGATGTGGACGATCTCGCCGCGGCGCGCATGGCCCGCGAGATCGTCAGCAAGATCGAAGAGACTCTGGAGTACCCAGGTCAGATCAAGGTCATGGTCATTCGCGAGAAGCGGGTGGTCGACTACGCCAAATAGTGCGCATACTTTTCATAGGTGACGTGTACGGAAAGCCGGGCCGCAAAGCGGTCCGGCATTTCCTTCCTCGCTTACGCGAAGAGCATCGACCCGACGTGGTGCTGGCCAATGGCGAGAACATGGCGGGCGGAGCAGGCATCACGCGCGACACAGCCCGCGAAATGTTCGACCTGGGCGTCGACGCTCTGACCACCGGCAACCACGTCTGGGATCAGCGCGAGGCGATCGAATACCTGGACGAGGAACCAAGGATCGTGCGTCCCCTCAACTGGCCCCCTGGGACGCCTGGGCGCGGCTGGACGGACGTGGCGGTGAACTCAGCGACCTTGACCGTGGTGAACGTGCAGGGTCGTGTCTTCATGAAGTCGCTGGACGATCCCTTTCGTGGCATGGATGCGCTGCTGAAAGAACTGGCGGGACGGGAGACGATCTTCGTCGACGTCCATGCCGAAGCCACCGGCGAGAAGCAAGCACTCGGGTTCTATCTGGATGGGCGTGTGAGTGCGCTGGTCGGCACCCATACGCACGTGCCGACAGCAGATGCACGCGTGTTACCCAAGGGCACTGCATACATCACCGATGTCGGAATGGTCGGCCCACGCGACTCCATCATCGGCAGCGATCCGACGGCGATTATCGAGCGATACCTAACACAAATGTATCGACGGCTCGAGATGGGACGTGGCCCCGTGATGTTCAACGCGGTTGTGATCGACGTCGCCGCCGACGGCCATGCTACCTCGATTCAATTGGTCCAGGATTTGCTCACGGGATAGGATCTTGAGGGTAGAGCGACCTCGATCCACACGCGATTCTAAGGGTCGGCGTTGCGGTCGGATGGTAGAATATCCTGGTTAGCGGCAATGAATCGAGGTCCAGAACATGATGATTCCGGTGGTCGTCGAGAGTGTGCGAATGAATTTGACCAACGGTCAGCGAGTTGTGATTCTCAAAGACGACAAGCTTGACCGGTATCTGCTCATCTGGGTGGGACAGAACGAATCGCAAGCGATCGCCCTTGAGCTGCAGAATGAAAAGGCGCCGCGGCCCTTGACCGCCGACCTGCTCAAGTCGGTCATTCAGGAATTGGGAGCGCGCGTGGCAGATGTACACGTGACGGATCTCACGGACGACGTGTACTACGCACGGATCGGTCTGATGAACGCGCAAAACGAGCGCCTGGAGATCGATTCCCGTCCCAGTGATGCGATTGCGCTGGCCGTTCGGACCGAAGCTCCGATCTTCGTCGAGGAGACCATCCTGGAGAGTTCGTCGATTCGTCTCCCGGCGGAACAAGACGAACGGCTGGAAGTGTACCGCGACTTTGTCAACGGGCTCTTCGAGCGGGGGCACGATATTGAGGAAGGCGAGCGTCGCCCGGACGCTTGAGTATGGCTGAGTTCCCGGCGGGCCAAGAGCACAAACTCAAGCAACTCATCAGCAGTTACCGCTGCCACGTGTGCCGACGGTGTTTCGAGCGGGACCATGTTCGCCTGGCGGCTCGTCAGGAGCAGTTGTGGATCGTGAGCGTGCGTTGCAGCCTCTGTCGGAACCAGCAGGTCTTCTGGATCGCATTAAAAGACGATCAGGAGGAGACCCTGCTGGAGGACGTATCTCAACGAGAAGACCGAGAATTTGCCACGATGGCGCCGATCGATTCGGACGACGTGCTCGATATGCACGAATTCCTGCAGGCGTTTAGCGGGGACTTCCAACGGCTCTTTTCGACCTAGAGCGGCTTCTGGTCGAGGTGCCCTCTGTCTCGTAGCTCGAGTCCCAGGCGAATTCCACCGACCCGATGCGGACTTTACTTCCTTCGCGCGCCCCGGCGCGTTCCAGTGCGGCAATCACGCCCATCTGCTTGAGACGGCGCTGAAGACGATAGAGCGCTTCGTCCGAGTCGGTATCGGTCATGACGGCCAGCCGCTCCACATCCTCCCCCGTGACGTGGAACGTCTTGCGCTTTCGCTCTACTTCGAAGTGACTCGCCGGTGGCTTGATGACGATGGTCTCTGCCTCAATCTCTGCGTCCTCCCGCCCAGTACTCGGTGCACCCTCGAGCCGCCGCTCCTCAGTCAGGAACTGCGCCAGCCGGAAGATGAGCGCGTCGACCCCCAGCCGGGTGATCGCCGACAGCGCTAACACCTCGTATCCCTGGTCCGCAAACGCGGACCGCAGTTCGGGCCAGCGAACCTGCGCCGCCGGCAGATCAAGCTTGTTGACGACCACGATCTGGGGCTTCTGCATCAGCGCTTCGTCATGTGCCTGGAGTTCGTGATTTACCTGACGAAATGCGTCGAGCGGGTCATCGATGCTTCCGTCGACCACATGCACGAGAATCAACGTGCGCTCAATGTGACGAAGAAACTCGTGTCCAAGTCCCACTCCTTCGTGCGCTCCTTCGATCAGTCCCGGGATGTCCGCCGCAACAAAGTCGAAATCTCCGGTATCGACCACGCCCAGATTGGGAGAGAGGGTCGTGAACGGATAGTCGGCGATCTTGGGGTGAGCGGCACTCATGACGGACAGCAAGGTCGATTTACCGGCATTGGGGAAACCGATGAAGCCGACATCCGCGATGACTTTGAGCTCGAGATTGACCCAGCGCTCCTGCCCAGGCTCGCCTTTCTCGGCAAAATGTGGCGCCTGATTGGTCGACGATTTGAAGTGCACGTTCCCGAGGCCACCGCGGCCCCCGCGGGCTACCTCCACGGTTTGTCCGTCCCGAGTCAGGTCACCAAGGAAGTCGCCGGTGTCTCCATCCCTGAGCACGGTGCCGATTGGTACTTTGACGATCAAGTCCTCGCCATTACGGCCGTGCATCCGACTCGGCCCGCCTGCTTCTCCGTTGGCGGCGACGAAACGTCGGTTGCGTCGAAAGTTGAATAAGGTGTTCAGTCCGCGGTCGGCCTGGAAGACGATGCTGCCACCCTGGCCGCCATCCCCACCATCGGGTCCGCCCAAGGGCACGTACTTCTCTCGTCGAAAGTGCATGGCACCCTTGCCGCCGTCCCCCGATCGGACGAATACTCGGGCTTCATCAAGAAACGTATGCATGAGCTCTCCCCACGAATGGCGTGTGACTGGCGAGTGCGAGGTTCGAGGTTCCGGCCACAAACCGTTCCATCGCACGCTGGATACCGATGCCGCTTTCGGTCGGAAAGCCTACCTTTTCTTGCAGAAGTTCCCGATCCATGTTCAAAGTACGAATCTGCACCATCTGGACTTCACTGCGTCGGAAGAAGTCGATCAATTCGTCCACTTCGGACGGACAATCGGTGAAGCCCGGATACGTCAGAAGATTGATTGAGGTGTGCAATCCCTGGCGGCGTGCCAGCCGCAAGCTCTCCTCCATGTCTCCGAGATCGTAGTTTCGGGGACCGTAATATGCGACGTGATTCCGCTCAACTGCCGAGAACATGCTGACGCGCACGCTATCGAGTCCGGCATCGATCAGATGTTGCAAAGCTCGTGGGCTGCTGCCATTGGTGTTGAGGTGGATCTGGCCGCGTGCTGTCGCGTGGCGCATACGCTCAATCGCGCGGCCGATCAAACGGGCCCGCAGCAACGGCTCCCCCTCGCACCCTTGACCAAAGCTGACGATGGGATGCGGAGCGTGCTCGAGATGTGGAACCGCCAGCGAAACGATTTCCTCCAGGTGAGGCGTAAAGTTGATGCGGTCGTGCGGCGACGTTATGTCATCCAACTGCTCGGAGATGCACCCCACACAGGTGGCATTGCAGGCCACGGAGACGGCAATCGCCATCTCGTCTCGGCCATAGAACAGATTTTGCGCGGTGTAACACCCATACTCGGTTGCGCAGTATGCATGATGCGTCAGCAGCCGATTGTCGGGTTCAGCGGCGATCCTTGCCTGGACCAACCCCGGGAGGTCGTCCGTGTTGTGGTGCGCTGGGTTCCAGGCACCGCCGGGATCGAGCGGCAAAGCTGCCGCGAAGAGTTTCCCATAGAGACTTGCCACGGCCGTGTAGCCAAAGAGCGGCATATGACCGGCGTCCGTGTCTTTGCTGTAGGCGGGAGTTAGGAGGCGGGTGAAGCCGGTAGGCAGAAACGCCGCGACCGGACGGGCTGCGGGATCGGGATGGGGCATGACACGACCATCCGCAGTCCTTCCGACGGCGCGCGCACCCGGCACCAGAGCGGAAGTTGAGCCCTCGGGAAGAGGGATCATGCGTCCCAGCGGTACGGAATCGAATCCACTCGCTCCTAAGGCGAAGAGCGAGTCGTCCTCATGCAGTTCTCCATCATCGGTGGCATACACCAGTCGCCACCTATACGCCGATTGTCTCACCTGTCATTGTATCAGCGAGGTTCTGCAGCACTTTCGAAGTATCGAACTGCCCGACGAGCACCTGCGCGCACGTTTTCCGGCACATCGTCGCCGGTCAGAGCGTCGGGCGGGAACCAATCAAAGCCGTTGGTTTGCCACGAGGGCGTGCCAACTTCCTTCGTTCCACTCGATGCGGGCACACAGGCGTAGTACGTGAAGTCGATGTGTTGATGAAAGGGATTGATGTCCTCGATCAGTATGAAAGCCGGTTGCGGCACAACCAGACACTTCATTTCCTCACTCATCGCGGCGGCGAGGACCTCGCTGTGCAGGTGCACCGTCAGCCCGGTTTCTTCCTCGACCTCTCGAACCGCGGCGACGTGGGGCAATTCGTCGCGCTCGATATGACCGCCCGGCGGCAGCCACAATCTCTGCTTGGGATGACGATGCAGGAGCACACGCCCGCCGGAAACGACGAAGGTGGTAGCGGTGAAGTGTCGGGTTACTTCTGTCATGCATGGATTCCTAAGGCATGTGCTTGGGGGCATGATACGACTTCTCGTAGATCTCGAGGATCGACGACGCCTGTTCGTTGATGAACTCCACCAGTTCCGGCGGAGCTTCCACGATGATGTCAGCGCCAAGCGGCAAGAGTTGACTGGCGAACCAGGGCAGCTCGGCACGCGGCACATCGGCCTCCAAAAGGCCGCCCTCGTCCACGGAGTTGTCACCAAAGATCGAGCTCCGCTCGAAACGCTTGGCGCCACGCGGCGTGACACGCGCCCGAATGCGCACCGGATCGACCGCGTCCACCTGCCGGCCGGCGAGCCAGTCACGGAGGGACATAGCGAGCGCGGGTGGTATCCCGTCCTCGCGTTGCAGCGTCCGAATGCGGTCGGCCCGGAGGCCGATGCCGGTCTGCCGGTCATAGTCGTAACAGGCGCAGTACCAGAAGCCCTGAGCGGCGTAGAGTCCATACGGAAAGATACGCCGCGAGGCCACGCGGCTCATGGACTCGTATTCAACTACCAGATGAACCTGGTCCAGAGAGGCCTGCAGAATCTCTGCCAGCCATGGAGCGTCGTAACTGGGAGTTGGTTGGACGACTACCACGTGTTGACGGAATCGGTCGAGCTCCCGCACGATTTCAGCCGGCATGGCATTGCGCAGCTTCGTGATCGCGGAGAGGCTTTGTGCCGCGAATGGAGACTGCGCATACTGCAGGAATGCCTCATACGAGAGGATGATGCCAATAGCTTCGTCGGCGGACAGGGAGAGCGGCAACATGTTCCGATCCCGGATCAGCGTGTACCCACCGCCAGGACCGGGCGAGGCAGCGAGCGGCACTCCCATCTCGGACAGCGCCTGAAGGTCACGCAACATGGTGCGGCGCGAGACCGCGAATTCGGCGGCCATCTCCGCGACCGTAAACCGGGTTTCGGTCTGCAGAACGATGAGGAGTTCGAGTAAGCGAGTCGAGCGCGACATAGCCTCGAATTAGTGCCGGAATCTGTCACCATTATGCCGCATGATGGAAATGACTCAAGGACACACCCACCAAACACGTAGAAGGAGACAGCAGCATGTTGAAAGCCCTCACGCCAAATCTGATGGTCGAAAACGTTCGGGAAGCGGTCGACTGGTACAGCTCGGTGCTCGGTTTCCAGGCCGACACCGAGGTCCCGGGAGATGACGGTCCCGTCTTCGCGATCATGCGCCGCGATGGCGTGGTCCTGATGTTTCAAGCACGAACCTCGCTGGAAGCAGACCTGCCGCTCCTGCGGGGCGTACCGATTGCAGCGTCCCAAACGCTGTACATCGACGTCGACAATGTTGAGGAGCTGCGCCGGCAGGTGGATGGCAAGGCGACAATCGTGAAGGAGTTGCACGACACTTTCTATGGCGCGCGCGAGTTCTACTGTACCGACCTCAACGGCTACATCCTCTCCTTTTCGCAGTCGATCTCATAAGAAACCGGAGGCATCATGCGAAGCTCGAACGAACTCCAGGCCCGCCTTACTCCAGCGGAACGAGTGGTGTGGCGGGCGCTGCAACAGATACCCAATGTGGGACCTGCTATGGGCTACGATCTCGTGCGGCTCGGGATCCGGCGTGCGGATGACCTGGTCGGTCGGAATCCTGATGACCTGTACCAGGAGTTGGGCCGGATGGACGGAGTGCAGCACGACCCATGTGTGCGGGACACGATGGCCGCCGTGGTGGCATACGCCGAGACCGGAGAGTCGGTGCCCTGGTGGCACTTCTCCGCGCAGCGCAAAGCGGACGAGCGCCGTTCTTGAGACGAGCGACATCTCCGGTGGAGGCACATCTGGCGGGCAAGAGCGACAGCCTGGCCGACGAACTCGCACAAGCTCTTGCCGAAGATACTCCAGGGCTAGAAACCGTAGCTGGTGGGGGGACAAGATCTGGCCGAAAATCGGTATGAGCATACCTGATGTTGTGTGGCGAACTTCATGCTGGAGGTGGTACAAACACAGTTAACGTGGGAAGGGCTCGTACGGACTCGAGCATTGAGATGAGACAGGTGGCCAGATGGAAGATAACGATGTTCCCGACATCTTTTGGGAGGCCCTGGTGGATCTCTCTTTCGAGGGACTACCCGCCGGGCCCGATGCGGTGGATTGGAGACCACGTCTACCCGATGGACTGACCGATGTGCTGGAGGTTGCAGAGTCGGATCTGAGTTTCGGCCGCATGGTGCACCTGGTGGGTGATCCTGCCTCGCCGAGCGTGGCCTACACGCATGTGGTCTTGCGGCACGGCTTGCTTGGCATCCGGGTGTACTTCCCGGCTCGCACCGTGCCTGGTGCAGTCGGCATCCCGGCGTACGGCATCGGGTTTCGCGATCTTCCGCAGGTCCGCCGGATGTACGAGGTACGACGCGTCCTCGAGCAATTGCACGACGTGTCGGATGCCCGCGCCGCTTACGGGCAGGCGGTGTCGGCCGCCACGGTAAAACAGGCGATGCGTGGCCTGGCCGGTTTGGCGGCATTTGAGTCGTTGCCGTTCACGCTGTTTCCGCTGTTGGACGCCTGAGGCGAGAAGACGCCTCCCCTGGCCTCTCTCTCGCGGCGTAGTGAAGGAGAAATTGGGGAGGCAGCGGCGGCTGTATGTGGTGCTACGTGTGTTCGTACGCACCAGTTTTCTCGCATCAGTCTCGCTCGCGGATATGGAACATTCGGCGGACCGGTCGCTCTCTCGCAACAAGTTGTTCTTCATCGCCACCATTCGCCTCGATTTTCGTAGTGGCAGGCCGGCGTGCCTGCCGCCCAATGGCGTATGGGGAGGCCAGGGCGGATCGCCACGCCGGGCGATCCCTGCGTATACTGAAAAATGTCAAGTTATCCTTGCCGCTTGCATCCGGTGTAGTGCCGCACGACGGCATGCGCGGCTTCGTCGCCGGCTCAGGGGGCCAAGGTCAGGGTACCGGCGTACGGGCTCGCTCGGATGCCGCCGGCAGGATGTACTCGGTAAGCAGCTTGTCAGTTTGCTCGTGCATTCCGCGGGTGTTGAAATTGGTGCTGGCGATGACGACGACCAGCTGTAAGTCAGGGAAGACGCAGATCTTGTTGCCGCCGTTGCCGAGCATGGATAAAGAGGCGAACGTACGATCACCGGCTGCAAACGGCTTGAGCCACCACAGGTACCCGTAGTCGGTGGAGTCGTCGACCTCGGCATGCGGCCGAACCGACTGGCGAACCCACTGCTCGGACACGATCTGCCGTCCGTTCCATCGACCTCCGTCGAGATAGAGTGCCCCAAGCTTCAGTAGATCCCGGCCGATGAGTTGCAGGCCGCCACCCGTCATGGCGGTCCCAAGGGGCGTAAACGGCCATTCGGCATTCCGGATGCCCAACGGCCCAAAGAGATATTGGCCGGCAAACTCCGGTACCGGCATGCCGGTAACTCGCTCGAGCACACTTCCGAGTGTTACGACACCCCCAGTGCAGTCATTGAAGCTGCGTCCATACCTTGAATCTTCCGGCTTCGTCATCCAGCCGGGAAAACCTCTTATGGGCAGGTCGAGCGTGAACCTTGCCCAGTCCTCCACCAGATACATGCGCTCCTCATTGCCGCGTGAGAACGAGTTCGAGTCGTCGCACTCGAGGAGTGAGCTCATGGTGAGGAAGTCCTCAATCGAGATCCGGTCTTTCCGTGGGTCGGGATTATGCACCGGCTGAAGATCCGCGAAGAAGCTCATGACAGGCGCGTCGACCCCGGATAGAAACCCTCGATCGATCGCGATGCCGATCAGCATACCGGTGATGGTCTTCGTGGTCGAGCGCGTGTTCATCAAGGAAGATGCGTCGAATCCGTTGAAGTAGCGCTCGAATGCGAGCGTGCCGGAGCGTGCGATCAACACGCCATTCACCGCGGGATACTCCCCGCGCTCGATCGCTTCGCCCATTGTCTGCAGGCGTGCGGCGTCGAGACCGACGGAATGAGGTTCCGCCGAGTCCCAGTCTTTGGACGAATCCACCGGGTCGGTGTCACGCATCGTAATGTCCCCTCCTTGCCTTCCTATGACCGCTTACGCTGCGACCAGAGCAGCGTGTGATACGGCAGTCCACCTGCTCGGTGGCACGTGTAGCAATACGAACGGTGTTACACCCAGACGGCCGGATGGTGTGCGCCCCGGGCCATAGATACGCCGGTTACCCTCACAAATACGTGCGGTACAATCGGACGGCGTGCACCTGTAGCTCAGCGGATAGAGCACCAGTCTTCGGAACTGGGTGTCGGGGGTTCGAATCCCTCCAGGTGCGCCATTTTTGGCTTGCGCGAGCCGAAAACGGCGACCTGCAGGCTCGACGTCGGTGCTCATCAGCCTCTCTGACCACAATTTGACCAGAATCTGATCGAAGAAATGGCTGTCGGGGTACTGGGGGCAGGTAGTAGACCTCGTCGTGGTCCTGCACCGGATTTGCCGAATTTGGCGTCCACTGGCCGGTTCTTGACGCGCCCGACGCCAGCTGGAGACGGGGGTTCAGGTGCGCGAACATTGGCGAACATGCGGAAACAGTCCCAAATCTGGTTGTCGGTGAAGGAGACGACGACGGTTCCCAAAGGCGGCGGACTGCGAAAACTAACTGAGGGTGGTCACCCCAGCTCCGCCGCCCGATCCAGCAGCCGCAGCTGATCCTCCCCCCGCCGTCCTGCATGACAGTACAGGTTGGCCAGCGCCAGGTGAAACCGGGCGGCTGCTGCGGAGGCCAGTGGATCGCGCTCCCATCGCTCCATAACCGGACGGAGCCGCTCGATCCCCTCGTCCCACCGGTTCTGGTTGAACAGGATCCGGCCAACGTCCACCATAATCCGAACCTCGCCTTCGAAATCGCCCCACTCGCGATGGAAGCTCAGCGCCGGCTCGTCTGTCTCCGTTGCTCGGGCAGCTGCTCCAGCGCTTCTCCCGCCGCTCGATGCAGCCGTCACGGGCCTCACCCGCTACGATCTGGCTCGCCAGTTCCGGTCGGTGTGTGGAACGAGCCCGTATCGTTACCTCGTCATGCGACGGCTTGATCATGCCCGCGAGCAGCTTGCCCTGCATCGGCCCCCGGGCGAGGTGGCACGAGACACCGGGTTCGCAGACCAAGCACATTTCACGCGGATGTTCAAGGCTGCGTTTGGTCTGACGCCGGTGCGATACTCTGCGCTCCGATAGCTCCCCGAGTTGCTCTATAGCGTAGTACCGAGATACTCCGTAGCATGTCGTCGATGAGAATGAGGGTCCGTCAGCTTGACCGCCCGGACCAATGCGTGCTGCTGTAACCAGTGAGCGGTGCCTATCGAGTTCCCACCAGGTAGCCTCGCCGGCCCGGGCATGACCATCCGCCCGTTGCTTTGTGCGGACGTAACGAGATACCACGGGTCTGACGCCGGGACTGCTTCTGACAGATCGGGCACTGGATGATGTACGCGAGGCCGCTGCTGGCGCGAGGGTGCCGTGGCATGGACATGCGCGTGGTGCCAATGCTACCACCGCGCGCTGGCAGCGCTGCCATCGGACCCGAGGCGGAGAACTCGATCGTATAGATCGGGCGGAAGGGCCGGGGCGTCACCTCGACGTGCTCCATCCTGTCGCCCCGGCACGAGCGATGCTGGCGGTCGTCTGGGCGCAGGGCATGTAGAACAAGATTGCCCTCCCGCGTCCGACGGAGCGAGTACGGCTCGATAAGGTCATTGCGCCGAAAGAGGTTGACGATGTCGTATAGGTCCCGCGGCCGGCCCCGCTGCCCCATGGCACGCAGTTTCTCCGCGAACAACTCCTTGAAGGAGTAGCACCGCACAGTGCCAGATAGTGGCAACATATCAGGATAGGGATGCGCGATGGAACGGTATGCACTGAGCGCTTCAGGTGCCTACACTCGGCGGCCGCTCCGTCGCCGTTGCGCGGCAGGATAATATGGCGATGTTCGAGCCAAGTGACCCACTAGCTCTGCGTGGTTACACGGCAACCCGGAGGCGCATATGACGGACGAAGCCTACGACGCCCGCGAGCACTACACTAAGTACGAATTTCGTGTTCCGATGCGCGACGGCGTGAGGCTCTTTACGTCGGTGCTCGTGCCCAAGGATGCCTCGACGGCATACCCGTTCCTCATCGTGCGATCGCCATTTGGCGTCAACCCGTATGGTCCCGACGAATATCCCCCGTCGAGCTCTCAGACTGAAGCACTCCTCAAGGCCGGCTACATCTGGGTGCGGCAGGACGTGCGCGGCCGGAGGATGGCGGAAGGCGAGTTCACCCACATGACGCCGCATCGACCGGAGAAGACCGCGTCGGACGTCGACGAAAGCACGGACCTGTACGACACGGTCGACTGGCTGCTGCGGTATGTGCCCAATCACAATGGCCGTGTGGGCATTTACGGTGGCTCGTACGCCGGCTTCTACACGGTGGCTGGAATCATCGACACGCACAAGGCAATTAGGGCGGCGTCGCCGCAGGCGCCGGTCGCCGACCTGTTCCTCGATGACGACTGGTATCACGGTGGCGCGTTCATGCTCGCCCACGCGATCAGCGCCGCGCCGGTCTACCAGCCGCAGTCGGGTCCGACGCCACCTCCCAAGGCAGAGGTGCCGTTCGACTACGGCACGGAGGACGGCTATGAGTTCTTCCTGCAGCTCGGCCCGCTGGGCAATGCCGCGTCCCTGTTCGGAGATCCGAATCCCACCTGGGAAGAGCTCCTCACGCATCCAACTTACGATGACTTCTGGCAGTCCCGCGCCATCTGGCGGCACGTGAAAAACATTCGGTGCGCGGTGCTCACCGTGGGGGGCTGGTACGATGCCGAGGATCTGATGGGACCGTTGCGCATCTATCGAGCCATTAAGACTGCCAACCCGGATATCGCGAATGGCCTCGTGATGGGCCCCTGGGTGCACGGCGGCTGGGTCTCCGGTGAGGGCCGGCGTCTGGGTAACGTCGACTTCGCGGCGGACACGGCGGAGTTCTACCGCCAGAGCATCCTGCTGCCGTTCTTCGAGTTCCATCTGAAGGACAAGGGCGAC
This sequence comes from Chloroflexota bacterium, assembly GCA_025449555.1. Lineage (GTDB taxonomy): Bacteria > Chloroflexota > UBA5177 > UBA5177 > UBA5177 > JANWJD01. The sequence goes on along the minus strand of JANWJD010000147.1, from coordinate 6,874 downwards.
CCGAACTTGCCCGAGGCCTACGTCTTCGAGACGGGCACGAATGTCTGGCGGGCGTATCCCGCGTGGCCCCCACCGGACGCGACACCCCAAACGCTGTATTTCCGCGAAGCGGGCAAGCTCGCGTTCGAGCCGCCGGCCGAGGCAGACGCCCGCGACTCCTACGTGAGCGATCCGGCGAAGCCGGTCCCGTTCATTGGCTACACCGCACTCGGGATGCCCCAGGAATACATGGTGTCTGACCAGCGCTTCGCCGCGACGCGGCCGGACGTGCTCGTCTACGTGACGGAGCCGCTCGAGGAGGATCTCGCGCTGGCCGGCCCGGTTTCACCGAAGCTCTTCGTTTCGACCACCGGAACCGACTCCGACTGGGTGGTGAAGCTGATCGATGTCTATCCGCCGAATCGGAGCACGCCGGCGGCAGGTCATGGTGCGGAAGACCAGAAGGACGTGGGGCCGCCGACCGTGACGCTCGCGGGCTACCAACAACTGGTTCGCGGCTGGCCGTTTCGCGGGAAGTTCCGCAAGAGCTTCGAGAAGCCCGAGCCATTTGTGCCGGGGAGGGTCGAGGCGGTGACCTTCACGATGCCCGATGTGAATCACGTCTTTCGTCGCGGCCACCGCGTCATGGTGCAGGTGCAGGGCAGCTGGTTTCCGCTGGTGGATCGCAATCCACAAACCTTCGTGAACATCCCCACCGCGCGGCCGGAGGACTTCAAGGTGGCGACCCAATGCGTTGTCCGCTCCCAGGCCCAGCCGTCGGGCGTGGAGGTGTACGTGCTACCGGCAATGTAAAAATGGAATTCTTGCAGCAACCCCCTCGGCAGCTCGTTGCGGTGATGTTCACCGACATGGTCGGCTACACCGCGTTGATCCAGGCCGACGAGCTCACGGCCGTCGACAAGCGCGACCGCTACATTGGCGCGATCGAGCGTCACCATCAGTCCTTCGACGGGACTATCGTCCAACGCCTCGGTGACGGCACCATGAGCATGTTCCCCAGTTCGCTGGCTGCAGTGCTGGCCGCAGTCGCGATCCAGCGGGAGCTCGCCCGCCAGGACATTCCGATTCGGATCGGCGTCCACGTGGGCGAGGTGGTCGTCGAGCCGGAGCGACTGACGGGCGAAGCCGTTAACATCGCCTCCCGTGTCGACTCCGTCGCCGTCCCGGGCGCGGTGCTGCTGTCCGACGCCGCTCGCGACCAACTCAAGAACCGGAGCGATGTCCACCTTATCAATCTGGGCCGGTTCCGGCTCAAGAACGTAGGGCGACCGCTCGAGTTCTACGCAGTCGCGGCCGACGGCATTGTCGTGCCGGATCCGGGGACGGCGGCATACGCGACGGCATCGAGGGGACCGATGAGGTCGGATCCGTCGAGCGCGGAATCGCCGAGGAGGGCAACCTCCAGGCTGCCCTCGACACACTGCTGGCGTGTGCCCGGAGCGGTGACATGACCGCCGCCGAGGCGGGCATGCAGATGAGCGGCGACCTGTACATGTACTGGCACATCCGCGGCAAGAACCTCACCGCACGGGATTACGCCACGTCCTTCCTCGCTGCGGATGCCGCCGCCTCGCGCACGACCGCGCGGTCAGGAGCCCTGATAACGGCGGGCCTGGCGGCGTGGGTGCTGGGTGAGTACGAGCGTGCGAACGACCTCTGGTCCGAGTCCTACCAAATCGCGGTAGAGCTCCAGAGCGAGCGCGAGTGGTGTGTGACTGCGTGGTGTGTCGGCCTTGGGCTGCTCGGCTTTGACCTCGACATAGCCCTCAAACAGACGGTGGAGAGCATCCAGCGGAGCCAGGCCATTGGGTTCGCGTGGTGCGAGGGAATGGCCCTGACCATCGACGGCATCCTGCGCTCCGTCGCTGGCGACCTTGAGGCGTCACGCGTGCGATACTCCCGAGCGCTCGAGATCCAGCGGCGTCTCGGCGACCAGGAAGGCGCCGGGCTGTCTCTCGGTGGTCTGGCGGGTCTGGCAGCCGGCAGCGGCGACCTCGCGGATGCCCTCGAGCTCTACGGGCAAGCCCTCACCGCCTTTGAAACGATTGGCGATCGCGCCGAGGAAGCCCGTATCCTCGACGATATGGCCTGGACCTACCTGCGGAACCAGGATCCGACGCAGGCGCGCCGCTCATTCCTCGACGCGGTGCGAGCCTTCACCGATATCATGAGCGTTCGCGGGCTTGGGCTCTCGCTGATCGGCCTCGCTGCCACCGAGTTCGTCGAGCATTAGCCCGCGCGGGCCGTCCAGATCGCCGCGGCGGCGGAGGTCTACGCCCATCAGGAGGGGATCGTGAACGTCTACTCCGAGGAAACACCGGGCCGCGATCTCATCGAGCAAGCGCGAGCGGCGCTCTCGGCTGACGATGCCGCCCGCGCCACGGAGGCCGGCCGTAGGCACACGATCAAGGAAGCGCTCGACCTGGTCAGGACCCCTCAGACGGCCGCGGTGTAAACGCACCGAGGGCTCAAGGCCGAGCACGTGTTCGGCAACGCGGCTTCCTCTTACAGCGAGAATAGCTCACCGAGACACAGTCTGATTGACCACAATCTGACCACAAAAAGCGCCATTCGCCGACTTTCGCGACCGTTCGCCGTCGTCAGTTGCGAGTAAAACGCGGCGGATTCCGGCCAAAGACGAATATTGACGAACAGAAGCGAACAGTCGACCACCCCCTGTACCACCAAACTTCAGAACTGGGTGTCGGGGGTTCGAATCCCTCCAGGTGCGCCATTTGCGTTTGGCGAACATGAGCGCAGATACCTTCGGCTGGTCGATGCCCAGCAGTTCCGCGGCCCGAGTCTGAGTCAGACGGTTTGCGTTGACGAGCACCGCGATCACACCAACCAGGTCGGCCCTTACCAATGCCTCGTCCGGATCCACGACGTTTAGATCGGCAAACACATTCCCACTGCTCTCGGTCATTCGTCAACTCGCACCAACGGTCTATATAAACTCCACATGGCCAGCCATTTCATCCGGTCGCAGCACCTCGTAGATCAGAATTAGACCGCGCACGATAGTTCCCAATGGGGTACCCTGCGGGGTGTATATGATGCCGTGATGCGGGCGGTGCGACGTGTGAAGGTGGAGGAAGTCAACATCCTGCGTGAATATGGCGCGCCCGTCGCGGACTGCCAGCGCCAAGTGCTGTTCGTCTGAAGCGCCCCGCATATCGGCCGCCTGGGCCGTCAACACATCGACGCCTCGGCGACGCAAAGCTTCGGATACTACAGCCGGGACGTGTTCATCCATGTAGAACGCGACGCGGGACTCAGCGGCCAAGCTTGTCGCTCAGTATGGACGGCGTACGTCGACGTAGTTCTGCGATAAACTCCTCGTCCTCTCGAATCGCTCTGTCAATCTCTTCACGGTGGTCGAAATAGTAGGCGAGCGCCGCATAGATATCGCCGAGCGAAAGACCGTATTCTGTCGCGATCTCGTCGGCCCCGAGGCCCAGGCGCTCATGCCAGATCACAATGTTCTGCACGGTGATGCGGTGTCCAGCGATACGAGGCTTGCCGCCTGCTACGCCGGGAGTAACGTCAATATGCGAGGCAATCGTGTCCACATATCCCTCGGCTAAACCGTTACCACGTTGTACCACGTCATGGGCTCTGGCTGCCGGGCTTCCTCGGCTTTAGGGAGCGACGGATGCCATGCCGACACCGGGACGGCACAACGCGGGTCCCTCTTTCCGCTACGCAATCACGCTTCGCAGTGCGCGTTGCGTCTCTGCGATGCTGCAAAACCGCTGCAAGTCACAGCGAACTATGCCGGGCATCGCCGCCTGGCTACGGCATAACTTTGGCTTGCCGGTGCCGAACGTGAACCTCGGTGAACCTGCTCGAACGTTTGTAACCGAACTTCGGAACTGAGCGTCGGGGTACTGATTGCCACTGCACATCCGTCGTCCTACGCGCCGGTTCCCGTCTCCGACGTGCCGGGCGACCGACTCGCGGCCGTCGCGGGAACTGTGCTTCCCACGAGGTCGAGAGTGTGCAGCGTCTGCTCGACCCGCTCCGCGTCGGGCGATGCGCCGACTCGTCGAAAGATGGTGAGTGCTTCCGACAGCCGCATTCGCGCCTGCTCGATCTCGCCCTTCGCGGCATGCATTCGGCCATACTCATGGAGCAGAAGCGCTTCGTCGTAGGGAAGCTCGATCTCCTGCGCGATCGCCACCCCCTCCCACAGATCACGTATGGCATCGACCCAGCGCTCTTGCCGGGTCGCCAGCCGCGCGGACTGGAGCAGCACTTCCGGTTGACCCGCACGAGATGCCGCCGCCAGCGTTTTTTGCCGCGCGGCTGCCAGCATCTCGGCTGCCCGCTCCTCATTCCCGTCGTCGAGGAGGGCCCAGGCAAGAATGGATGGGTTTCCAAGGTGTCGGTAGGCCGGAAAATCGGCAAGAAGTGCGTCCAGACGCACGACGGCATCCCGCGGCCGGCCGTCTCGCACCTGCTGCCAGGCCAGGGTCTCCTGGGCACGTGCGATTCCCGGCACATACTCGAACTGCATCGCCAGCGCCAGCGCCTCGTCCAGGCACCGGATACCCGCCTCGTGCTCACCCTGCAGAAGCAGGATGCGACCCAACGTTATGAGCGCATACGAGCCACCGGGCCGTGGGCCCAGAGACCGACTCCCCACCTCTGCCTGCTCCGCTTCATGTCTCGCCTCCTGCCACCGACCGTGAACGACATACAGATCGCTCAGGCTCAAGTGCACAAATGTTGCCCAGGCTTCGAGTGCAGCACGGTCCGAAATTTCGAGAGCACGTAGCATGTGCAGCTCTGCTTGCTCAACCTCATCCACCGAGATATACGAGACACCAAGATGAAACACGGCGAGCGCGAGCAACCACTCGTCGGCCAGCGACTCAGCAATCTCCCCAGCATGCTCGAATGCGCGGCGCTGCTCGGCGCCGCGATTGGCAACTCCCAGAGCAAGACCACGGGAGATTTCCGTGGTGCAGAGTGCTCGGAGGTTTCCGGTCGACTCCGCGAGTGACAGTGCCCTCCCGGCTGTATCGAGAGCGTCCTGGAAACGCCCGACGGCGAGGTATAGGGAGCACAGCGCAGCATACAGGTCGGCCATGCTCGGCGAGGGCGGATCCGTGAGCCCGCGCTCCGCTAGGGCTTGCACGACCGGTAGCACTCGGTCGAGTCCCTCCACCGCGCGCCCGCCAAAATGGTACGCCTCCCCGAGCCGCGCCACTAACCCGAGATAGCGTTCCCAATCCCCCAGGCGCTCATAGATCTCCGCGGCCCTCTGCAGCGGTTCCAGCGCCTGTCCAGATCGACCGGATCGATAGAGAACTTCAGCCAGCCGGTCAAGCGCCCGCGCCTCGCCACGGTCGTCGACCAGCTCCCGCGCCAATCCGGCCGCCTTCCCATAGTGTGTCTCGGCGTCGGTATGAGCAAACAATGCCGCCGCTGCATCCCCCGCCGCCATGCTCCACGTCAAGGCTCGCTCAGGATCGTCTCCCTGCAGAAAGTGCCAGGCGATCTCGGCCGACCGCCCCACTCGCTTCCGCTCCGAGAGGTGTTCCAGCGCGCTCCCTGCTGCCCGATGGAGCCGCCGTTTCCGCCTCGAGGACAGGTCCGCGTAGATCGCCCCTTGCGTGAGCGCGTGGTCGAATGCGTACGTGTCGTTGCCGACGTCGCGCAGAAGACCCGCCGCGATCACCTCGTCCAGACCCTGCTCTACCTGCGCCTCCTCACGATCCCCCATCGCCTGCAATTCGACAAAGCCGAAGTTTTGTCCCAGTGCACTTGCTTCGCGCAGCACCTCTTGCGCCCCTTCCGAGAGGCTATTCATCCGCCGGAGTATGACCATGCGCACGCTCTCGGGGACACCGTTCACGGTACTGAGAGCGTCCAGGGGAATGCTCTCAGATTGCGCGCAGTCTTTTAGAGGCTCGAGCACCTGACGTATGAAGAACGGATTACCCTCTGTTCGAGAGTGAATGAGATCGACGAGCGTGTCCGAGAGCCGTTCGCCGGCGATGTCTCGCGCCAGCGCACCAGTCTCCTCGCGCTCGAACGGAAGCAGTCGCATGCGCTCCACCAACTGTTCGCGGATCGTGTCGTCCAGCACGGTGCGGAGAGTATGTCGCCGGGGAAGCCCAATATCGCGGTAGATCCCGAGCAGAAGCACACGCCCACCGCGTGTGTGGCGAGCCAGGTGGAGGAGAAGATCCAGGCTGGAAGAGTCCGCCCAATGCAGGTCGTCGAGCATGAGGACCACGGGCTGCGTTCGAGCGATGGTCTCGATGAATCCAGTCACCTCACGGAACAGACGTTGTTGCTCTTCCTGGCGGGTGCCGGCGGCTCGATCCGGTGGCGCCAATCGGTCGGACAGAAGCAACCCGAGATGCGGCCAGCGCCTGGCGGCCTCTGTAAGCTCGGCCGGCGTGACGTTCTCCATCTGGCCGCGAAGCGCCTCCCGGACGGGGCTGAAGGGAATGGTTTGCTGCGCCTCGAAGCAGCGTCCGACTGCAACCAGGAAGCCACGGTTCCAGGCCTCGACGGCGACATCTTGCACGAGGCGGGTCTTTCCAATCCCGGCCTCGCCCGCGACCATGACGGTGCGGCCGGATCCCTGGGCCGCCATGTCCAGAGCACCCGAGATCCGACGCAGCTCCTCCACCCGACCCACCAGGCGTCCCGCCGGCCACGTGCCGAGAGAGTTTCCGACCGGATGCTCTGATATCGCGTCGGTCAGAGGTTGCGTCCACTTCTGAGGGCGCCCAGCGCCGGACCCATGCCAGGCATTCATAGCTTCGACACGCTCCGCATCGCTCAACGGCAACACTGCCATGAGCTCTCGCAGCGTGTGTCGACGCGGCCGATGGCGTCCGCGCTCGATATTGCT
>JANWJD010000146.1 GCA_025449555.1 Chloroflexota bacterium | reverse complement strand
ATCAGGGTCGTCGCCGCAGGCGCCAGCACCAATCCGGGGACCCCGATCGCCACGGTGTCGAACAATCCTGCCCTGGGACCAATCCTCACCGACACCAACGGACACACCCTGTACTTCTTGACCTCCGAGGTTGCAGGACAGCCGCTGCAGTGCACCGGCACGTGCCTCAAATTCTGGTTCCCGCTTGCCACGCCCACTGCAACCACTGATGCAGTCGAAGGACCGGGAATCACCGGCGTCTTTGAGGTGGTCGCCCGTCCGGACGGCATCAATCAGGTCAACTACGGTGAAGCGCCGCTCTACGCTTTCGTCGGGGATAAGGCGCCAGGTGATATCCACGGCCAGGGCATAAAGGCGTTTGGTGGAATCTGGCTCGCAGCGCAGGTTACGCCCAATACGCTGACCGCCCCAATCGTGACCGCGCACGGTTCGTCCGGATCGTCCGCCTCATTCGTGGTGAGCTTCAGCAGTAAAGATGCCGGTAATGGCTCGGTTCTGTTTGGCCCCGGCACATCGTGCTCCGGCCTGGTCGAAGTCGCGACCCAGGATCTTGGCGCCGGTACGCACTCGCACACCATTCAGGTCAAGGGTAATGACATGCCCGGCTCGGTCGGCGACAACGGTATCCAGCCCGGAACGACCTACTCGTTCGAGGTCGTCACCAGCTCGAGCACCGGTACCCAGACTGACAATAACGGCGGTAGCTGCTACTCCGTCACCATTCCCACCTCATAGTTCAAGGGGGGCTGCGTTGACCACGCGGCCCCCATCATTTTCCTGATCGCACAGCGCGGGTGAGGCAATTACGCCTCGTCCGCGCTTTCTTTATCGGTCGGCACTCACTGTACCTTTCCACCCATTCAGCATACTGCTGCGGATATGGGCCACGGCGTAGGATGGAGGTATTGTGTCGACCATTGAGCGCGCCGACGCTCCCCCCCAACCGCCGCGCTTCACCCGCTCCGGAGCCATTGCGGGCGCACGCCAGGGCCTCCCTCTGGCAGCCAGCATCTTCCTGGTGGGAATGGTTTTCGGAGTTCTCGCGCGGCATGCGGGCTTGACCCTGGCCGAAACGCTCCTGATGAGTGGCATCGTTTTCGCGGGTGCCTCACAGTTCGTGGCCCTGGGGCTCTGGGCATTGCCGATTCCGATCGCGGCGATCGTTTTTACTACGCTGATCGTGAATCTTCGTCATGTGCTCCTGAGCGCCGCCTTGCGTCCCTGGTTCCGAGACCTGCCTCTGCTTCGAACGTACGGGTCTCTCTTTTTCATGGTGGACGAGAGCTGGGCCCTGACTATGGGTCAGGTGCGGGCGGGGGCTCAGGATCGAGCGTTCTTACTAGGCGCGGGATCCCTCATGTACCTGGCGTGGGTTTCGTCCGCGGGAACCGGGTATCTCGCCGGCTCGGCTATGGGAGACCTTTCGCGCTGGGGCCTCGATTTTGCCATCACGGCCATCTTCACGGCGCTCCTGATCGGGATGTGGCGCGGACGGGCCGATCTCTGGCCGTGGCTGGTCAGCGCTACCGTCGCGGTCATCACCTGGCGTCTGCTGCCCGGCACCTGGTACATCGTGTGTGGGGCCGTGAGCGGTACCGTGACGGGAGCGTTAATCGATGACGAGTGAAGCGTTCGTCACGATCGTCGGCATGGCAATCGTCACATATAGCACCCGCGCCGGCGGCATGTGGTTGATGCGGTTCGCCTCGCCGTCAGCCCGCACAGAACGGTGGCTCCAGCACATTCCAGGCAGTGTGCTGGCGGCCATCATCGCCCCAGCCGTGATCGCGCACGGCATTCCCGGCGCGGTCGCGGTGCTGGTGACGGGCGCCGTTTCCCTCCGAACCAGGAATCTGCTGCTAGCCATGGCAAGCGGTGTCATCACGGTCTACCTGGTTGGGCTACTCGTAAAGTAGGCTAGTATCACCAAACAGAAAGAGGCCCCGGATTGCTCCGGGACCTCTCGACGTCGACGTACGAGACTAGGCGGCTTCGCCGCGGTGGCGGAGCGTCGAGCGCACGAACAGAAATACGACGTACAGAACTGCGAGAAACAGAACGAAGCTCACGACTTTGATGATGATTGCTGTGACGAACTGGACTACAATCCACGCCACAATGGCGACTGCGATCGCCGCTGCCACTAACAGGATTGTGCGAAGGTTTTCCATGACATCCTCTTTCTTACTGCACCTGCCGAGACCTAGACACGTTCCTCAGCATTGGTATCATGCTGCGCTACGTGTTGCAGGACCTCGGAAGTTCGGGTCTCTTTCGAGCCGGTCGATTTCTCCTTTTTTACCTTCCGCTTTTCGCGGCCGGGCTTGTCGCGTCCATGAGCCATATCAGCCTCCTTGCTTCATGGGGCTTCAGCCAAACTGTAAGTCATGCGACGAACTGTGTCAACTCGACGGATGGCCGATTTGAATGTACCCTTTTTTGGTCTCATGCCCGACTCGCCGGAGCTTCCTTCTCTCGCTATTTTGGAGCCATTTGGCTGGAATTTCGCTCCGGTCTCCCCCCCGCCCGGCGCAGTAACTTCGAGCGCCGCGCTGGCGGCGGCCGCTATCCCCGCAAACGGATTGCCTGACACGGAGATCTCAATAATTTTCGGCGCATACACGGAAAAAGGTCGGTATCGGCAGGAGAAGGGCGAGCGGCGCGTCACCCTGTACTTGGAACATCCAGTCTGGGTCGTTACCATCGTGCTGAAGGAAACTGCGCACCCGGCTGACCAGGTGCCCGCGGCCGAATGGTACAGCCGGCACACCCTGGTGGATGCGCGTACGGGCCGGCTCATTACCCAATTTTTGTGGAGGAACGAGCCAGGAGAGCTTGCAGTGCTGGATCTCCAGGCACCCCTGGCCGCTTCCGAACTGACTCGCGACCAGGCCGTGAAGGCCGCGCTTGCCGGCGAGGAGCGAGTCCTGACCGGATTGCCGAGGACCGCCGAATACGGCTCCAGGTGGCGTTTGATCCCTGGATTCGTGCAGGTCACCGACGTCTGGCGGGTCACCTTCGACACCTTGAGTCTTCCACCTATCGCTCCGACTGCTGAGCCGGAGATCGGGTGGGTGGTAATGGTAGATGACAAAGCAGGACATCGCTGGTTCAGCGCCGCGTTGCAGGAAGGGTCTGCGACCGACGATCGAGCGGTGTAGCCACGCGTCTCCTGTTCACCTTCGTCGGTGGTGCCGGGCACGCGCTGCCGTTGATACCGATCGCCCGCGCGGCCCGGGATCGCGGCCACGCTGTGGCATTTGCAGGACATAGCGGCATGATGCAGACCCTTGAGGCCGCGGGATTCCTCTGTTTCGCCACAGGGCTCAAAACCCAGGGAACGCCCCAGCGGCGCCCTTTGCTCCCGGTCGACATGGAACGAGAGCAGCAAGACCTGCGTGAACGCTTCGCGCGGCGCGGCGCACGCGAGCGATCGGCGGAACTTCTCGCCATCTGTGCGCAATGGCAACCCGACGTCATCGTATGTGATGAAGTCGATTTCGGTAGTATGGTGGCCGCCGAGCGGCTCATGCTGCCCCATGCTGCGGTCCTCGTCATCGCCGCCGGCTCTCTCGTCCGCCCGGAGGTAATGAGCGAACCGCTTCAAGAATTGCGCGCCGCGCACGGCCTCTCTCCTGATCCGGAACTGAAGATGCTGAGCCGCAATCTTGTCCTGGCACCCTTTCCGCCCAGCTACCGCGACCCGAGATTTCCGCTGCCGGCCACCGCATATTCGATCCGTCCGCTCACTTTGGACCTCTCTCCGAACGACACAGTGCCTTCCTGGTTTGCAAATCTACCGGACGGACCGATCGTGTACTTCACGCTAGGTACCGAGTTTAATCTCGAGTCGGGTGACCTCTTCTCACGCGTGCTGGCGGGATTGTCCAAGCTCCCGATTTATCTCGTCGTCACGGTGGGTCGCCAAGTCGATCCTGCTGAATTCGGCCCGCAGCCAGACAACATCCGGATCGAGCGGTACATCCCTCAGGCTCTGCTCCTGCCCCGCTGCAGTCTCTCCCTCTCTCATGGAGGGTCCGGCAGCGTGATGGGTGCGCTGGCACATGGAGTGCCCATGGTGCTGATTCCGATGGGAGCAGATCAGCCCCTCAACGGGGAGAGATGCGCTGCGCTCGGTGTCGCGCGCGTACTCGACCCGATCGCAGCTACACCGCAGGAAATCCGTGGTGAGGTCGAAACCGTCCTCAAGGACTCACGCTATCGTCTGCACACTGAACGACTGCGCGATGAGATCGCCTCCCTTCCCGGGCCGGATTATGCCGTGGATCTGCTGGAACGGCTCGCGTTGGAGAAGTCGCCTCTGCATTCGGGTTGACGGGATGCACTCTCAGGCAAATGCTCCTCTCGCTTCATGCCTGTGGGTGGTTAGTCCTTGCTGCTGGTATTCGCCTCCGCATCAACGGCCGTGGGCGTCACGGCAGGCCGTCCATTGGCAGGGGCGCCGTTCGTCTCGGGAGTATCGGTTCGCACCGTCACCGGTTCCAGTTTCTCGATCGTGTCCTTCTTACTGAAGATCTCCGGCAGCGACCGGCCGGTTACCGATTGGACCAATGAACCCACGACCGGTACCATGCCGATCATGTCGCGGCCCACTTTCCCCGCCAATCCGCCATCATCGCCCGTGCCGATGTAGGTAATCGATCCGACTTTGGCATACCCCGCCGACAACTTCTCCGCGATCTGGGGGAGAACATCCAACATCTTCGTCTGGAGTGACACCTCTTCTTGCGCGTTCTGCGCGTTGACTCGCGCCTGCAATGCCTCTGCTTCCGCCAGTCCTTTCAAGCGAATCGCCTCGGCCTCCGCCGAGCCGGTCTCGCGTATCTTTACGGCCTGCGCCGCGGCGTCAGCTTCACCCTGCACCCGAGAGGCGTTGGCTTCCGCCACCGATCGTGCATGAATCGCCGCTGCCTGACCTTCGGCCTCTACCTGCACCGCTCGGGCCTTTGCTTCGGCCGGACGCTGCACCTCGGCCACCAACTCGGCCTGCTTCCGATCGGCTTCCGCTGCCTGCACGTCCTTCTGTCGCTGCGCGCGCAGGAGCTCGGTCTGTGTCGTCTGTTCGACCAGTTTCCGTTGAGCCTCTGCCTTGGCGATCTCACCCGCCATCTCGGCTTGAGCCTCAGCCGTGGCCGTGGACATCTTGAATTCGGCCCGCTTGAGATCGAGATCGCGTTGCGCGGCCGCCTGCGTGGCAGCTGCTTGCGTCTGCGCTACCGCAGTCTGCTGTGACGCCTCGGCTTCAGCCTGTGCTGATTCTCGCCGCGTTTGAGCCCGTCGAATCGCGACATCACGCTGCGCATCAGCCTCCGCGATATCCGCTGCTTTCTGGTTGGCGGCGATCATCGGTCGAGAGAGGTTGGAGATGTAACCGGAATCGTCGTTGACGTCCTTGATCGTGAACGAGACGATCTCGAGGCCGAGTTTGTCGAGATCGGCGGCGACGGTGTCCCGCATGCGGGCACTCACCATCTCCGGCTCCTTGACCAACTGTTCGACCGTCAACTGGCCGACGATCCCGCGCAGGTGACCCTCCATCAATTGGCGGATCATCCCCTCGCGCTCATCCTGCCGTTTGGAGAGGAATTGATTCGCGGCGCGTTTGATCTTTTCGTCTTCGTTTTCGACCTTGAGCTGGGTAACCGCCTCGATCTTGACCGGGATTCCCTGCTGCGTATAGAGATCGGCCCTCGGGACCAGGTCGAACGACAACAACTCGAGCGAGAAGGTTTGCGCACTCTGGAAGAGCGGCAGCACCACTGTGCCGCCACCGACTACAACCTTGGTGCCGCCACGTCCGAAGACCACGAGAGCCTGATTGGGTCCGACCTTGCGATAGAGAGACCCGAGTACTGAGATCAGCAGAATAACGCCCACGACGATCCCGCCAATCAGGATGATCGTACTAACAGCCATGGATAAACTCCTTCATTTCGTCATTTCAAGACAATTCGTCGATCGGATCCAGCGGCTCAACCCAGGCGATTCCGTGAGCTTGTCGCGTGATCACGACCTGCGTCCCTCGGGGAATCTCGATGCCGTCCTCGCTGCGGGCAATCGCGTTTCGATGCAGACCCTCGAGGGTATAGCCAACTTCGCCGGCGCTATCGGTCCGAATCGTGGCATTGACGGTGGCTATTGCTCCCTCTCCGGTCAGCGACAGAGGAGCAGAACTGGCTCGCACGAACGCCGCCATGAGCGCTCGGAACAGAAAAGCGCCGATCACCGCGGCGACCACGGCAGCAGGCGCGGCAAGCGCCTGTCCTCGCAACAACAAGCCGACTCCGCCGAACAGGAGCGCCGCTCCAGCCAGCGTGACCGGGGAGAGCCAGGAGAGAGCTGACCCGAGCATGCTCTGGAATGCGTCCCCGGCGACGTGGTGCCCTCCTCCACCGTGGTGCACACCACCTACGTGATGGACACTACCCGCGTGATGCACTCCCCCTGCGTGGTGGACGCCACCAACGTGGCCAAAGTGAAGATCGCCCGACACTGCCATGACGAGAGCCAGCAAGAGCCCAACCGCAAAGCAGATGGTAAAGATGACAGTCATGATACACCCGTGTGCTACAGAGAGTCATCGGATGTCGAACGATTTCAGCGAATCTGATTCTGTGCACCGGCACCCGATGCACTTGCAGTATGGACCTTTTGCACACTTTTGTCATCGGTGTGATTGCGAATGGGAGTCCCGAAAAACGCGAGACTGTTAGGGGCTCCAGATAGCCAGGAGTCGCCCTGACAGCGAGAATTCCTTGATGCGGTTTGTTGCGCCATCGGCCACGAAGAGGTGGCCGTTATCGACCGTCAGACCCTCTGGTTGCCGGATCGCGTCCAGGCCGGTGCCATGCCGAACGATCGCACCGATGAGAGACTTTCCGGCAGAGAGTTTGACGATATCCCCGGCGCGATCAGTCGCATAGACACTTCCCTGATGATCGACTGCGGGCTGGCCAGGCAGGATGTACTTGGTTTTGACTGGCACGACTACGCTCCACCGTCCGACTATGCGTCCGGCGGGCGACACTTTCACCATCGCTTCCGCTCCGGTCACATAGACGTTCCCGGCGTCATCAACCACGATGCCCCATGCCAGATGCAGTCCCGGTAACTTCACGGTGCGCATCATTTTGCCGGCGGAGGTGAATTCGACGAAGCGGTTCGCGAGCATCAGGCCGCGCACGCCAGGGGGTGCGCCGGGTGGAGGTGGTGGCGCGCCTACGGGGGTACCGTACGCGACATAGACGTGGCCCGGTCGATCGACCGCGACCCCGCCTGGACCTGGAGGTTGTTTTCCGAAGCGCTGCAGTAGCCGCCCGGACGGTGAGAAATGGAAGACGAGAGCCTGACAGTTGGCCACCGCGTATACGTCACCGGAGGACGTTACCGCCAGACCACTGATCCCGCACTGCTTCGGCATGGCATCTTTGAGCAATACTCGACCGGTCGGAGAGAGCTTGAGAATCACATAGTGTTTCTGGTCCGCCACATACAAATTGCCGCCGGCGTCGGACCCGAGGACGAAAAGCAGGCCAAACCCGCTGTGCGTGGCGACGTTTGGGACCGGGGCCGCCGACGCGGATCTCCCACCCAGGGAAAGCACGAGTACGACCACCACGATGGCCTGGCTGAACCTGAACATCGGCGACTCCTTCCACAGCTCCGAACGGTGACATCCATCGTCCACAATGCACGCGTTCGTAGGACTTGTCAAGAGTGTTGAATTGCCGCTCGCGAGCCACGTTCAGTTCAGCCAGGCCACGCCGCACGGACGCTTGCCCTAGATGGCACACGACGCGGGGTAATGTGTAGTGAAGACATCGCCCGACCAGGTATCACTTCCACAATTGAGATTTGCATCGTAGAGGTCGAACTTCCCGCCGGCTGACACGTGGTTGTTGGCGACGTGGATGTGCATATTGCCACGGTCGATCGCGATGCCCAGGCGGTCGTAGACGACGCGGTTGCCGGCAATGGTGCCCCCCGTGCTGGCCGGGCATGTTAAGTGGTTGATTATTCCGGCTTGCGAGCAGCCGACGAAGATGCCGGCAATTCCGCTCTGGCTGACTCCATTGCCGCTGATCGCGAACTGGGTCGAACTCTTTATCCATACTCCGTATCTGCCACTACCGGTAATGCTGTTGGCTCTCGCCGTGGCGGCCGTGGTCGCGTCGACCAGGAGAGAAACCGATCCATTCCCCGGGAACCGATCGTTCTGGACCACGCTGTTGGTCGCGCCGGTCAGAGCGATCCCCAGCTGAGTGTTATTAAACACCTTCAAGTTCTGCAAGTGGGTATTGGTTCCACGATCGTCGATACCGACGGTCCACGAGTTGACGTGTCCATTCGTCACCTGGATGTTAGTGACTCCGTGCACGATGACGATGCCATGTCCAACGCTCCCGTTTCCGACCACGCCGAAGGAATTGAGACCGAAAATCACGTTGGATGATCGGATGATGATGCAGTTGCCCGGAATCCCGATGGATTTGGTGAGGACGTACGTGCCCGGAGCCGAAATCGTCCGGCAGGCACTAACCGGTATGAGCAGATCGGCACGGAATGCGGCGGCCGGACGGACGCCGGTGAGTCCGGCCGCCATGCCGGTGAAAAGAGCGGACGTGACAAGGATTCGAGTGACGAGCTTCCGTTCCATGGTTTGCATCTCCAACCGCTAAACAGGCTAATACTGGCTCCCACTGTACGCCCCGGTTCCTATCGCCTGCTTATGCGATTCTGAACAGTGTCTGAACCGTATGCCGGCACCAGCATACACGTCCAGCCTGGAATTGACGGTTGAATTGGATGGCACGCCTCACGAGTGCGGCGAGGTCCCGTCGGTGCTCATTTCCACATTGCCTTGAAATCGCGCCCACGTCTACTCTCGTCCGCAACGCCGTCACACTTGCTCGCTACCGATCGACTTCCCGAGGATCGAGACACAGGCTCAGCCAGTCGAGCGCCGCCTGGGCACGGCCGATGCGGCCCATCCGCATAAGGTTGAGGAAGGCTGCGTCATCAACCGTGTCGGCCGGCCTTTCCTCGTCTCGGAGACGGGAAATATATTCCTCAAACACCGCACGCTGCCGATCCACCAACTCCCGGACCCGCTCCGCGCCGAACGTGCGGGCGATATACAACTTCAGCGGAAAATTGATACGCATATCGCGGGGATGGCTCACCGGCTCGTCGATCCAGCGCTCGACCGCCTCACGGCCGGAAGCCGTGAGGTGATATACCCGACGCTGCGGATGGCTGCCTGCATCCTGCATTTCGCCGGTAATGAGACCGTCGCGCTCCAGGCGGGTGAGCAGGGCATAGAGGTGGCTCGGGCTCAGATGGATGATGTCTCCCAGCGCCGAATCGGGAGCGAAGCGGCGCGAGAGGTCGTAACCGTGCGCCGGTTTTTCGAGCAGGAGGCCAAGGAGCGCGAACCGGGCCGGTTCGGCGGAGCCGCGGTCGCGGTGCGTGCGCTCTCGCGCCTCCGAGGGTTCTATACTCACGATATGGGTAATCACGATCTGACTAGACTATTCGTGTTGGCAGAGCCTTGCAGTGCAGGGTGCCTTGCACCAGTATCGCGTGGAGGTGATACACATGCGAAGTAGCGCTCGAAACCGACTCCCCGGAACCGTCCAAAGCGTGAAGTTGGGCGGCATCATGGCCCAGATCGACATCGCCGTCGGCGACCATCGGGTAACGGGTGTCATCACACGCGAAGCCGCGGAGGAACTCGAGTTGAAAGAAGGAGACGCGGTCGTCGCCGTTATCAAGGCGACGGAGGTCATGGTTGAAAAGTCCGGGCCTGAGGGAGACAGCTAAGATGCAGGGTCGACGACGATGCGTAGACAGGTGGGTCGGCGGTGTGGCGGCCTTCGGAGTGGGGATTGCCCTCGTGCTTTCCTCGGCCACAGCCCAGGCGGCCGGTGACCCGGTGAACGTGTTCTATGCCGGCTCGCTGGTCAACGTGAACGAAAATCTGATCGGTCCCGCGTTTGCCGCTGGATCGGGCTATACCTATCTGGGAAAGAGTGCCGGCTCGGGTGCCATCGCCAATCAGATTAAGGGGAAGCTCGCCACGCCGGACGTGGTGGAATTTGCCGATCCGGCGGTGAACTCCACCCTGATGGGCAGCGCCAACGGCAACTATGTGTCGTGGTACTTCACCTATGCCACCAGTCAGTTGGTCATCGGTTTCGATCCAAAGAGCAAGTTCGCCAAAGAGTTCGTGCAGGTCCGGCAACACCAGCTCCCCTTCTATAAAGCCCTGCAGCAGAAGGGGCTTCGCGTCGGGCGCACCGACCCCAATATCGACCCCAAGGGATATCGGGCGATCTGGATGGCCAATCTGACCCAGAAGCTGTATCACCTGAAGGGATTCGAGCAGAAACTGTTCGGCGCGACGGAGAACGCCTCGCAGGTCTTTCCTGAACAGGTACTCGTCGCCCGCATGTTGACCGGCCAGGTAAACGCCGGCATCTTCTATCTCTCCGAAGTGAAAGATCTGGGTGTGCCCTACGTCGGTCTTCCCCCGCAGGTGAACCTTGGCTCGACCAAGTTTGCCAAACTATACGCCACGCAGCACTTCACGACCAGTACCGGCCAGACCATTACCGGGGCGCCGATCCAGTACACCATTACTATCCCAAGCACGGTGAAGGATCAGGCTGGAGCCGAAGCATTCGTGCGCTTTGTGCTGAGTGCTCGCATTCGCGCAATTTCCGCCGCGCACGGCCTTTTGCCGTTCAAGACGACCGTGGGAGGCGCGCGTGGCACCGTCCCCGGCACACTCGCGGATCTCATCGGAAAGAAGTGATCAGGGCATCGACGGGAGGGCGCCGGCAGCTCGACCTGACCGGCGTTCCGCTCGTGGTGCTCGGCCTGGTACTCTTCTGCTTCCTGGCAGCTCCGCTGATCTTGCTAGAGCAGAACCTGTCCGGCGGCGATGTAGCGACCACCCTGCGTGATCCGCAGACGAAGGCCGCGGTCCTGACCTCGCTCGGAACCGCGAGTGTATCGACCCTGATCATCGCCGGACTGGGTGTGCCGCTCGCGTACCTATTGGCGCGTTTCCGCTTCCCCGGGAAGACGATGATCTCGATTTGCGTCTTCTTACCACTCGTCTTGCCGCCGGTGAGTGCGGGAATCCTCCTCCTGGTGCTCTACGGACCGTATGGGACGATCGGACAACTGCTGTCGCCGCATGGTCTCAGCCTGGTGGATTCTTCGTCCGGCATCGTGCTTGCCCAGATCTTCGTCGCGGCTCCATTCGGGATCGTCGCCGCACGCTCCGCATTTGAGGGCATCGACATCGAGTATGAAGAGGCCGCAGCTTCCATGGGAGCCTCGCTCTGGCAGAGCTTCTGGCATGTTGCACTGCCCATGGCGCGAGGCGGCATCGTGGCCGGCCTGGT
>JANWJD010000145.1 GCA_025449555.1 Chloroflexota bacterium | reverse complement strand
GTGACTCCGGCCTTCCAATCCCGCGCCATGGGGCCATATCACTTCAAACGAGGCGAGTACCAAAATGCCGGCATCTGGACCTGGCTGACCGGTTGGGAGGCACAAGCTCGCGCCCTGTGCGGTGAAACGGCGACGGCACGCCGCTTGATCGCCAGCTGCTTTTGTCCGGGATGCGACCGCGTGTACGAGTGGATTGAGCCGCGGCTTGGACACCGATATAACGCGGATTTCGCCACTGGAGCGGGGAGTATTCTCAGCGCCCTGGCTCGCCTCCGTGAGGCGGACGCTTAGCTGGGAAAAGAGTCGGGCCCCTCGTCAACCTTCGATCGACGAGGAGCCCGATTGCTTCGTAGGCATGTGCGAGCGGGGCGCTAGGCGCTCATGCTCGGAGTGTCACTCCTACAGGTGGCACTGCGGAACGGCCGATTTCGCGACGTAGCCGTCTTTGATAACGGTGGCTGCGAGGTTGGCCTTGGTCACGGTAATGACGGGGATGATCGCCGAAGGCGTTCCGCCGGCGCCGGTCTGCGTCTTCACGGCCGACTTGAATACCTTGTGATGAAGAAACTTGTCGGCGATGTTAGCAGCCCGCTGGGCAAGTTTGATGACCGGCTTGTAGATCGTCATGCTCTGGTTACCCAGACAGATTTGCTGGATTCCAGCGGCGGTGGCATCCTGACCGGTGACTGGGATCTTGCCGGCGAGCTTTTGAGCCTGCAGCGCGGTGATCACACCACCGGCCATGCCGTCATTAGCGACCAGCACGCCGTTCACCTTGTTGTTCAACTGGTTGAGGGCGGAGGCCATTTCCTGTTGGGCAGTGGCATCATTCCAGTCCGGCGTGAACTTGTCGTAGCCGAGCTTGTAGTAGTGGCTATCAAACAGTGGTTTAAGCACCGACATCGCACCGTTGTAGAACAGGTGAGCGTTGTTGTCGGTCGGTGAGCCGGCGATGGATACGATCGTGCCGCCCTTGGCGACGTGCGCCTTGAGGAAATTACCCTGTTGCACACCGACGGAAGCCCCATCGAACGAGGCATAGGCGTCTTCGTACGCGCCTGTGATGAGGCGGTCATACGCAATGACGGGTACGCGTGGCTTGTTGGCGTGGGCGGCCCGGATGATCGACGCAGCCTGTGCCGAGTCCACCGGGACATCGATGATGAGATTAGCGCCCGCGGTGAGGGCCGACTTGGCCTGATTCTGCTGGTTGGTCTGCGCGGCCTTCGCGTCGTAGACCACCACCTGAACGCCAGGATCGAGCTTCTTCAGGTCCTTGATGAAGAACTGTTTGTCAAACTGCCACCGGGCCGAGGTGGTGAAGTCCGAGAACAGGAACGCAACCTTGCCTTTGATCCGGGCCTGCTGGGAAGCGGCCTGCACGTGACTCGCGATCGGAAATGCCGCGATCGTGGGTACCGCCAGGGCGAGAGTGATGACTGGGATGAGCCGTTTACGTAAATGCAACGCGTTCTCCTTTGAACATTGGTCGTTGAAACTCCAGAATTACTTCCGAAGTGCCGGAACATGATGAGTGCAGCGCTTCTCCCTCCTTCTCTCGCTCCTACGCTCGCGCGGTCCTGCGACGCAGCCAACTGAAACCGCTCGAGCGTTTGCCGATTACATCTATGCCGATCGCGGCCAGCAAAATTGCTCCTTTGATCACATAGACGTAGTACGGGTCCGTCGCCATGAGATTGAGTCCGCTATCAAGACTCGCAATCACAAGTCCCCCGAGCAGAACCGCCCAGACCGTTCCCTTACCTCCCGTCAAGCTCACTCCGCCGATTACGGCGATCGAGATCACATCCAACAGAAGATCGGGGCCCGCAGTAGTGGTCGACCCGGCGGCACTGTACCCGACCAGCATCACACCGGCGACGCCGGCCATCATGCCGGAAATGCCGAAGACAAGCCAGCGAACGGCGGTAGTATTGATGCCCGCCCGGCGGGCGGCTTCCAGGTTGCCTCCGACAGCATAGATGCGTCGCCCAATCTGCAATTTCGAGGCAAAGAACCAGAAGACGATAGTGAACGCCGCCAGGATGGCCAGTGCCACCGGCACGCCACGATAACTGTTAAGCGTGGCGACGATGATCGCTAGCACCACCCCAATGGCGATCGCGGCCGCGACCGTCCGTGCCACCGGCGCATGGGGCAACCCTGCTTTCGCGCGAGCTCGATAATTTGCCACTTTCGCGAGGACATACGCGGCAACTACGATGACGGCGACGATCCAGCTCACGGTATTAGATAGGTAGTACGTACCGATAGAACTGATGAACGGATCGAACACATTGATGGTCGAACCCGCCAGGATGTGATAGGCGATCCCCTCAAAGATAAGGAAGCCTCCAAGTGTCACCACGAAGGATGGCATCCGTACCCAGGCGATGAGCATGCCCTGCAGCAGACCACAGAGCGTACAGATCACGATGGCCAGAAGAATAGATACACCTGCCGAATACTGACTGAGAGCGGAGAAGGAAGCCGTGAGCGCCACCGAGAGGAGCGTCAGGTACCCGAGTGAAAGATCGATCTCACCCAGCAGCAGCACGAACACGACGCCGATGGCCAGAACCGCTTCGTACGAAAATTCTTGTGCCATCTCGGACAAGTTGCGGGCACCAATGAATTTACCGGCAGTTTGCGAGTCAAAATACAGCCAGATGACGATCAATCCGATGTATATGGGAACCGTAGTGAGAAGTTTATCCCAACTCAGGGTGATTCCCCCAAAGGCCGTCGAGCGCACAGCAGCCGGAGAGCCATCAGCAGCGATGGATGCCGGCGCGGGGGCGGCTACCGTGGGTCGCGGTGTTTTTGCTTCACTCATGCTGACCGACTCCCATCAAGCCTGTGCCACGGTTTCAAATGACCGGGACCCGGTAATAGCGGCTACCACGTCATCGGGCGTCACTTCTTTGATATTGAACGAGGCCACGCGACTCCCCAGCCGCATCACACTGGCACGATCCGCGACCTCGAAGACATCGACCATATTGTGAGTAATTACTATAACGGCCAGACCGCGCTCACGTAACCGAAGCACGAGATCCAGCACCTGGCGGGTTTGCGCCACACCAAGCGCCGCGGTCGGTTCGTCGAGAATCACGACCTGGGGCGACCAGAGGACGGCTTTCGCCACGGCGATACTTTGACGCTGCCCACCGGAGAGTTGCGCTACCTGATTCCGAACCGAGGGGATATTAATGCGAAGGGTGGAAAGTGCCTCGGACGCGCGCTTTTCCATGTCCTCTTCGTCCAGCGTACGCACGACGCCGGGGATCAGGGTTTGGCCTTCCTCCCGGCCGAGAAAGAGGTTTGCAACGACATCGAGGTTGTCGCACAGCGCTAGATCTTGATACACAGTTTCGATGCCGGCCCGAGTGGCGTCGATCGGCGTTCGAAAGTGTTGCGGAGCTCCGCCGAGAAGGATTTCGCCGCCATCGGGCACGTGTGTACCGGCAATGCATTTAATGAGGGTTGATTTTCCGGCACCGTTGTCCCCCAGCAATGCGGTGACCTGACCGACAGATGCCTCGAAGTCCACGCCGCGCAATGCTTCGACCGCGCCAAAATTCTTGACGAGCCCGCGTACCTGGAGGAGTGGCTCCTCTGCAGTGGCCCGGCTATACGATGGTGCTTCCGACTGCACGTCACCCTCCCCTCACGGTCGATGATGTGACAAAGGACGGTGGTACGCCGGCGGTCACCTCCGCGGCGAACCCGGACATACGCACCGCCGCTGCATCTCCACGCAGCTCGCACGGCGGACGCCGAGCCTATCCCTTCGTCTCAGAACCTGAAATCCAATGCCAACTAAAACAGAGGGATAGCGCTGCGTCAAGGGCGAATGTGCGAAGTGCGGTCGCATCGCAAGCATCGCGGGATGCGCTGGATGGTCGGTGCAAGTGTACAGGTGCTGCGACAAACATGCATACTGCGGATGCAGCAAGCCGACGTTTTCGTTGTCGATCGGCGCACGACCCGCCGAACTTTGCGTTGTGGAGGTGCCAATGACAAAGGGTGAACTCTTCGAACTGGCCGATCGTATCGCGGATCGGTATGGAGACATCGTCACGAGTTTCAGTTATGGACCGCAATCCGGCCGCTACTCACTCACGGTCATGATGCCGAACGGAGATACGGCGGAGGTCCACCGACACGAGGACTGGGAAGATCTGGAACCGGCGATCGCAGCCTGGCAGGAATGGTCCGAAAAGCGCGAGTCAATCCGGTATGAAGTGGACGATCCAGGCCTCTAGGAGTATGGGTCCGACTACCGATTGCCGGGAGAGTCGTCCATCTGAGCCTGGAACCAACCACGTAAGTGTTCGCGCTCGATGAGGGCGGCCAGCGCATGCGGGACATCGCTCTGCTCTCCGGCCGCCGTGCTGACAATAGCTTCGCGGAGCAACGACGCTACCTCTTCCTGTATCGCCGGATCCTGGTCGAGGATCTCGGTGTCGTCGGCGACAGCCGTTAGCCACTGTTGCACCGCGGTGAGTGTGTCCTCGATGGAGAGACAGACGCGCGACGAGAGAACACGTTCCGAGCTGTCAGTGAGTTGCACCGTCCAGTAATTCTTTATCGGCACAACTGTAACGAAGCAGCCGTCAAAAAGATCGCGAATTCTCATTGCTTCCCGCGATGTGCTCCACAACCCAACCGTCACGACTCAGCAGAGAAAGGTCTGCGGCCGAGGCGGCCCCAACGAGCAGGAATCTCTCCGCCATTATCGACGGTCGCGGCCACCTGAATCGAAGAGCGAAGCAGGAGCGCCGGTCTGGTCAGGAGGAAGGAGTGTTTTCGACGGGCGGAGCGGCCTGTTTCGGAGTCGACACAGCTTCCTTCTTGCAGCGGCAAACGTTCGTCTGGCTGAAGGTATTCTGGGCCATCAGGGCGCCGCCACATCGGCTGCAAAAGAGCGGCCCGTTATTGTCCGACTTGCGTTGCGGTCCGCGTCGATTTCGATCGTTCATTTCTGTCCTCCAGGAGTAGTAGACGTCCCTCTGGTGAGCGGCGGAGTGCAAAGCACCCGTGCTCAGCAGAGGCCCATGAATGAAAAACGGCCTCTCCAGGGGAGAGGCCGTCGCCTATTCAGCGAAGGTACGGACTACCAGCTAGACGATCGCGGAGCCGGCTTGTAGCAATCCGAGCAGTACACGGGCTTGTCGCCGCGGGGTTCGAACGGCACCATGGCTTCTTTGCCACACTGCGCACAGGTCGCAGAGTACATCTGGCGCTGCGGTCGGTCGTAGCCGCCGCCTCCTCCACCGTACGAGCTACCGCCGCCGTATCCGCCGCCCTGGCTCGCACGTCGCTCGGCGCGACAGGAGGGGCAACGTTTCGGGTCCTGGTAGCCACGGCCAGCGTGGAACTCTTGATCCTCCACACTGAAGGTGAACCCATTTCCGCACTGGGTACAGGTCAGGGTTCGTTCTGCATAGGTCATGTCTTCCATCTCTTTTAGTTCACGCATGGACAGAGCTGGAAGACTACGTTGTGCAATCTGAGGAGCCAGCCAAACCAGGCAATCACCTTTACAACCGTAGACGAAATATGGTGCGAATGTCAAATGTTGGCTACAAATGGCGCTTGGTGCAGGATCAGGCGGGATGGTGGGCTTCGAGGGATCGGGGGGTAGGCTCGGGCGAGTGGGAGGTAGGCCGAGGCCGAATTTGTAGGGCGTGGCCGCGCCAGCCCGAGCGAGGGGAGTGGACCTCGCCGCCCTGGTGTGGGGCGACCGGGCGGCCGGCCACTGCTTCGCGGGACCGGCCCTACCAGAGGTGTCCGGCCCTACCGGAGGTGTCCGGCTCTACCGGAGGGTTGCCCCCGAAGCGTGACGCTATGGAAGTGCATTAGTGTGGCGCGACACCAGCCGGGTCCGCCGCCGGCAGGTAGAGTGCCGCGACCGTGCCCTTCCCCTGTTCGCTGGTGAGGCGTAGCGATCCGCCGAGCCGGACAGCGATGGATTGAGCGATGGCCACTCCCAGACCTGCGCCGCCGCTGGCGCGAGACCGGGCTTTATCCACGCGGAAGAAGCGCTCTCCCATATGGGACAGGTGTTCGGGGGAGATTCCGATGCCGGTGTCCTCTACCTCGAAGATCGCCCAGGTGCCGTCGCGTCGTACGCGCAGCCGCACCTGTCCCTGCGGTGCGTTGTACTTGATAGCGTTATCCAGGAGGATCAGAGCTACCCGCTCGATAAGAGTCTGATCTCCTACCACCAGAACGGCTCCCCCAACTTCCTCCCGAATGGAAATATCCGCCGCGGTTGCCAGATGTGAGGCTCGGCGGGTGATCTGCTGCGCTAATTCCGAGAGATCGACCACATCCTCCTCGATGTGTTCCTGTCCCGCGTCGAGTCTCGCCAGGTCGAGCATATTGTTCGCCAGCGAGCTCATGTGGGCCGCTTCCAGGACGATATCTTCGAGGATGTCCACCTGATCGGGTTGCAGGTTATTCCGATCGCGCAGCAGCACATCGGCATCGGCGCGCAACATGGTCAGCGGTGTTCGCAATTCGTGCGATGCATCGGAGATGAAGTCTCGCTGCCGCACATATGCCAGTCGCGCGGGTAGGAGCGACCGTCCGGCCAGGAAGAGGCCTCCGACCGCGGCACAGACCAGACCAAGTAACCCAAACTTCAGCAGGTAGGAGAGCAGGGTTTGCAATGCATTGAGTCGATCGCTGACCAGGGTCCCGACCTCCACCACGCCCACTGTCTCACCGGTTTGCGGATCGGACACGCGCAGCGAATACCGCTCCACGCTCCCCAGGTGGCGAACGACGATCGTGTCGGTAGCCGAACCTGAGCGCAGCGCCGCCACCACGACGGAACGTTGCATGAAGTCGGGCAACTGTGCGGCGATGTTGTTCGCTCCAATGATGTTGCCGTTGGGATCGAAGCACGCCGTGAGGAGCGCATCGGCGCCCGGATGATCGTTACACGGACCGTCTGGAAAAATGAGCCAGGCCTGCGCTCGGGATTGGGCCGCGCTGCGTAGACCCGAATCGATTGGGTCCAGCAGATTTGACCTCACCTGGCCATAGAGCGCGATGCCGAGTATGAGTAGGGTAGCTGCCAGGATCCCGCTGTACCAGATGGTCAAGCGCCAACGAATTTGATGGAAGAGCGCGATTGACGGCTCCGCGGGCCGAGGCAACGCGACATGCCGGAAGCGGCGGAGCGTACGCGGAACGGAAATCATGCGTCGATCTTGTATCCGACCCCCCTGACCGTCTTGATGAGCGGGGTTCCGTGTCCTTTATCGACCTTGTCACGCACGTAGTGGATGTAGGTATCGACCACATTCGAGAGTGCATCGATATCGTAGCGCCATACGTGGTCGGTGATCTGCGTACGAGTGAGGACCTGCCCGGGATGGCGCATCAGGTACTCGAGGAGCGCGAACTCTTTGGCAGTCAACTCGATAATGCGGTTGCCCCGCCGCACCTCGTGGCGCACCAGGTCCAGCGTGAGGTCTTTGGCTCTCAACTCGGTGGACGTTTCGAGGGAACCCTTGCGCCGCCGCAACAGAGCGTTGACCCGAGCGAGCAGCTCCTCCAGCGCAAACGGTTTGACCAGGTAATCGTCGGCGCCGACATTGAGGCCCGCCACGCGATCTTCGACTG
The DNA here is from genome assembly GCA_025449555.1 of Chloroflexota bacterium. Taxonomy (GTDB): domain Bacteria; phylum Chloroflexota; class UBA5177; order UBA5177; family UBA5177; genus JANWJD01. Next base: position 1,435 of record JANWJD010000145.1, on the reverse strand, counting down.
CGCCGCGCGCAGTCAGCATGAGGACCGGCGTTTCCACTCCGTCGGCGCGCATTTGCCGGCACACTTCGAAACCGTCCGTGCCCGGCAGCATGACATCAAGAATAACCAGGTCGTAGGTGTCGCTATCGGCCAGGTCGAGCCCGGTATCGCCATCGTGCGCGACGTCGACGGCATGCCGCTCCTCTACCAGAACACGGCGCACCAGCGCAGCCAGGCGCTGCTCGTCCTCCACTACCAGGATGTGCATTGACTTCCTTTTTGTAGCCATTTCGTTCCCTATCCGAACTATACCCGTCACGGATTAGAAGTGTATGGGAACGATTCGAGCACGATTGTGAGAGTTTTCACATCGTCCTCAAACGAAGTTCCCATGCTGGAGTTGCACCATGAGAGGAGAGGTTGGGTCCACCTGGGAACGAGTCGGACCAACTCACTCAGCAATACTCGAAGGAATACATCAATGAAACGACTCTTTTTAGTGATACTGGCGATCGGGCTACTTGCCCTCGGTGCTCTGGGAGATCACGTGCTCAATCCCGGAACACGCACTCCCGCAGCGGCCGCTACGCCACCTTCAGCACCGGCCCCCGCCGACACCGCTGCCTTTACCTCGACCTCCGCTGCACTCAGTTCAGCCGCGATCGACGCGGCGACCGAACATGCATACGCCGTGGCCGCCCCGTCGATTGTCTACGTGGTCAATCCCGGCGTGGGCACGGGGTCGGGCGTGGTGTACGACAGCAAGGGCGATATCGTGACCAATTATCACGTGGTGAATGGCGCCTCGAAGCTAAGTGTGACGCTCAATAACGGAAAGGTCTACAGCGCCACCGTGGTGGGAACCGACGCAGCCGACGATCTGGCGGTCATTCATATCTCGGCGCCCAATTTGACGCCCGCGCAATTCGCGTCCGCCAGTGGATACAAAGTAGCTCAGTCGGTGCTCGCGATCGGCAGCCCCCTTGGGCTGAAGCAAAGCGTGGCATTCGGCCTGATTAGCGGTATCCATCGCGTGGAGCAGGAGCCGAACGGAGCGTATCTGCCGGATGCGCTGCAAACGTCCGCTCCGATTAACCCGGGCAATTCGGGTGGTGCACTGGTCACGCTCAACGGCGTGGTCGTCGGCATCCCCACGCTGCAACAAACAAGCACGCAAGACGGAAGCACCGCACAGAACATCGGATTCGCGATTCCCAGTGAGCGGGTGACCTTCGTAGCCAATCAGATCATCGCCAACGGCAAGGTCACACACACCGATCGGGCCTACCTGGGCATCTCTCCGGCCGACGCGTCGGCCCAGTCCTCCTCAGGCTTCGGCGGGTTCAGTCCGAACACTCTCACGCCCAGCACCAACGGCGCCCTGATCCAACAACTCTCCAGCAGCGGCCCCGCGGCCAAGGCAGGGCTGCAGCAGGGCGACGTCATCACCCAGGCC
>JANWJD010000144.1 GCA_025449555.1 Chloroflexota bacterium | reverse complement strand
CGTTGAGCGCGAGCGTGAGGGTAGGAGCCGGGATCTCGTGATCTTCGCGCGTGGGGATGACCGCGGTTCCGACGGCGAAGAACTCGATGACGTGCGAGCCCCAGCCGTGGCTTTTTTCCTGAATCTGCACGCCAACTATGCCCTGCGCTTGCACGCTTTCCGCCTCGGCCTGCATGCGCTCCATGGCAAGTTCCCGTGCGTCATAGAGTGCCTGAGTGTAGTTCGGCATTTCCTGATTCTGGCCCACCTGCTTGAACATAGCGCGCAGGCCCTGGTGTGCCACGTGGTATACGCAGTTGCCCATCACCATGCCGACCGGTCGATAGCCGGCGGAGAGAAGCGTCCAGAAGTCCTGACCCGACAGGTCACTGGTGAATGGGCGACCGTTTGGAGCACGATGCAGCACCCCTTCGCGGTGCTTCACCGCCGTGCCGATTGCCATGAACTCGGCCAGATTCTCGCCCCACTCGTATCGGCTCACCTCGAGTCGCACTCCCACAATGCCGTCGGCGGCAAGCTGGTCTGCCTCCTCCTCCATGCGCGTCATGGCCAGCTCACGGGCGTGATACGTCGCCTGCGTGAGCACCTCCATCTCCTGATTCTGGCCCCAATTCGATTGCAGAAAACCGATGTGATAGATCGAACTACCCACCACAAGCCCAAGTGGATCAAAGCCGGCCTGCTTTACCAGCAGAAATTCGTTGACCGATAGATCGCTCGTGAAGAAGCCGCGGCTTTCCGCCTGCCGCATGTGATCGATTCGCTCGCGTCCATGGGTGGGGACTCCGCTCAGGGATGTGGGATCGTAACTCACTTGTGTCTCCTCTGCTGCGGCACTACGACGAAAGGTTTAACGATTGGGTCACCGGGTGAATCGCGCCCGAATGGCCTCGGAGCGGTATGATTGCGGTCCCTAACGTCTGAAAAGTGACGATCATGTCGGTGCGTTCCTGGTCGTTGCCCAGCCTGACCTCGTACTCCTCAGTATCCTGCTCGATGGTCACGCCAACCACGCCGGCGCAACCGAGGCGCATCGCTTCCGAATGCATGCGCGAGCTGGCATGATGGCGGGCGGTGTATAGACCCTGCGTGAAATCCGTCAGCTCCTGGTTCCACATCCCGCCATAAAATGTATTCGTGGCTCGCCAGGTACCCCACGATGGGACGGCGTGATACACAGAGCTACCGGCGACCACTCCAAGCGGCCAGAATCCGTTTTCATACAGCTTCCAGAAGTCCTGGCCGGAAAGATTGGTGAGGGCCGGTTCGTCGCCGGATGTGCCGCGTTCCAGCTTCATGGCAGTTCCGATGGCGCTGAATTCGATCATGTCGGAGGCCCAGTCGTATCCTCCGCGATTGAGGTGTACGCCGACGACCACGTCCGCGTCCACGCCTCGAGCTTCCAGTTTCAATCGACCGAGTGCCAGGATACGTGCCTCGTTCAGGGCCTCGGTCACGCTTGCGATCTCTCCGCTGCCTATGCTTCGTCCGAGATAGCGCCATCCCACGTGATAGACGGAACTGCCCATGACCTGCGAAAGGGGACGTAGTCCTACCCGGCGCGTGAGGAGGAATTCATTGACGCTCAGGTCGGAGGTGAAGAAGGCATCTGTCCGAGTACGTAATTCCTCCAGACGGCGTTGGGCATGTATGGGGATCCCGCCTCCTTCCAGCGCCGCCAGGCTCGCTTCCGCCACCGACGCTTCTTGCTGCAGATTCTGCTTTGCCTCGTCCTCGAGATGCTTCTCTTGGTCGGACTTCCGATGAAAAAGCGGCACCCGTCCTCCCCGATTGGCCTATACGCCCAGCAATCGTTCGAGCGCCAGGCGCGCCTGTTCGCTGCGCTCGGCCTCAGCGGTCAATTGGCGGCTCAACTCGTCGATCCATTCGTCCAACGGTATCTGCTCCGTCTTGAGAACGATGCCGCGCACCGCCTTCGATCGGCTAGGCTGCACACGAGAGCCCGACGTCTGCAATTCGTACCGGTTGTCTTCGAGATCTACCGATATGCGGGCCACGCGCTTGGAGCCCGAAAAGAGACCTCCGCCGCGACGAGTGACGGTCGTTTGCGAGGGAAGGGCGCCTTCCAGCTTGGTGGCCAGCGCTTCCATGAACGCCATCAAATCTCCCGCGTCGGCCCGGAGCGAAGACGCGAGCACCTCGAAGCCGAGACTATCCGACTCCAAGCTCGCCTCCAATCTTCAGTTCCAGACCACCGGGCATTCGCTACCCACTCAGGGACAGATGTGTGGCATCGCCTGATATAGTACCGCCTTCTCGCTTCGAGTGAAAGTGGAGGGCGGTGCGGCGGCTAGAGAATTCGCTTGCCCAGGGCGGAGAGAGTGAACGCGACGGCGAGGCGAGCGGTCTCGTTGTGCGCGTCGAGGATAGGATTTACTTCCACGAGGTCCATCGAGATGAGTTGCTGGGTTTCGGCCAGTAATTCCATTGCAAGATGCGTTTCTCTGAAGGTCAGACCTCCGAAAACAGGCGTTCCCACTCCCGGAGCCTGCATGGGATCGACCACGTCGAGATCGAGACTGAGATGGATGCCATCCACGCCCTGACCCGCGATTTCAGTGGCTTCGGAAATGACCCGCGGGAGGCCCAGGCGGTCGACATCATGCATGGTGAACACTTTGATGCCGCACTCCTTCAACAGCGCCCGTTCACCGGAATCGAGCGACCGCACGCCGATGAGCACGACGTTTCGACACTCGACCTTCGCTCCTCGGTAGGCCACGTCTACCAGGGAAGGGTCGCCTCGACCGGCCAGCGCCGCCAGCACCATGCCATGAATGTTTCCGGAAGGGGACGAATCCGCGGTGTTGAAATCTCCGTGCGCATCGATCCAAATGAGACCCGCGCTGCGGCTCATGGTGCTGCCAGCCACGGAGCCGAGCGACACACTATGATCGCCACCCAGGACCAGTGGGAACCAGCCTTCCTTCACCCGATCGGCAGCCAAAACGGCGAGACCTTCCGCCATATCGACGATCGGACGCAGGTACTTCATGTGGTTCGGATGGATCTCCTCGCTCTCCGGTACGGGCATTGCCACATTCCCGAAGTCCTGAACCACGTGGCCGTTGTCGCGCAGGGCCGCCTCAAGGTCGGCATAGCGGATCGCACTGGGGCCCATGTCGACGCCGCGGCGGTCCGCTCCGAGATCAACCGGGGCCCCAATAATGGCAACTTTCAATGGCGCTGGTCCTCTCCGCGGGAATTTTTCAGCACGGCAGGACAGGCGTGCGCAGCACACCGGCCTGTTTACATTCCAAGAGCTATATGGTACACTTTGGCAGTAAGAATAGGCGCGGCGCGTGTGCGCCCGCGCAAGAGTTCAATAGAGGTTACGAGTGAATAAGGCCAGGGTGGCAGAGCCCACTCTTCGGCCTTTTTCGACCTTTGTTCCCTGAAAGGGGGTGCAATGTACGCACCTGCAGATGAAATGAATCCTCAGGAAGACGTGCTTCGCGGGCATCTGGTCATGGAGCCCGAGGAGCCGGCTCCCGAACATCACGACCCGTTATCGGCGCTGGAAAACGAGCAGGCGCAGGATGCGGTTCGGTTGTATTTGCGCGAAATCGGACGTGTTCCATTGCTCAAGAAGGCCGATGAAGTGCGACTGGCGAAGGCCATCGAGCTTCAGCGAAAGATTCGTGCTGCGCTTCTGCCCGAAGCGGACGAGGTGCGCGCACGGATCGAAGGCGAGCCCGAAGTCGAGTTCGATGGTCTGGACCTGACCGACGAGCAAGTGGCGACTATTCTGACCTGGGATCGAACCAGCCTGTGGCGTTACGAAACGGCCGGCGACGATGCTCGGCGTCAGATGATCGAGGCAAACCTCCGTCTGGTAGTCAGTGTGGCCAAGAAGTACCTTGGCCACGGCATGAGCTTGCTCGATCTGATTCAGGAGGGCAACACCGGTCTCATGCGCGCGGTCGAAAAGTTCGACTGGCGCCGCGGTTTCAAATTCTCCACCTACGCCACCTGGTGGATCAGGCAGGCTGTGACGCGAGCAATCGCCGACCAGGCGCGAACCATCCGCGTGCCGGTCCACATGAACGAGCGCATTAGCCGTTACAACCGCGAGATGATGCGTCTGTCTCAGACCCTGGGCCGCGATCCGAAACTCGAAGAGATTGCAGCGGCGATGGAAATGAGCCCGGAGAAGGTCGAAGAGATCAAGAGTGCGATCCGTGTCCCGATTTCGCTGGAAAAGCCGGTGGGCGACGACGAGGAGAGCATGCTTGGCGACTTCGTGGAAGACGAGTCACACGACCTCGAAGAGCTGGCGGCCAAGGGTGTGCTGCGCGACGCCATCGACGAAGTGCTCGACACCCTGTCGGAACGCGAGGCCGGCATCATTCGATTGCGGTTCGGTCTGTCCGGCCGCCGTCCTCAGACGCTGGAAGAGGTAGGCGGACATTTTGGGCTGACGCGTGAGCGCATCCGCCAGATCGAAATCGAGGCACTGCGGAAGCTGCGCATGCCGACGATCACAAAGAAGATCAAGGACTACCTCGAGTAAACTTCAGCTAGAACAGAACACTGAGAAGCGGCCACCTGGTGACGGGTGGCCGCTTTTCGCGTGGTGGGAAGGGTTAATTCAGGACGCTGCCACCGACCGACGTGGTGGGTGGTCCCGCATAGAACCAATCGAGCTGGTACAGATTACCGCTGTCCCATGTGCGCATGTAGGCCTCGTCCAACGCGTCGTAGTGTGCATTGGGCTGAGGATCGGTGGGTGTGACAGTTGAGATGAGTTTGCCGTTCGCGTCGTATACCGAGCACTGAACGGTCACCGGTTTGAGTTTGGCCGCGTCCAGACCGGCGACTTTGGCCCGAGACTTGGCGGTAGGATATGGGTTCGTCACTTTGACCTTCAGAATGAACCACTGACCGGCGGGCGGAATGGTCCACGACTTCATCAGGTCTACCCGCCACCCGAAATCGCTACCGCGACCACATTTGAAACCCTCGTTGTCGAATTCGAGCGCGACTGTGCCGGCGTGATACACCCCTAGACCGAGACCGAAGCGGCGGAACTGCAGCCCGCGGACTTTTGCCGCGGCAATGGTCACACGTGGGTCTGTCTGCAGGCGGCGATCGAGCTCGATGCTGTGACCCGAAAGGGTCAAAACGCCACTCTTGATGATCGCGGTCGCGCCGATAGCATTGACATGCCAGAAGCCGTTGGCGGTGGAACTCCAATTGAAATCGTCGAAGACAGCCGGGTTCGAGCCCGGGTCAGGGATATACGCGAGGACTGCGGCGGTCCCCGCCACGCCGATGAACAGCGCGACGAGCGCGATGACCAGGCCCTGGGCAAACGGCTTACGCACGTTCAAGCTGCTTCCGCGGGTTCCGGCACGTCGACCGGCTCCTCGGACGCTTCCGTGAAAATGCCGGCTGCTTCGGCGGTCAAGTAGGTACCGGAGGCCAGCATGAGCGCGACGAGCATAATGACTCCCTCGATTATCTTGCGTTGACCCATCCACCAATCGAACTCGTTCGACTTCCACCAGAAATTCCACTGATTGATGGCAAAGTCGACCGTCATACCGTCCAGGATAGGATCTTCGTCAGGTGGGACGAGTTCGTACTTGTTGGAATGGATAATCCCATCGTAGGTCAGTTGATAGAGACCATGAATCTGAAAGTTTAGCGGGGACTCATGGATATTCCAGAAGTAGCGATATCGTGAGGCAATCCAGGTCCACTTGGATCCCTGGTTCTCTTCATACGCAATCACCCGGTACCAGGTCCTCCACGGACTCACTGCGACCGCCGACAACTGGATTGCAAAGCTGATACCTACTACTGCCAGAGTGATCATCCAGACCGTGCGGAGTCGTCGGAAGGACGGCAGGAACAATTCTCCGAGGGGCAAGGTCAGGAAAGGTAGGGTGGAGTACACATAGCGCGGTCCCCAGGTGGGGTCCCCGTGCCAGTACGTGACATAGCCGTACAGCAGGAAAAAGCTGAGAGCGAGCGCCGCGAAAGAGATCGCGAGGGCGGAATAGCGACGGTAAAATTTCGGCGCGGCGAAGACGAGCAAGAAGATAACAGGGCTGTACCAGAGCAACCCCTTGCCGGGACTTATCAGGAGGCCGGCCGCACCCTTCCAGATCGCATATCCAAACACCGTCTCATGATGTCCACTGGCAAAGATGGAGCCAAACCGGTACCAGTTGTACCACAGGTCGAGCGCGACAAACGGAGCCAATCCGACACCGACGAGGATTGCATCCCTGATCTGCTCACGCCAGCGATTGGCTACGCCGTTGACGAGCAAAAGGTAGAGGCCGAGTGCCAGACCGCCCAGAAAAGCGTCCTGGTAGCGTGTGATCGCAGCCCCGCCGATGCCGACGCCGGCGAGCACCAGATAGGCCGGTCCGGCCCGTTGTTGCTTCGCGCGAAATGCTGCGTAAAAGGCGAGCAGGAGAAAGAACGTCACCTCCGTGTGCTCGAGGACGCTCTCAGCATCGGGCCAGGCGGAGGTTGCGAAGCCGAATATTCCCGTGAGCAGCAGGGCGCGTCTACGACCGTATCCGAGGCGCATCGCAAACAGGAAGAAGAGCGTGATCTCGATGGCACCCGTGAACGGACCTACCATGCGGTCGAACCAGAGCACCGTAGGTCCATACGGCCACCGGAAGTGGATCGCGATCTGTTGCCCGGCGAGATCAAACGGCATGATCATCAACGGCTGACCGAGCAGGTAAGTGGAGAATACTTTTCCGTCCCGCCCCTGCGAAATGCGGGGGTCGAAGTACTCTTTCTTGACGTGGTGAGGATACTTGAGTATCCAGCCGTGGAGGTCGACACTGAAACGCCCGAGGATATTTTCGGCGACTTCAATCCGGATGGTCGTATCTCCGGTGGAGAAGAAGTCGGCGGACGCGGTGAACATATAGGCCGAGAAGAAAAAGGTGAAGACCGCCAGGAAGAGCAGCACCGCACGGGGGCGGGTAGGAGCCAGTCGAACCGGCTCTAGGGGAGCTTCGGGCACACATACCTCGGAAAGCCAGGAATCATCGGGTTATACCATCGCACCTGTCTACGTTACAATAAGCAGCTTTGAAAGTTACCGGCGTCGGAGCCGGGGGGGTTCTTGTGCTCAAGCGTTTCCTGATTGTCGTGCTCTGTTTCTCGGCCCTGGTGGCGTCAGCGACGGGTGCGCAGGCTGCTGCCAAACTCGTGGCGAAGAAGTCCAGTACGACAGGCGGAGGCGTGTATCTCACCCTTCAATTGGTGGCCGGTCACCAGTACCGGGTGGACGTCGGCGCGCCGAAGCACCTCGCCTTCTCGGGCCTGGGCGGCGAGAACTACACCTATGTTTCCAATCAGCATTTGTTTACGGCTTCCAAGCCGTTCCAACTCAAGGGCACGACCCCGAAGTCATTTACAGTTCGGCAGACGATCAAGGGCAGGGTGACCGGCTGGATTCTGTTTATGGACGTGTCACTGGTACGGGGCAAGACAGTGACGGTTCGGGTGTACGACCTGGGGAAGCGGTAGCTGCACTTCATGGCGCTTTAGACCGTCGGCGTCGGGTCTCATGCACGTTGATCGACTGATCGTGGCGGCAATTGCCACGCTGGCGCTCGTGATTGGAGGACTGTCCGTGGCATCGGCCCGCCTTGGGCCGAACGTTGATACGGTTGTCCTGGCGACGACACTCGACGGCACCGCCATCAACACCCAAATTGCAGTCACCTTCACGACTGCGATGCAGCGGAAGTCCGTTGAACACGCCTGGAGTGTTGTTCCTCGCGTCACGGGGGACTTCAGTTGGGTCGGCAATGAGGTCGTGTTCAGCCCTCGGGCGGCGCTGCGCTACGCCACCCGCTACGCGCTAACGATTGGTACCGATGCGCTGGATTCAACGGGAAAGCGCCTCGTGCACACCTTTCACAAGGCGTTCAGGACGCAATCCGAACATGTCATGTACCTGGGCTCGCAGGGCTCGGAAAAGAACAATTTGGTGGTGGCCTCCACCACGGGCCAAAGAAATATCGTGGGTGATGGAAACGGTCAAGTGACCGATTTCTCACTCTCTTTCGACCGCACGCTGGCCGTGTATGTGCGACGAGGCAAGCAAGGAGAGCGGCCGGACGAGATCTGGCTGCTGAGTTTGAGCGACGATAGCTCGCAACGGGTGTATCGGCGAACAGATTGGAACATGTCGCAGCCGCACTTCTCTCCAGACGGACGGTACGTGGTGTTCCTTGCCACCAACGTCCGACTGTGCCGCCAGTATTATGGATGTTTCCGCGACACGAGCGGGCCCATCGTCGAGCTGCTGGACCTCCGAACCCGGCAGGTGCATGCGTTCAATTCGAGCAGCGACGTTCCGATCACGAACTTTATCGACTTCTCGCCCTCCGGGCAGATAGCGTACACGGACCTGGGAAGTGCTCTGACGCTGGCTCAACCCAACGGAACCGGGATATTGCACGTCCCAAACCGAGGAAATTCGCTGGAGTTTGCGGGCTTCGACTCCGGCGGTGACAAGGCGGCATTCGTGGGTCAGACTCCCTCGAGTACCGGGGGCGACATCCTGGTGTACT
>JANWJD010000143.1 GCA_025449555.1 Chloroflexota bacterium | reverse complement strand
CCGAGAGCAATCGCCGTCTGGCCGGCGACGTGACTGGATCATTACCGATCGCGGGCAACAAAAAAGCTCCCACGCTCGGCCTCGCGTAGGAGCCATCAGCCTTACCCCCGTTCGTGACCGGGGCGGCGGTTTGGGTGAGCTCCATCACCCGAAATCACACTTCGCAATCCTACCAACAGGCCGCGGGCGGGTCAACGCCGCCGGGTGCCACGGGTTCTCGACCGCCTATCAGCGCTCTGCTTGCGTCACGAACACGGTGAGCTTCGGCGCAGACAGGCGGCGTGCGGTCACGAGTGCGTCCTGGGACGTGGGGAACCGCCCGACGCGGACGACATAGGGTCTGGCCGCGCCGACGATGCGCGCTTCGTATCCGTGCCCGCACAGTGACTGCTGCATCGACTGCGCATCCAGCAGGCTCTCGAAGGACGCCACCTGCACCGTCCATTGGCGGGCGTTGGCCGCAGCATTCGCACCAGCGTTTGCGCCAGCATTCGTACCGGGTTTGTTGGCGGATCTGCCGGCAATATCCCCAGGTGAGGCGATCACACGGCCGGGGGTGACATGATCAGCGGCGGTGGGTGCGGCGCAGACCGGTGGTGCTTGTGCCGGTGCGACGGCGGGTGCGGGAGTCACGCTGCGCGTCTGGGCGGCCAGGTTCGGCGAGATCCAGCAAAGAGACGCGCAGGCGCAGGCGATCCAAGTGCCGCAGCGAGACTGCGAACCGTGTGCGTTCCGACGCCCGACCATGTGCACTCCCTGCAGGTGACCCCTGTCGTAAGATGCATCGGCTTGGGGAGAAGTGCATCGACGGTGGGGCGGTGGGGGGGAGTGTCGAGGTTCTGGGCACCATGGCCGCGGCATCCGTCGGGGGCGGTTCGCCCCAACAGGCGCCCTTCTGGTCTCGAACCGCCCCTCTGCCCTCGACGTCAGGGCTGCCGTGGGACGACAACCGCGGGCGGGTCACGACCCGCCCCTACCAGAGACAACCAGGGACAACCAGGGACAACCAGGGACAACCAGGGACGAATTCGTGCGCCTCACGAGCCCCGTCGCTCTAGCTGGGACCTGCGGGCGGTGAGGGCGGTGTGAAGCCTTCCAGGATCTTGTTGCGGCGGAAGTGGCGCCAGATCAGGAAGCCTGCGAGGGCGACGCCGACGACGATCAGGGCGATGATTCCGGCCTCGCCGATGCGGTTCTCGAGGTGGGGGAGATCGCGAGCGAACTCGAAGCCGAGGAGACCGAAGAAAACCGACCAGACAATACCCGCGATCGCGTTGTAGGCCGAGAATCTGGCGAACGGCATGTCGGAGATCCCGGCGACGATGCTGGCGAGGATGCGCACAATCGGGATGAAGCGTCCCACCATGACGGCGCGGGCGCCATAGCGCGCGAAGAACTGGCGGGTGTGGTCAAGGCGCTCTGGTGTGATCCCGGCCCATCGGCCATAGCGGACGACGACCTTCTGCCCGGCAGTGTGACCGACCCAGTAGCCGCCCGAACCGCCGCAGATGATACCGGCTATCGACGCGATGATTACACCGACGATCGAAAGATGTCCGCGTCCCGCGAACGCGGCGGCCGTCAGCAACACCGTTTCACCCGGAAGCGGGATGCCGACGCTTTCTCCACCGACGAACAGCGCGACGACCATGTAGCCGTACTGCGCGATCAGGTGGTGCAGGTGCAACGGCACGTGCCAGTCGACGGGCATGGCCGCAAGCTAAACAGTTCGGGGCTAGCCAGCTCTGGCTTGGCCAAGGACGCGGGGCCACAGGAGGCACAGCAGTATCGCGACCACCAGTGGGACAATGAATGCGGCGTAGATGATCCAACTGCGTTCGGTGATGAGGAACGCTGAGCCTGGGGTAGCCGGGTCGTAGTACGCGGTCACGGTATCTCCGGCGTGGAATCGCGATGCGACATCCGTGGCCCAGCGTCCAGGTCGGGATGCCTCACGGAGTGTGACCCGGTCGGTGCTGTAGCGGACGCCGCCCACCTCGTACACATACATCACGATCGGCTGCTGCACGGTGTGGCCCTGGGCGTCCTTGTGCGCGATCACATCGACCCGGATGATCGTCGCGGGCACCGTGTGCGCATTCCGCAGCGGGAGCTCCTGGGCACTGACCAGCCGCCAGCCGACGACGGTGAACAGAACACAGGCCGCCACGAGACCCCAGTACAGGACCATGAGCCAGATCCGCTCGCCTCGTGTGAGCGGGCGTCCTGTTTCGCCGGGTCCCGCGACCATGCGGATGGACTCCTGCCGTCAGCGCGCCGGGTCCGTCATTGCGACCCGGCGGCTACTGGTGTACTCGCAACAGTGGGTACGAAGAACAGATCCTGAAAGTCGAAGCTGAAATCGGCCAAGGGAGAGACCGCGGCCATTTTCATGCTTTCCACGGTGCCTTGCGGTGTGAGCGCGAACGTGACGAACGCGTCCTCGACATGTTTTGCGCGCCAGTGAGCGACGAACGTGTCGTACTGCCAGTGATCGAGGTCGCCGGTGAACGCGGGAGAGTGACTGAAGCGGAGTACCAGGTGGCCACCTTCGTTGGCGATGGTCGCATCGCCGTACATCGCGTCGGTGTACCGGCCGGCGTACTTCTCCAGCGGCAGTGACGGTTTCGAGTCCGCCGCGCGGGCAGCGCTCTGTGCGCGCTCCGCCGCGTGTCCCAGGGAATCCAGATGGCGTTCGAAGGCGGCGCGCGCCGCGGCCCAGTCGGTGGGTGGGGCGCCCAGGTAGGCATCGACGACTCGCTGGCAAAGTGCATCCGCGAGACCAGACTCCATGTTCGTGAGAACCACGATGCCGAGCTTCTCGCTTGGCACGAGCTCAGTATGCGACGTCATCCCCGCGAGGCCGCCGCTATGGGATACGATCTTATGGCCGCGGTAGTCGCGGAGGTCCCAGCCAAGCCCGTACATGGCGAAATTCGGCGTCAGGCCATTGAGCACACCTGGCAGCGGCGTGATCGGCAGAATCGTCTGGCCTGCCCACATCTCCCGTGTGCGTTCGGTGGACCAGAGATGGCGGGTACCGAGCCGGCCCGAGTCGAGTTGGACCATCATCCACTTCGCGAGATCCGTGACATTTGCGTTGATGCCGCCGGCCGGAGCCGTGGCGTCGACGGAATCAACCGGCACGATCTCAACGCGTCCATCGGGAGCCCGGCCGTGTGGGGTAGCGGCGTTCGCACCGACGGGCACGGCTTCAACACCGGTTTTTGCCTCGGTCATACCGAGCGGGCCGAGAATCTGATGCTGGATAAAGTCTTCCCAACTCTGGCCTGTGACTGCGGGGAAGATCTCACCGGCGGCGATGTACATCACATTGTCATAGGCGTACGCGGCACGAAACCCCGAGACGAACTTGGCGGCGCGAATGCGGCGTACGACCTCGTGACGCGAATAGTTCGAGTGAAACCAGAGCAAGTCACCGGCACCGAGACCGAGGCCGCTGCGGTGTGTCAGCATGTCGCGGACCGTGAATTCGCGCGTGACATACGGATCCGAAAGCGCAAAATCAGGGATGAACTGCGTCACGCGATCGTCCCACTGCAGCTTTCCCTGGTCCATCAGGATCGCGAGGCCTGCGGCGGTAAATGCTTTGGTATTCGAGGCGATCTGGAAAAGCGTGTGCGCGTCGACCGGTGCGGCATCACCGAGCCGCTTGACACCATAGCCTTTGGCGAGGACGACCTGACCGTCCTTCACAATGGCGATGGCCAGACCCGGTGTATCGAACTCCTTGAGCGCATGTGTGACGTATGCATCGAAATTCGGAGGCAGGCCTGCCTTCTGAGCCGCTGACTGGAGGGGCGAAACGAGTACCAGAGCGACGCCAGCCGCGCCAGAAATGAGTCCCAGCTTTCGGTACCGAAAGCAGGCGGGCAGTATCGAGCGTAGGCACACAAGAACCTCGATGAGCATTGTTAGCGATGTCAGTTGCGTGGAGTGGGTGGCGCAATGATCCCCGGCTCCACGTCATGATGCAAGGGCCTCAGACCCATCTGCCGAAGCTCTGCCTCGACCGTTCGGAGGTGACGTGGCCAAACGGAACCTGAGTATTGAAAAAAATTCCGGAGTGCGACCGGATCAGCCGCCAGAAACACGGATAGACGCTGGGCGCCTTTACGCGTGTTACAACTCCTGCACGCCGTGACGAGGTTGCCACCAGACCGATCGCCGCTTCGTACCTGCGGCTGCACGTGATCGACGGTGAGCTCCGCAGCATCAAAGACATTGCCGCAGTAGACACAGTGGTAATTATCACGGGCAAACACATCCTGGCGTCGCATGGAGCAGGTCCGGATATTCAGTTGGCCGATCACATTCGAAAGGGCAGAAAACAGAGATGAAGCCCGACGTAGATGCCGAGTGAATGATTAACTGGGTTCATGCAGGACCGACGATTCTTGCAGCATTTCTCGCCTCGTTGGTTGAATTCGTCGAGGCGTTCACGATCGTGCTGGCGGCAGGGACCGTGCGGGGTTGGCGAGGAGCCCTAACTGGTGTAACGGCTGGGCTCGCAGCACTTGTCCTGATAGTCGTGGCAGGTGGCTCTCTGCTCGCACGATTTCCGCTGGCGGAGTTACGGCTCGTGATCGGAGTGCTACTCCTGCTCTTCGGCATGCGGTGGCTGCGGAAGTCGACGCTCCGCGCCGCTGGGATCATCGGCCTTCACGATGAATCGGCCGTGTACACATCAGAAACGGCTTCACTCCGCAGTAGCGCTGTTCGCAGCTCCGGGATCGATGCGGTGGCTGCCGTCACCGCATTCAACGGAGTACTCGTCGAAGGCATCGAAGTGGTATTCATCGTCATCGCCACAGGCGCCGCGGCTCATCTGCTCGTGCCCGCCGCGATCGGCGCGATGGCTGCTGGTGTGATTGTTCTCACGGCCGGGATGTTCCTCCGCGCACCACTTACCCGGGTGCCTGAAAATTCCCTCAAGCTCGCGGTGGGTGTTTTGCTGAGCGCGTTTGGCACCTTCTGGATAGGTGAAGGCGCTGGCTATCCGTGGCCTGGTG
>JANWJD010000142.1 GCA_025449555.1 Chloroflexota bacterium | reverse complement strand
GCGAGGATGCGCTGGCCGCCGATCTGGTGACGGGGATGAATTCGATACTCCTGATGGAGGCCTGTTACATGCAGTGTCCGACGGTCAGCCTCCAGCCCGGGCTTCTCGGGGTTGATGAACTGCCGACCAACGCCTTGGGCATCAGTCGGGCAGCCTATCGTGCCGGTGATATTCTGCCGGCGATCGAGGGCCTGCTGATGAATGATCAAGCGCGTACCGCCATGCGAGCTCAGCTCGCGAACTCGGCGCCAGGCGGTGATGCCGCGCGCCGCGTGGCCGACTTGATTTACGAGATGCTCGAAGGAGTGGGGTGCTGACGTGACTCGACGCGTTTCGACGTTGGCGATAGACGGGGGCGCACCGGTTCGCCAGACTCCATTTCCCGATTACGTCAGTATCGGCGAGGAAGAGAAGCAGGCGGTGATGGAGGTCATGGACAGCACGGTGCTGTCAAAGTATCTGGGAACATGGTCGCCAGAGTTCTTCGGTGGGCCCCAGGTGCAGCGGCTCGAGCGCGACTGGGCCGATCACTTCGGCGTCAAGCACGCGGTGACGGTCAATTCGGCGACCTCGGGGCTCTACGCTGCCATGGGTGCCTGCGGGGTCGGTCCGGGTGACGAAGTCATCGTTTCCCCGTACACGATGTCGGCCTCAGCCACGGCGGCCCTGGTCTATGGCGCCATTCCCGTCTTTGCCGACATCGATCCTGAGACATTCTGTCTCTCGCCGGAATCCATCAGGAGCCGGATCACTCCGCTGACGCGTGCGATTCTGGTCGTGGATCTGTTCGGGCACCCCGCCGACATGGATCTCATCATGGACATCGCGCGCGAGCACGATCTGCGGGTGGTCGAAGATGCGGCACAGGCGCCCGGTGCAAAGCTTCGAGACGCCTTCGCCGGCACCCTGGGGGACCTCGGCGTGTTCAGCCTGAATTACCACAAGACCATCCACACTGGAGAGGGCGGGGTCGTTGTGACCAACGACGACGACCTCGCGGATCGGGTCAGGCTGATTCGCAACCACGCCGAAGTCGTCGTCAAGAAGAAGGGGACGACGGACATCGTCAATCTGATCGGATTCAACTACCGCATGGGCGAGATCGAGGCGGCGATCGGACGCGAGCAACTCCGGAAGCTTGAGCGGCTACTCACGCCACGGCTTGATGCGGCCGCATATCTCAGTGAGCGGCTACGAGATCTGCCCGGACTTTCCGTCCCGGTCGTGCGTCCTCACGTTAAGCATGGGTATTACCTGTACGCGCTCAAGTACGATGAGTCCGTCCTCGGCGTTCCGCGGGCCACGCTCGCTGCGGCCTTGAAAGCTGAAGGCATTCCGATGTTCGAGGGGTACGTGGAGCCGATCTACCTCGAGCCCGTCTACCAGCAGCGCATCGCGTTCGGGCGGGATGGATTCCCCTTCACCTATCCGGGGTACCGCGGACATGCCACGTACGATCGGGGCCTCTGTCCGGTGACCGAACGGATGCACTATCGGGAGTTGCTCTACACGAACGTCTGTCACGCGAACATCGGCCGCAGCGACCTCGACGACGTCGTCGCCGCGTTCCGGAAGGTCTACGATAACCATGGGGCTCTGGCATCAGGCCTTCAGAGCGGGACCACACATGATCTATCGGCTGAGCGCTGATTATTTCGTCCGCGGCCTGCGGGAATCGGATCTGGACGGTCCGTACCCAACATGGTTCGAGGACCAGGAGGTCTGCCGCTTCAATTCGCATGGCAAGCTTGTCCGAACGGAGGAGTACTTCCGCCGATTCGTCCAATCGCTCAATGGATCGGACGCGGTGGTCTGGGCGATTTGCCACGAGTCCGACGGTCACATCGGTAACGTCTCGCTGCAGGCGATCTCGCTGATCAACCGGACGGCCGAATTCGCCATTCTCATGGGAGACCGCCGGCACTGGAAGACAGGGGCGGCCACTCTGGCATCGCGGCAACTGCTCGATCACGGCTTTCAGAAGCTCAACCTGCGTCGGGTGCACTGCGGTACGGCCTCGACGAACGCAGGGATGCGACGATTGGCGGCGGCTCTGGGGATGCGAGAAGAGGGCGTCCGCCGGCAGCACCTGTATCTGGAAGGTCAGTGGATCGACGTAATCGAGTACGGGGTTCTGCGCGAGGAGTTTGCCGTCCTGCCGCCTATCACCCGATGAAGTACTGCGTCCGCTGCCTGCAGCCTGATACACGGCCGAACACGCAGTTCCGAGAGGACGGCGTCTGCCCGGCCTGCCATTATTTTTCCGAGCTACAGCACGTGGACTGGAAGGAACGGCACGAGATTCTCGAAGATCTGCTCGAGCAGTTCCCGCGGCGATCGGGCCAGTACTTCGACTGCATCATCGGCGTGAGCGGCGGCAAGGATAGCATGCGCCAGTCGATGTTTGTCCGCGACAAACTGGGGTTGAGGCCGTTGTTGGTTTGTCTCTCTTATCCGCCGGAACAGGTGACCGAGCGCGGCGTTCAGAACATCTCGAACCTGATCGAGCTGGGATTCGATGTGGTGACGCTCGCGCCCGCGCCGGAGACCTGGCGCCGGCTGATGCGGCTGTCGTTCGATCGATTCACGAACTGGGCACGTTCCACGGAGCTCGCGCTCTTCAGCTCTGTTCCCCAACTGGCGCTCCGGTACGACATTTCGCTGATTCTGTGGGGCGAAAATCCAGGGCTTCAGTTGGGGGATTTGAAGACGCTTGGCCGGTTCGGCTACGACGGCAATAACCTCCGGCACATGAACACGCTGAGCGGCGGCGGACTCAATTGGATGCTGGAGGCGGGCTTCACGGGTTCCGACTTGTTGCCGTACCGCTATCCGGCCGTTGAGGAGTTCGAATCCGCAGGTTTGCAGATTGTCTATCTCGGCTGGTTCCTGGGCGACTGGTCCCTGGTGAACAACGCCGCGTACTCGTGCGCCAATGGCCTCGAGAAGCGGAACGATCATGTCGAGAACACTGGCGACCTGTTTGGCGTGACGTCGCTGGACGAGGACTGGGTCACGCTCAACCAGATGATCAAGTACTACAAGTTCGGCTTCGGGCGTGTTACCGACTACGTCAACGAGGAGATCAGGCTCGGCCGCATGTCGCGCGAGCGTGGCATCGAGCTGGTTGGACGATACGACCACTGCTGCGCAGCCTCCTATATTGAGAGCTTTTGCAGGTACATCGACATTTCGGTCGATCACTTCTGGAATCACGTGCGTGCGTCGGTCAACAGAGATCTATTCGACCTGCACGCCGACGGCGTCATCGAGCGGCGCTTCCAGATCGGCGTGGGACTGTGAAGATCACCGTTGGAATCGTGGACTACGGCATCGGGAATCAGAGCTCGGTCCAGCACGTGCTCGGCAGCGTCGGGTTCCGTTGCCGGATCAGTGACGATCCAGGCGTGCTCGATGGATGCGATCTCCTCGTGCTGCCGGGGGTCGGCGCCTTCCGGCCCGCCATGGAGGCCTTGCGCGCGCGGGCGCTCGATCGGTATCTCGGAGACTGGGCAGCGAACGGTCGTCCGCTGATGGGCATTTGCCTCGGCATGCAGCTTCTCGCCAATGTCTCCTACGAAAACGGGGTTGAGCCCGGACTGAGCCTTATTCCGGGTGAGGTGCGGTCGATGGGGACCGGCCGGTGGCACATCGGTTGGAACACCATCGAGTGCGCCACGGACGATCCGCTCTTTGCGCCGAGCGACGGTCAGACGTTCTTCTTCAATCACTCCTATGTGTACGACGGCCCCCCCGAATTCGAGGTGGCCAGGGCGCAGGTCGGAGGGCCGGTGGCCTCGGCCATCCGTCGTGGCGCCATCGTCGGCATGCAGTTCCATCCGGAAAAGAGCCAGACGGCCGGCCGGGCGTTACTGCAGCGACTCGTAACGGGGCTCTGCGGTGCTTAAGAAGCGGCTCGCGGGCGTGATTACCGTGAAGGACGGTTGGGCCGTGCAGTCGTTCGGCTATCGACGATACCTGCCGCTCGGCCGTCCGGAATGCCTGGCCGAGAACCTCGATCGATGGGGCATTGACGAAATCATCGTGCTCAGCATCGATCGCACACGGCGCCACGCGGGTCCTGATTTCGCGCTCGTGCGCAGGCTGGGCGGGCTCGGCCTGCTCACGCCCGTGGCCTATGGCGGCGGCATCCGGTCGGCATCGGACGCGGGCAAGGTGATCGAGGCCGGGGCGGAGCGCGTGTGCCTCGACGCGCTGCTCCGGCGTGATCGCGGCGAGGTGAGCGCGGTGGCGGCTCTTGTCGGGTCGCAGGCTGTCATTGGGGTCCTGCCTCTTTCGGCTCAAGCCGGACGGCTGTTCTGGCACGACTATCTGTCCCGGGCGGATGATGAGCTCAGCGCAGGCGACTTATCGCCGTTCACGGACGGCATCGTCTCGGAGGCGCTGATCATCGATCGAATCCATGAGGGAGGCCCGCACCCTTTTGACGAATCGCTCGTGGATGGCTTCCCGACTGGTGTGCCGCTCATCGCGTTCGGAGGGCTGCACGACCCGGAGCAAATCGGACGGGTTTTCGCTCATGAGCGGGTGGTTGCCTGCGCCGTCGGCAATCCGTTCTCCTACCGTGAGCATGCCGTGCAGCATCTTCGGCGGGCGCTCCCAGCCAGCGAAATCCGGGATCCGCAGTTTCGGATGGACTGATGAGCGTTCGCCGGACTTGTCTCACTCCCCTATTCTGCCGCCGCTGTCTGTACCGGTGTGATCATCCGCTTGGCCTGGTCCTCGACGACGAAGGCATCTGTTCCGGTTGCCGGATTCACGAGGAAAAGGATTCTCTGGATTGGACGGCGCGGTGGGAGCGTTTGAAGGCGCTCGTGAAGCCGTACCGCAGCCGGGATGGACGGAACTACGACTGCATCGTTCCAGTGACGGGGGCCCACGATTCGTATTTCATTGTCCACGTCGTGAAGGAGCGCCTCGGGTTGAATCCGCTCCTCGTGACGTACAACAAGTACTTCAACACGGAGCTCGGAATCCGCAACCTGGCGAATCTGCGGATCAGGTTCGATTGCGACATCCTTGTCCAGCATGTGAACCCCGCGTCCGTCAGGCGCGTCACTCGCGCGACGCTCAGGCAATTCGGCAGCATCTACTGGCATTGCTTCGCCGGCCAGACGGTCTTCCCCGTTCAGACGGCGGTGCGCTACGGTGTGCCCCTCATCATCTGGGGAGCGCATCAGGGCATCGAGCAGGTCGGGATGTTCTCGCACGAGCACGAAGTGCAGATGACACGTCGGTACCGCAAGGACCACGATCTCATGGGGCAGGAGGCCGACGACCTGCTCTCGATGTTCGACACGCTCACCGAAGACGATGTCTGGCAATACCGTTATCCAGACGACGGGAAGCTGGACGACGTGGGAGTTGTGGGGATCTATCTCGGCAACTACGTCCGGTGGGATCCCAAGGCGCAGCACGAGCAGATGATGGCCGCCCACGGCTACCGGACGGCCCGCTTCGCGCGAACCTTCGATGCGTACGATCACGTGGACTGCTTCAACTATCTGCACCTCCACGACCTGTTGAAGCTCTACAAACACGGATATTCGAAGGTGACGGACCACGCCTCTCGCGAGATCCGGTACGGTCGGCTGACCCGCGCGCAGGGGTTGGCGCTCGCTCGCCGGCACGAGCAGCAGCCGCCGGAGTACGTCGACCTGTTTTGTGAATGGCTCGGCGTAACCCGGACGTCACTGCAATTTCTCACTGATCTGCACCGAAATCCCGAGTACTGGAGTCAGCCGGAGCCCGGGCGATGGACGTTCCGTGGTTGGAGCACCCTGCAGGACGCCACCACCGTCGCCGACGATGGGACTACGGCGTGCGCGTTCGCGGCGACGGACGTCATGGACTCGCGTGACCAACCGTCGTACATCATCGTCGGAAAGGGGCACCCGTGAGCGGACAGATTCTGCTGGCCTTTCCGGGGCCTCTCGTGCGGCGGCTGCTCCGAGACGATGCTGAAGTTGTGTGGTTCGATGAAGCCGGCTGGTGGGTCTCTGACCGACTGTCAGGCGGTCGGCGGCTGGTCGATCCCTTTGAGATTCCGATCGACTGGCAGTCCGCAGGCGACACGAGCGCTCTCGTCGAGCAGCTGAAGGCGTGGAGCCCCATCTGGTCGAGATGGATTGCGCATGCCGATCAGTACGAGCTGCTCTACCGGGAAGCGTTGATCTACGTCCTGCACCTCCGTGCGGGACTCGCGCGGTTCGGGATTGCAGCGGTCGTCTTTCATACCGGGGTTTCGCATCACCTGGATTCGTCTCTCCTGGAGGTCGCG
>JANWJD010000141.1 GCA_025449555.1 Chloroflexota bacterium | reverse complement strand
TGCTCGTGGCCGGCCGGACCACGCTCGATGCCTTCCAGCCCAGCGGCACCCACCTCTGGCAGACGCCAATCGGTGTCTCCCGCGGCCGGTACGCAACTGAGCGCCCGTCCCTCATCGTCGATGGCGACGGCACGGCATACGCGGCTTCCGGCGACGGGCTTGTCCGCGTCGTCTCGGTCGACGGTGAGCTGGTGGGCGCCTGCGACGGAGGTGGTCAACATAGCCACGTGACACCGAACCTACTCCTGGATGCCGGCGGAAGGCTCATCGTGTCGGGAACCGATGGAAATCTGAGAGTCTACGGCTCGTGATGCGCCTTCGTTCGCGCGAACCAACCATTTATTGCTCCCCTACCGTTCACCGGCCCGGTACCGGGGTGGCGCAGACGAGACCCACCTGAGAGCATGGACCGGGAGTGAGCGGGAAGTGAAACGCTTGTCGTCGCCGCTGCTGGCGTTCGGTCCATGTTAGGCGGATTGTGACGCCCTGGCGCACGGCCCGCGCCAGTTCCCCCGGGATCATGCCCGCTATCTGAAACGTACTGTCGCCACCGGTGCTGAAACCGCCGCCCCCGAATGTTTGGTGTGGAATAGGCTCTCGAGTGCGCCGTTGCAGCGCAGGTGGAAATACCACCGTAACCGAGACGTTGTGCCACTTGTCCAGCCCGTAGAGCGCTCCCTGACTGTAGCCGGCGAAGTTAAAGAGGTACGCAACGGTCAGCGTTGCTCCGTGTTGGTGATACGTCGCTCCGCCGGTCACGACCGCCCGTAACCGGGCCGGAAGGCGATCGAGTGGCAATGGTGTTGGCCAGGTAGACGGGATGTGTCGCTGGTTCGGCATCGGGTTGGGTGGGACGACTACGGCGGTGGCGGCGAGTTGCCGTAGCCTGGCCGCCGAGAGGTCGCTCCACAGTGATACCACGTAGTGCCCCACGACCCAGGCGAGCGTATTGACGGTGCCGGAGCGAGGCTGAATGAAGGGCAGGCCGGCTGAGAGGTCGGCCGATGCCCAGGCTTCCCGGCCACCGGCGAGGTGCACGGTGTGCTCGCCGAGTACCAATTCCCGGGTCTTGATCGCGGTCGGCGACGGTTCATTCAATAGCACGATCGCGGTATGGCCGCCACCCCGATATCGCACCACGGATCGGATGGCGATGGCCAGCCCTCGCAGCGTTGGATCTTTTGGCTGGGGGCCGTCTGCCTGCTTTGACCAGCCGACGTGTGGCACGACATCCACCCCAACTGTCTTGCCAAGGCCGCGCGGCGGAGTACGCAGATAGGCTATGGCGTATCCACTTTCCTGCGCGGCACGGAGGGGATCGAGCGAGCGATAGTGCACGTTTTGATACGGCGGCAAGGCAGGTGTCCAGAACAGTCGATCCAGGGCGGCCGGAGAGGGTCGATCTTCGGGGTGATAGACGCGGATGATGGAACCGGTGGCATATACTGCGCCACTCAGGATCGCCAGCGCCAGGAGGGCGAGCACGGCGAAGCTCACCATCCGTCGAGGCAGCCTGGTAGCGGTGCGCCCTAACGACTCGGGCCGCGAGCGCAATCCCCCCCGTCGTGGTGAGACGGAGGCAGTGGAAGCGAGCACCGCCGGCAGGACGCTTTTCGGCGGCGATTCCAGGCTGAGCGTGTAGAGGTAGCGGTCCTGGCGGTCGTACGCCTCGGTACGCTGCCGGCACGATGGACAGCCGGCGAGATGGGCCGCCAGGTGCTCCCGCTCTCTGGGTTTCAACATCCTCCGGGCGGCCAGCATCTGCGCGAGGGCGCGATGACGGTTCATGATTCGCCTCCGGTGTAGAGGCGGCGGAAGCGCTCGCGTGCGCGCAGGAGTCGCATGCGCACCGCGCCAGGGCGGATGCCAAGGCGGGCGGCGACTTCATCGCCGCTCAGACCCTGGATCGCAGCCAGGGAGAGGATGGCGCGATCGTCGGGCGAGAGACGGCGAAAGGCGTGTTGGAGACTCACCATCTCCTCGGGAATCGGTTCCGCCTGCATGGTCTCCAGGAGAGCGCGATCCATACCTTCCCGCTTGCGCCGGCGAAGCTCGTCGATCCCTCGATTGCGACCCACTTTGAAAAGCCACTGGGTGTTCACGCGCTTCCCTCGCTGCAGGTGTTCGTATGCCCGGGTAAAGGTGTCCTGAACGCAATCGAGCGCCACCTCGCGATCCCCCGTGAAGGCAACGAGAAACCGGTAGACGGCCACTTCGTGCTGCCCGATCAGCGCGGTCAACTCTTCACGGGGGTCTCGCGCCCACTCATCGCTCAGGCCGATCTCCCCCCATTCGGCACCAGCCACATGTGTGTCCTCTCCGCTGTGCGTCGCAGTTAGAACGACGAGCAAGGGCCAATGTCACAGGTGGTGTAGTGCACTCGCGTCCTCCGGTCTGAGAATATAGGCGATGGCGCGATGCTCACAGAGGCTATCCCGGGCGAGGGTGTAGGCCTCAGTTGAGTGTCTCCCATCTGCGGTCTGCCCGAGTCCGCAAGGATAACTGAAGCAGTTTACCCACCCCGCCCGGTGGCGATTGAGGAGACATGCATGCCTGTCGAGTACCAGCCGTTGGGGCGTCACACCGTCACACCCTATCTCATCGTCGAGGGAGCCGAGCGGCTCATGACCTTCATCACCGACGTGCTCGACGGCACGGAGTTCGTGCGCATGGCAGGGCCGGACGGCCGCATCGCGCACGCCGAGATGCAGGTGGGCGACTCCGTCGTGATGCTCGCCGATACACCTGCCCCGGGGGAAGAGACCTCGGCAATGTTGCATCTCTATGTCCCCGACACTGATGCGACGTACCGGCGTGCCATGGCAGCGGGCGCCACTTCCCTGCGCGAGCCACAGGATGAGTTCTACGGAGACCGCATGTCGGGTGTGCAGGACTCGACGGGGATCAAGTGGTACTTTGCCACGCATGTGGAGGACATCTCGGACGAGGAAATTGCTCGGCGGGCAGACCAGGCAGCCCGCGACGAATCGGCCTGAGGCGGTCGCCGCGGAGTACGTCCCCGAGGACGCATGGACCGCGATCTCCGCCGCGCCGGCACCGGGCTCTCGAGTCGATTGATGAAGCGCGCGGCGAGGAACCGATCGGTGTCTGGCGTCAACTCTCGACTTGCTCCGAGAATGGCGGTTATCACAAGTTAGGGAATCGCCCGCCCGCGTCTAAGCACTGGCATAGGGCTGATTCGACATCGCCAACGTGCTCGATCGGCATGTGCTCGCGCAGATGCTTCAAACGTGGCACAGGGAGTGCTGCCCATGAGCACAATGAGGCAGGATTAGGCTGCAGCAGAAAGGAGAGGGGCGGTGAGGCTGACGACAAAAGGGCACTGCCGTCTGTGCGGTCGCGAGTACGGCAAAACGGGAATGACAAGGCACCTCGAAACGTGCGTGGCGAGAGAGGATGGCGCGGAGCACGGCGCCGACAAGAAAACCCGCCCACGACGGCTACTCCATCTGGTCGTGAGCGGTCGCCACGACCCGGCATATTGGATGCATCTCGAGGCCCCGGTTGACGCCACGCTCGACGACCTGGACGGTTTCCTGCGGGCCAGGTGGCTCGAGTGTTGTGGCCACCTGAGCGCATTCACCATTGGCGGCGTCTCCTATGCGTCGGCGGTCGATCCGGACTGGGGAATGGATGACGCGAGCATGAACGTGAAGCTGAGTCGAGTGCTGCACGTGGGCGATAGCTTCCACTACGAATATGACTTCGGCAGCACGACGTATCTCACATTGAAGACGGTGGGCGAGCGCATGGGGCAGGCCCGCGGTAAGGGCATCGAGGTACTGGCACAAAACGAGCCTCCTCCCATACGGTGTGACGAGTGCGATCAGGCGGTCGCCACCCAGATCTGTATGGAGTGCTCGTGGAGTGGAAAGGGTTGGCTCTGCGAGCAGTGCAGCCAGACGCACAACTGCGACGAAGACATGTTCTTGCCGGTGGTGAATTCGCCGCGGGTCGGGGTGTGCGGCTATACCGGGTAAGGCTGGAGACGGGCTGGCGAAACTGATGCAGGAGCACGACATGCGCAGCTACACGATCCTCATTCACCGCGATACCGTCTCGGACATGTATCTCGTCGACGTCCCGGATCTCCCCGGCGTTGTTACCGAAGGCAACACGGAAGCGGAAGCGGTCGCAAATGCCTCCGACGCGATTCGCAGCCACCTCGCAATGTTGCAACGCGAAGGTGAACCGATCCCTGAGCCGGCGTATGATGCGCGGTCCGTGGCGGTCGCGGGCTAGAAGCGCGATTTTTCGCGTCACGAGCAAGACGTGGATGAGGGTTTCTCCGAAGTGGCGAGAGATCTGCTCATTGTCGCCTTACAGGAGGGTGGATCAACGCGTTAGAGACATAGAGTCTCGACATCTCAGGGAGGAAATTGTGCGTCGCATGGCCCTGCTTGCATTCTTGCTGCTTGTTCCATTCCTCGTACAGGGCTCGGCCCATGCGTCGTTCCACTCTGGTCTCAGCGTCAGCACGGTATCGGCCGATGGGGTGCAGTTGACCTTGAGGCTTCCCCGTGGTAATTACCCGCGCAATGCCCTGGTGCGGGCCACGGTTCGCATCGAAAACGTGGGACACCACACCATCTTCACCCGCGTCGGGGACGGATGCACCAGCACGAATCCATTCATCGAAGTGTTCGACCGGCGGGGACGGCTCCTTGACCAGGGTCCCTCGATTGCATTCGATAACCCGGGATGCAAGCACGTGCTGGGACAACCCTTCCGTCCTGGAAAGATTGTCGTGCGCCACGTCTTCGCGGTTTTACGGGGCATATATCTTCGGGCCGTGCTGACGATTGGGAAGAACCTGCACGGTCGGGACATCAGCACGAAGCTCGAGCTACATCTGGGCGCTGGAGAGGCTCCGAATGTGACCATCGACCAGACGGGTGAGCCGGCTGTCACGGTGCAGCGGCCATTGGGGGCAACCGGGCCGCTGTACTACTCCGGATCAGCTCTATGCGGCACAGCGACGGATCCTCAGCCCACGCAAGTCGATCTCCTGTGGCCGCCCGTCTCAAACAGATTCCATTCGGGCTGCCTGCAAACGCGGGAATGGCACGGATTGGTCGGATATCTCAACTATCCGGTCGTACCGATTGACTGGAAGCACGAATGATGGGAGCAGCGCAGAGATAGGTGAACCATTGATTGCAAAACGTCCATTCGAGGTCGCGGTGGCAATCATCATTCCGCCCAAGGCGTGCAACTGACATTGAGTGTGCCGGCGCGAACGTATCCCCGCCGTGCCTTAGTGCGTGTCACGGTATGGGCACGCAACATATCTCACCGGGTTGTCCATCTCGATCTACGGTCCGCTGC
>JANWJD010000140.1 GCA_025449555.1 Chloroflexota bacterium | reverse complement strand
TTCTCACGCCGTCACAGACAAGGGAACTCACGCGGTCACAGACAAGGGAGCTCACGCCGAACGACCTACCAGCGCCCCGGTGGTGCAGGCCCGCGGCGCCCCGGTAGGGCGGGCCCGCGGCGCAGCCGCAGTGGCCCGCCGCCCCGGTGTCGTCCCGCCGGGCGGACGGCCACTGCTTCGCGGGCCGTCCCTACCGGGGCGCCGCGGGCCTGCACCACCGGGGCGCTGGTAGGTCGTTCGGCGTGAGCTCCCTTGTCTGTGACCGCGTGAGCTCCCTTGTCTGTGACGGCGTGAGAACCGTTGTCTGTGACCGGAAAAACGGCGCAGCGGCACGGGCCGTGTGCCGACGTCGACTTCGCTCCAGGCAAGAAATCGTTCACGCGCCTCTTCGGCAAATCTCAGCACTATCGAGAGGAAGTCTCAGCTTGCCGTCCTACGGTGGAAGTAAGGGCCACGCTCGGATGGGGAATTTGGGGAAAGGTGAATTGATACGCGTATGGCTACTCGACGTCGAATATTGGGTGTGTTGCTTCTCATTGCGCTGCTTCTGGGTGGGAGCATCGCCTGGGCCGTCCAGGCGAGTGACCTCTCGGTGGCGGCAGGAGGAACCCCAACCTCGACGCATGCAGTGGCCACATCTACCCCGTCCACGGTGTTATATGACGCAGAGAGTGGCCTGGTGGGAACGTCCACGCCTACTGTCAAGAAACACACGCAACGGCTGAGCGCGCACGTGAAGGCCGCAACCACGACCAATGCGCGGTACGTGGTGTTGATCGTGCTGGACGGGGCGCAGCCGAGTTACTTCTCGACCCCAAACATTCCTCATGTCACAGCGCTGCTCCAGAACGGCACTCAGTACACCAATGGCTGGGCTGGAATCCTGGAATCGGAGACGCCGTCGGGCCACGCGGCGATCGACACGGGCTCACATCCCAGTGCCGACGGCATTCTGAGTTTCGACTGGGCCAATAGCGACAATCTGCCGATCAGTCTCTTCAGCGAGCAGAAGATCCGCTCCGGCCAGATGGACAGTATCATGCGGAGCGCGCCGGCGCCGACCCTGGCGGGTTTGATTCACAAACAGAACCCGAAGGCAAAAGTGGTGGCTCTGAGCGGTTACAAGTACTACGCGGCCGACGCGCTGGGTGGCCCCGATGCCGATGTCATCATGTATTACACCAATCGTGCCAACGGGACATTTGGGCCGACCGCCGTGCCGGGACATGTTCCGCCCGCCTCGGTGCTGAATGCCCCCGGCCTGACGGTTGCCAACCGCAGTTATCCGCTCGGCGTGGGAGATCACCTGGCCATGAAACTGGCGGGCACCTCGTTCAAGAAGATGCACCAGCAGGTCACGCTCATCAATCTGCCCGAGTTCGACTGGCCGCTGGGCCACGGGAATGGGGCGAGCCTCGACCAGCCCGGGGTGAAGACGCTGATGCAGGGTTTCGACCGGGACCTGGCGGCCCTCGAGAATACGTATCGAAAGGCGGGAGTGCTGGATCAGACCGAGTTTGTGCTGACAGCCGATCACGGCTTTACCACCATCTACCACAAGGTCTCGCACAACCTGGTGAACAAGGCCGTGACAGCAGCCGGCACGTCAATAGTCAGAGATACGTACCACACGGCCGGTTATGTCTGGGTGAAGAACAAATTGAAGGCGGGCCGGGTCGCAGCCAACATCGCGGCGAGGCACAACCCGTACATCGAATCCGTCTATTACAAGGTGGCGACCAAGACCGGTCCCGTCTACCTCGCACCCAAAGGTGCGAATGTGTTCCGCGCCGCCGGCGTGGATGCGGCAAATCAGTATTTGTTGAGCACCTTCAATGGCCCCAATGGTCCCGACGTGGTGGTGATCATGAAAGAGCACGCCATGCTGGTGGCGGGAGCCGAGAGCTCGTGGAAGGGTGATCATGGCGGCGCGGCCTGGAACTCACAACATCTCCCCCTGATCATCTCGGGGCCGGGAGTGCGGAAAAACTATGTCTCGAACTACCCGGCGCCGCTGATGGACATTGCCCCAACCGTCCTATCGCTGTTGAACGTGCCATCGACCGGCATGCAGGGATCGGTGCTGGCGGATGCCTTGACCGGCGCCGGCGCGCCGCAGACCGCGACGCAGACGGCCGAGGGCAAAACGCTCTGGCCGGTCATCACAGCCCTCAAGGCTGAGTCGAAGCTGGAGACGCAGGCGAAGCAGTAGGCAGCTGCCTTTGTATTTTGGCAGGACTGCGATCACAAGGGTGACCAGCGACGGTACTCGCCCTCTAGACGCCAGTGCTGCTTGCCTTATATCGTCTCGTGGTCCTGCGATACAGCGGTCCAGGAATTTGTCAACTGCTGCTCCTGCCCATCCAGCCGCGGCTGCGGCTACCCAGAAGTCGAGTCCAGAATCGGCTGGAAACTCTGAAACATAGTCCAGAATTTTGCCAATCGTCTCTTCGTCGGGGCACATTCGCAACAATGCCATGGCTCGGAAAGCGCCATCTACGAGCGATTCCTTCTCAGACGCCATAAGCAAGAGAATCGGCTGAGCATCGTGTGGGCTCCTCACACGTAGCCGGACAATGGTATCGCCAAGGGCAACGTATACCATGGTGGCATCGAAAGTCTCACCCGATAATTCCAGCAGGCGCGGTAGCGCTGGAGTGTAGTGACATGTCCCCAGTGCCATGACCATGTGGTATTGAGTCTCCCAGGTACGTGAGTCTGTGACTTCGCGATTGAGGGCATTCAACAGCGCCCGGCCTGCGGCGTTGTCCTTGCTTCGCCGAAGATACTTTGCTGCGGTTCTTCGCTTGGAGGATGAGTTGTCTGTCAGCATTTCCACGGCAAGGGGCAAGGTCAGTTTACTCATCGGGCATTGACCATTTTCGTCTGCAACAGTTGAGTGCCGGAGTGAGAAACGAGGCCTCCGCTAAACAAGCCATCACTCAATCTGCTTTCAGGAGGGGCGGTCGGGTTACAAACCATAGTATGAGTACTGACGATCCACCACGAGCAGCGCCGCTCCATGACATGGCTGTGGCTTTAGCTATGATCCGGTTTGGCACATGGCTCCGAAGATCATTGGTGACATGGGGGAGGCAGACTGCTCCTCGTCCGTTGGGGGTTTCGGCTGGATGGCCGGTAGGTTGAGAGTTCGGATTGACTCGTTCAGCGCTGGAAGATCCCTGGTGAGGAGTTCGTCCAACGACTTGAGGTGAGCATCCACCTGCTCGAGGAGCACGGCGAACACTTCGCGTGATTGTTTGGTCGGGGCATCGTCTGCCGAGCCGTTCATGGCGGCGAGCATGGCCAGCTTCTGTTGCAGGCGGGTGGGCACGTTGGGCGGTGGGTAGCCGAAACGGCTGGAGGATTTGGTGTTGATGAACTCCTCTTCGATGGCGGTCAGGCGAGTGATGAGTTGCTTTGCCTGGGCTCGGATCTCGCCGGCGTCTTTCAGCCGTGCCAGCCGCTTCTCCCAGCCGGTGAGCTGTTCCCGCACGTCCCTGAGCCCGATGATCGCCTCGTTCATACGCGCGATCGCATCCCGAATCTGCAACCCGAACTCGAATTGTGCGCGGAAGTCGTCTTGACTCGCCTCGACCCGCGGGTCGGCGAGGATCTGAAATGACTCTGTGAAGCTGGTCTCGCCGACCGTGAGCCGGGCGCGATAAGTGCCGGGCGGGACGCGTGGACCTGCCGTGGTGAACTCAGCAGACTTATCTCCGGGAATCCGTGTCGCGTTTTCGCAGCGGTAGTTCCAGACGAAACGATGAATCCCTGCCTCGGTGCTGAGAAACGGCTTCTGTTCCTCGATGTCCTCCTCCGCCTCGGCCAGAACCTCGCTGCCCTCACCGAGTTCGGCCGCGTCGGCGCTCCCCCCGCTCGACTCGGACTGGGTGTTGGGGTCCGCGTCCTGGCTCGGCTGCTTCGCCCGATTGCTGGAGAAGCGGCGAATCTCGCGCTCCTCAGCGTCCAGGATCGTCACGGTCAGGTCGCCGGCCACCGATTCGGCCAGTTCGTAGGCAATGAGCACACCATCCGGCGGGTTCTGACCGGCGTCGAGGAGCTTGATGTCCTTGGTGCCGTCCTCCTTTTCCCGCTGCTTGTAGGCATACGTCAGCGGGCCTGCCATGCGATAACACACTTCGGAGCCCTCGCCTTCGCCGAAACCGCGATACGCCTGAAAGCGTATGGTGTCTCGCGGCTTGAAGAGGCGTGACGCGGTGTCTCGATGGCCGGCGAGGGTGCGCAGGGGTGTGACGTCGTCCAATACCCAGAACGATCGGCCGTGGGTCGCCACCAGCAAATCATCCTCGTGCACGATCAGGTCGTGAATCGGACACACCGGCAGGTTGCTCTGAAATCGCTCCCACTGCGCGCCATCGTCGAACGAGAGGTACAGGCCGGTCTCCGTCCCGGCATAGAGCAGCCCGGGGCAGGCGGGATCGGCCCGAATGACGCGCGTGAAGTCGTCTTCCGGGATGCCGTGGGTGATCCTGGTCCAGGTTGCGCCGTAATCGTTCGTCTTATAGAGGTAGGGACGCACATCGTCGAGCTTGTAACGCGTGGCCGCGAGATAGGCGGTCGCGGGGTCGTGCGCCGAGAGGTCGATGATGCTGATGAGCGCCCACTCGCCGTTCGGTAGCTTGAGATCGGGCGGTGTGATGTCGTCCCAGCTCGATCCACCATCACGCGAGAGGTGCACGAGGCCATCGTCGGTGCCGACCCAGAACGTGCCGCGTTGGTGCGGCGATTCAACCGCCGAGAAGATGGTGGCATAGACTTCGGCACTCGTGTTGTCGAGGGTGATCGGGCCACCGGACGATTTCATGGTGCCGGCGTCATGCCGGGTGAGATCGGGGCTGATCGCTTCCCAGCTCGAGCCCTCGTCGGTCGAACGAAACAGACGCTCACCGGCCACGTAGAGCACGTGCGGATCGAAGGGAGACAGGAAGAGGGGGAAGGTCCATTGGAAGCGGTGCTTCAGCGCCTCGGCGCCCTCGTACATCCCGGCGTATTCGGGCCACACGTCGATGACTCGCTGCTGCCCGGTGCGCTGATCGGTCCGAGTGAGGAAGCCGCGGTGATCGCCGGCGTACTGAATGTGAGGGGCATCCGGGCGCACCGCGATGTAACCGCTTTCGCCGCCACCCGGAACCAGCCAGTCCGTCTCGGTGATGACCCCATGAATGGAGCGGCTGGGGACGCTGATCGCGGTATTGTCCTGTTGCGAGCCGTACACGCGATACGGCAGCTGGGTATCGGCCGTCACATGATAGAACTGCGCGGTCGGTTGATTGAGGATGGTCGACCAGGAGTTCCCGCCGTTGAACGAGACGCATGCGCCTCCGTCGTTGCCCTCGATCAGCCGGAGGGTATCATTCGGATCGATCCAGAGATCGTGATTGTCGCCGTGCGGGGTGGCAACCTCGGTGAAGTTGGCGCCGCCATCGATCGATTTCCAGCAGGTGAGATTGAGCACCCACACCACGTCGGCGTCCCGCGGGTCGGCGAAGATGTGCATGTAGTACCAGGCTCGCCGGCGCAGGTCATCATTCTCCGAGATGCGCTGCCAGGTCTCGCCTCTGTCGTCGGAGCGACACAGTGCGCCGTCCTCGGCCTCGATCAGCGCCCACACCCGATCCGGTCGGGCCGGCGAAACCGCCACGCCTATTTTGCCGAGCACGCCCTGCGGTAGTCCTTTGTTTCGAGAAATGTCGGTCCAGCTGTCCCCGCCGTCGGTCGATCGGTAGAGGCTACTCCCCGGGCCGCCGCTCCACATGCTGTACGGCGTGCGTTGCGCTTCCCAAAACGCGCAGTACATGATCCGTGGGTTGTTGGGGTCCAGCGAGAGGTCAATGGCGCCGGCGGTGTTGCTGCGGAAGAGAATCTGCTTCCAGGTTGCTCCGCCATCCTTCGACCGATACAGGCCACGTTCGTCATTCGGTCCCCAGGCATGACCGAGCGCGGCCACATACACCAGATCCGGATTGCGCGGATGAATGCGAATCGTGGCGATGTGGCGGGTCGGCGCCAGTCCGACATTGGCCCAGGTTTTGCCGGCATCGGTGGATTTGTAGACACCATCGCCGTGCGACACGTCCCCTCGGATCGTGGTCTCACCGGTGCCCGCGTACAGCACGTTGGGATCCGACTCGGACACAGCGATGGCTCCCACCGCAGCGGTGTTGAGGAAACCGTCGGAAATACACTCCCAGAAGGTTCCACCGTCGACCGTCTTCCAGATTCCACCGGCACAGGCGCCGAAGTAGAACACCATGGGGTCGTGCGGATGGGCCGCCACGGCCACCACCCGGCCACCTCGATGGGGGCCGATGTTTCGATACTTCAGTCCGCCGAGACGGTCGGTGGTGGTCAGGTGGTCGGTGATGGATCGGTCTGGGGTTGCGGCAGGATCTGACATGGATGCTCCTTCGGTTGGATGGCCGTACCGTAGCAGGACACATGCCGTTGTACATCGGAGGCGAGGCTCGCTCCAACGTGGCGGCAGGAGATCGAAGCGTGAATTGGCGGGTAGGGCGACACCGTGTGAGCCGTGTGCATGCAGTGGACCTGGGGCACGGGGCGGCGGGGTGTGCGGGGTGGGATGCGCATCCGAGGACCTCACACGGGGCGGCGGGCCACTGCGCTGCGCGCGGGCCCGCCCTACCGGAACACGATAGTTCCGCCATATGGGGAGCAATAGGGAGCGGCGACGGGGAACGAAACCTTCGCTTGACGCGCAGTGGTGGGCCCGGGTCTGGCGCAGCTGTGGTGTAGGGCGGAGCCGCGAAGCAGTGCTCCGCCGCCTGCGCTATCCACTCCGCTAGCTTCGCTGCAATACTGGCTGGTGCCAGATCCTTCTTCGTATCCTCAGCGACGTCACCCACGCCTCGAAGGCTATGACTATCAGACCGCCGGCTACTACTTTGTCACGATGTGTACCCATCACCGCCTCCCATTGTTCGGTGCCGTCGATGCGGGCATTGTGCGCCTGAATGCCGCCGGAATGATGGTCCAGGCGACATGGCACGACCTCGTGGAGATCCATCCTGGTGTGACCATCGACAACGAGGTGACGATGCCCGATCACATCCACGCGCTGGTGGTCCTGGAGGATGATCCGCGACGGATGCTGTCTTTGTCCGATGTGCTCCATCGGTACACGTCGTTGACCACCAAGCGCTACGCCCAGGGCGTGCGAAACCACGGGTGGCCACGGTATGACGGCAGACTCTGGCAGGAGGGTTTCTACGACCATGTGATCCGGCGAGACGTCGAACTGGATGCCGTACGCCGGTACATCGAAGACAATCCGCTTCGTTGGGAGATGCGGCCGACAACGGGAGCGTGACACCGGGGCGGCGGAGCACTGCTGCGCGGCTCCGCCCTACAGCGCGGCTCCGCCCTACGGAGCGATCT
>JANWJD010000139.1 GCA_025449555.1 Chloroflexota bacterium | reverse complement strand
GTATTGGATCTGTCGCTCATCGACCAGACCGGCCTGATAGCCTCGCACGTCGTGTAACCGGTACAGGGTCGCAGACTCAGACGGCGCCACACTTCCGGTTGCAGTTACCGCGCTTCCGCCGGCATGTTGCTGCAGCCAGGTGAGTGCGCTGTTCGCCGGCGGCACATCGGCCGGCGATTCTCGAGGGTTGTACGGTACGGCAAAAAGAAGCGCTTCAATCACCACCAGCACGCAGAAACCGGCCACGGGCACTCGTCCCCGTCCCCTCCGCAGACCGGCGAATGCAAAAGTTAGGCCGGCGAGGGCCGAGAGCGCCGCCACGCCCAGCCAGAAGCCGATGTACCGATCCGGCCCGTACGGCAGAAGACCATCGACCTGCGAGCCCACAGACAGGAGTTTGATCTCTGCCACAGCCAGGCCCACCAGCGATAGAACTCCAAGAGAGATCGAGAGATCGGTCAGCCTGCTTCGGTCGCTCCCGGTGCGCTGGAGCAGCGAGTCCAGACCGAGCCCGGCCAGAGCACAAGCGGCGAGACAGATAACGGATATCATGCGCCAATTGGCGCTGGCGTTGAAGACGGGGAGTCGTCCGATCAGGGGTGTCAAAGGGCCGTACACCGTGCCTGCTCCGACCAACACGATTGCGGTCAGGCCCAGCACCCGGGCCCGCCCGGCATTCCCGGGCACGAACACGCCAATGACGGCCAGGATGAGGGCGCCTACACCCACAAAGCCGGTCGACTCGTTGTAATTGGGCGGAAGGCCGGCCAGTGTATTGTGGTCGATACCTGGGTTCCCACGGCCGTTCGGGACGAGCCAGCTCGTGAGCGTCTGGGGCTGCAGGTATTGGCTGCCCAGGGCGCTGCGGTTTACCACGCCGTGAACGTGTTGGAGCCACGCCAAGAACGGAATCACCTGGACGGCAGCCACCATGGCGCCCAAAAGCCCACTCAGAACGAGCGAGAGAAGCACTCGCAGTCCGCGTCGGCGCAACGCCGCACACCGGACGATCAGGTAGATTGCGAGTGCCAGGCTCATGTGGGCGCAGGTCTCGGGATGCCCGGCAAGCAGCTCCAGGGCGATAGCGAGCGCGAAGCCGACCAGCGACCGGACTCGCCCACCTGTGATGTACTGCTCCGCCAGTGCGAAGGTCCACGGAGCGAGCGCGGCCACCGAGCTGTTCGGCCATCCGAGCCACACAGTCATGTACGAACAGCCGGCATAGGCGACTCCCGCCACGGAGGCGCTGAGTGTGCGCGCGCCCATGCCCCGGACAAAAAGCGCCATACCGACGCCGGCGACCCACAATTTGACGAGCATTGCCACACTCAGGCCGTACGGTGCCGTCAATGGCAATGCGATCCAGGTGAAGATCGAGAAGGCGGCAGATTGGTAATTGGCGAGCAAGGGAGTTCCGGCGTAGCTGAATTGATCCCAGACCGGTAGGTGACCGTGCAGGAACGCGTCTCTCACTAACTCCTGCCAGGGAAGCATCTGGAATACCGTGTCACCCACCAGTCCATTCGAGGCCTGGCGGCCGCTCCCGCCGGCAGCCCACGGAAGCACGTCATAGAGGACGTCTCCACCCACGAGGTACTGCTGGCCGAGCACGACCCTCCACCAGAACAGCACGAACAGGATGCCCACCGCCAGCAGGAACAGGCGAGCGTTCCCTCCTGTCCCGGTGCGGAGCCACGCAGGCAGGGCCAGGGTGATCCGGTCAATTGAACCGGTGGTCGCACGTTTTCGATTCACCGCGGGTCGAACGGTCCGAACGCGAGTTTTCCGCGCGGCGCGCCTGGTGTTCTTAGGCACGGAGATAGAACTTGAGAGTCGATCTCACCCGGTGCGTTCGATCCGCCGCAATCGCGTGATCTGGTCCTTGGGGGGAGGCGGCCAGAACACAGGCTCCCAGAACAGCCCCAGTGCAGCTTCCCGACGGGCTTGGGTCGGTTGCTTCAGGCTGTGGTAGACGAAGGCGAGAGCGTAATGCGTGTACCAGTACTTGGGGTCGAGTCGCAACGCTGCCTGAGCCTTTCCCAACGCCGCCGATTTGTGCCCGAGCGCCAGGAGCGCGCCCGCCTGGTCGTCCAGATACTTCGGATTGTGCAGGCTCAAGCGTTCGGCCTGCTGAAATGCAGCATAGGCGAGTGCCGGACGCTTCCACTGCAGGTACGCGAGACCCAACTGCTGCCAGAGTGAGGGATCGAGTGGAGCTGTGTCTCGTGCCCGCTGTAACGATTGGACGGCAAGTGTGAGTAACTGATTTCGATCGAGCGTCAGAACAATGTTGGGATCGATCGTTTGCGCCGCATCAGACGCAAAGACGTAGCCGGGTTCGCTGCTGAGGGACTTGGTCGCCGAGAGCCCCAGGTACACACTCGCCAGAGATTCCCAGTACCTGGGCGTATCGCTCTCAAACTGTACCGCCTGCTGCAGATCGGCGATGCCGTCGTGAACCCGCCCGTTGGTCAGATTGCGAAAGCCCGCCGGCTCGGATGCGGCGGCGTTTTCGAACTCCCATTGGCTGAGGAGAGCAAGGAACGCGACGAGCACGATCGCACCGGTTGCCGCCCAGGCGCCGCCCGAGATGGGTGAAGTCGACAGAGGCGCCGGCCTGCCTCCCCTGGTTGCCGGCGGCGCCGCCGTGCGGGGGAGCAGTCCCCTCGTGATCGTACCGATACTCGCCACGATTCCCGCCGTCCAGAGCGATGCCAGCAGTGTGGGATGGTCAGGCAAGGACGGGAAAAGGAGAACCAATCCGGTCACGAGGAGCAGCGCGCCCCAGTACCCCACACTCACGGAGAGCCAGGAACTCCGGTGAGTCACCTCTTCCGCCGACTCGTCGTTGTCGGCCGGTACGGATGCTCCCAGTCCCAGTATGGTCCAGAGGAGGAGCAGAGATGCGGCCGTTTCGAGACCAAACACGCCCTCCACCAGGTGACCGACCACGGCCGAGGTCAGTCCGATGGAGAGCCACCCCGGCAGCCCACGACGGCTTGTGAGGAATCGGTACATCCGGCTGAAGAACAAGACGATGGTGGCTATCAACAACAGCAATCCCAGCGCCCCTGCATCGACCAGCGTGTCCAGGTAGATATCGTGTGCTCGGTCCCAGGTATAGACCTGACTCGTCAACTGCCGAAGTTTGAGGGGAAACACAGCCTCAAATGCCTGGTCTAGTCCTTCGGGGCCGTAGCCAATCACGTCGCGGCCGATCCCTCCCCAGGTATTTCCTATTCCGGGATGCTGCGTCATTAATGTGCCAATGCCTTGCCAGATGAGGAGACGTCCCTGAGCGCTGCTGTCGTTGCCGCCCGATTCCGACAGGTGAGAAATCCGGTGCAGCACATGCACGGAGCGCAACGATTGCAAAGGCCCTCCTGAGATATTCAGCGCCAATACGAGGAGAGTCGCAGCAACGGCCACGCCCAGCATGGTCCGGGCGACTTGCCGACGGCCGAGCCACCACGCAGCAAGGACACCAAAGGTGACAAGGGAGGCGAAGAATCCCATCCATGGTCCGCGAGCACTGGTGAGGAGCAGTACCACAATCTGCAAAGCGAGCAGCACCCCATATCCCCACAGGCGTACGCGCCTGACGTTCGGTGAGTCGGATACCTCCTCGCCCGCGGCAGCCCACAGTGCATAGCCGGCCAGCACCAGAGGAAAGAGCACAAAGACCGCCGGAACGTGGTGGGCCAGAGCGAGCAGACCGACAAAGGATGCGCCCGCAATCCAGGGCAGAACCGCCACGAGGAGCGGTGCTCTGCTCTGACTGCCTGGAGTGGCCGCCACGGGTTGTTCCCAGACACTCATGAGACGTGCCGCGGTCAAGGGGATGACTAACACCAGGTATGCGCCGAAGAACACGTGCTGGCCGAACGACGAGCGGACCGGCCACTGAATGGTAGCGGGGTCCCCGGTCGTCGGCGTCGGATCGAACCCGAACTGCTGCACCAGCCCATACACGACCGCCGGCACACTGGCAAAAACGATCGTGGCGATCAGCAGATCGATCTCGCTGCGTCGTCGGAATCTGGTCGCCACGCAAACAAAAAAGACGACGTAACCGGCATGGGTCAGCAGGCCCTGATGACGTGCCAGTGAGCCGAAGAGGCTGGCAGCCGGATGGATAGAGAACACAGTGGCAAGGGCGTATGCAGCGAACACCGACAGTCCCAACCACAGCAACGGGCCGAAGCTCGGGACCGTGGCCCGCCGCAGCGTACGATCCAACGTACCGATGAGCCAGGCGCCGCCGGCCACCGTAGCGAGCGCGATCAAGAGGACTGCCTTGTCGGTCTCAACCCCGCTGGTCGTCAGCAGCGAGAAGTAGAGCGGCACGACGACGACGGCCGCCAGGCAGGTGGCTCTCACAACCGAGTCCGATACGTCGGCTAAGAGGGCCGGCTGCCGAACCGCGTCGGTGGCTACCCGTGTGTCTTGCTTTACTCGAAGAGTCTGCGACGTCCCCGCGAGCGCGGAGCTTCGTCGTTTTGTCATGCCTCGGCATCTCCTGGGCGAACGAATGCCACTCGCATCTGTCTGTCATGGAGATCGGCGCGCAGATGGCGCCTCTGACTTTCAGATTTCAGTAGAGCGGATGCCTGTCATTGTGGCCTTCGGACATGCGTCCACGCCAGGAAGACTACTGCGGAGCGGACATTGTCAGATGGTAGGAGGCTCGCCGGGAAGCAGACAAACCGTGGGGGCGTACAGGTCCATACCTATGTTGCCGGTGAAGTCTCTGTTGTTACACTTCACAGAAAACGGCAAGGTGCAAAATGGCAGAAGAGACAACGTGAAATACCTGCAGTCATTCCTGGCAACAGTGACGTTCATGGCCATGGTCTTTACCGGAGGTTCGGGTCATGCCAGTGCAGCTGGATGCAGCCCAAAGTGTCCACCTACTCCGAACACCATCGATTTTGGCACGGGCCAAACACATTCCGGTCCCCTGGGTCTAGCGGTGACAGGCAAGGCAAAGTCCTTCAAGCGAGGAACCCCGGTCTTCGCCGTAGTCCATCTCATCGAGCCGTTGGGAGCCTTCGTGCGGGAAATCATATTGTTCCGCACCGGTGGCCGTACCTCAGTGACCCACGATCAGGTTCGCCGAACTCCAGGCGCTTTCCAAAAGACACTCAACTTCCTGTTCGAAGTCAACGGCAACGGTCGGATGTCGCCAGGTAAATGGATATACCGCTTTCAACACGGGAACAAGATAATCGCACATGGTAGTTTCAGGTTCCGATAGCCACTCAGCGCACTTATTCGGGAATGGATGCAGCCGCCTCGGTGGCCCCTGACAGCGTCCGAATCTGGGTTCGATACACCTCGGCATACCACAAGTTTTGTTGCAGTAATGTGTCGTGCTTTCCGGTTTCGACCACCCGTCCATGATCCAGTACAACGATGTTATCGGCGCCCTGCACCGTAGACAGGTGATGGGCGATGACCAGCGTGGTGCGGTGTGCCATCAGGTGCTGCAACGCTTCCAGTACGAGCGATTCGGTCTGTGCATCCAATCCGACGGTGGGCTCGTCGAGAATGAGAATGCCGGCATCGCGAATGATCGCGCGAGCTATAGAGATCCGCTGTCGCTGGCCCCCGGAGAGAGTCTCGCCACGCTCACCGAGGATGGTATTGTATCCGTCGGGCAAGCGTTCGATGAATTCCACGGCGTTGGCTGCCTCCGCCGCGGCATAGACATCGGCCGGCGAGGCATGTGGTCGGCCATAGGCGATATTCTCAAAAATCGTGCCGTGGAATAGAACGGCCTCCTGCAGCACAATGCTGATTTGCGAACGGAGAGACTTCAGGGTGAAGTTGCGTACGTCTTCCCCGTCGATGCGGACGGCGCCTTCGCTCGGATCGTAGAAGCGGGCGATAAGACTGGTCGCAGTCGTCTTACCTGACCCTGTTGCCCCTACCAGTGCTGTCACACTGCCCGGCTCCAGGTTGAAAGAGACATCCTTCAAAACGAGTTGTCCCGGCTGGTAGCCAAATGAGACGTGATCGAAGCAAATGTGTCCGCGGAATCTCGGCGCGACCCGGGCGCCCGATACGTCGTCGACATCCGGCGTGCCTGATAGCACCTCCTGCACGCGTTCCGCACTCGCCAACCCTCGACCGATAGTCGAGGACACTCTTGCCAACTGCCGCAGTGGACCGAACATCCACCGGAAATACATCACGATGACCAGGAGTTCTCCGGCGGTGAGGTGCCCATTCAGCACTTCTCGCACGCCGAGTCCGAGAATGGCCACCGCGGCAATGGTTGCCAGTACTTCGACCACGGGAGGGTACTGCGCCTGAAAATTGGCAGCCCTGAGATTTGCCTGGACGCTGACGCGGCCCTGCTGTTCGAACCTGCGCTGCTCGAAATCCTCACGCGTAAAGGCTTTGACGATGCGGATGGACGATACCACCTCTTGCACGATGGAGCTGAGTTGCCCCTCGCTACGTCGCATGCGCCGGCTCGCATCCTTGATCGCACGCTGGTAGAACCGCATCGCGAGGTAGATAAACGGGACAATCACGGCGGTCAGGGCTATGTATCGCCAGTCCAGGCGCGCGATCACCGCTACCATGAGCACAATCGTCATCACGCTGGCGAACACGGTCGCCGTGGCCGTTACGACCATGTCTTGTAGGTTGGTCATGTCCGCGGTGAGACGTGTGACTACGTCGCCGGTTCTGCGATTCTCATGAAAACTCATCGAGAGTTTCTGGACGTGAGTGAAGAGATCCCGCCGAATGTCGAACACGAACTGTTGTCCGATCCAGCTCAAGAGCAGTACGGCCGTGTAGTTGAAGATCCCGTCGAGCACTGCAATGCCGAGGTACACGCCCAGCAGCAGGTCCAGGAGTCCCACCCGACTTGTGCCGGTCAGTGTTCGAGCGATACGGCCCAACATGCCCTGCATGGGGTGGCCCGCGATCACATTGTCGAAGATGAATTTAATGGCCCACGGGGCGAGGACATCCATCAGCACCGCGCCGGTCACCAGCGTGAACGCCAGTACAATCAGCGCCCAATGCGGCACAAGGTAGTGGAGAAAGTAGCGATACGCTCCCACCCGTCGCGAACGGATGGATTCTCGAGTTGTTGCTTGCGTCATGCCTCATCCACGGGCACTATCTCGCATCCCAGGCTCAACAGAGCTCGCTGAGATTGCGGCTTGACAGCTTCAGAACCGCCATAGTTGTGTCGGAAGTGTTGATAATCTGTCTCATTGCCCCACACGTTTTGATACGTTTTGAGTGCCGGGTCCAACGCACTCTAGCTCACAGGAGGTACTATTGCCGCACGTGGAGACCTGGTACTTTGTTTGCTACACGCCGCGATGCGGCAGCACGCTCCTGTGCGTGGTCGCAGCTTTGAAACGTCACGTTTGCCCGGCAGGATGCCCGGCCAGAGTGCAGAGCTGTTCGTAGATACGTCGCGCGCGCTCTCCGGGATGCCCGGATGACGGCGATCGCTTGAGACTTGAATCCACAAACGAGCGGTCGACAGGTGCGCCGAGTTCCTGCTCCAGCAACTCACATGCCGACCCGTCAAGCATCTGATCGTAATGCACGAACAACCAGTCGCCGGTATGCCGGTGCGTCTGGAGAACGTGGCTGTATATGGCACACCACGCCTCAATGGCACGTGAGTAGTCGAAGCTAGATCTGAGATTCCGAAGATACTTCGCCTCCGAGCACGCCTTCACTATGCTGTTTGCGGTCCTTTCCGGCTCACGAAAAACGCAGATGAAGAGTGCATCACCCACAAACGGGCGCCAAACAGGGAGTGTGTAGCTAAATCGCGGATCCTTGAAGCAATACGGTTCGTACTCAGTCTGAGACACAATGCGTCGCCGTATCCCGTCGGTCGCGGTCACAGTCGCACCGACCGGGAAACAGACCATCCACCGCTGGCCGAATCGTATCTTACCTCGCCAGATTTTCGCGGGAACCGCGCGGACGAACGGATTCATCATTCGAGCCAAAATATCTTCATTGATGCGATTAATTTCACGGGCTTCAAAGAACCCTTTGGGATTCTGCGGCCGGGGCCCGATAAGGTCCTGGCCCATGTAATAGCCCGCTTGACTCAATACCCCCGCGACCATGCTGGTACCGCTGCGCCCGGATCCCAGGATCAAGCAACTTCGCATCATCGATCGGCCTCTGAGTCGCGTCTGGGTTGGACACATGCACTAGATTCGGACTTGCCACCTCTGGTGCCCCCCGCGAGTGTATCGACTCCCTCTAAACTGGACAAATTGGTAACAAGGGGTCGTTGGTGCTTTCGGATCCCATGGCGTTACATCGCCCTGCCGCTGAGCCGGGCGACGAGCTGCTTGATAGCGCCGGCGCCCATGAGCACGTTGATCGCTCTTTGAAAGAGCGGGCGGGGAAGCACGATCGACCACTTCCAGAACCAG
The DNA here is from genome assembly GCA_025449555.1 of Chloroflexota bacterium. GTDB lineage: Bacteria > Chloroflexota > UBA5177 > UBA5177 > UBA5177 > JANWJD01. The sequence goes on along the minus strand of JANWJD010000139.1, from coordinate 10,323 downwards.
CGAATAAACCATGGATCTTGCTGAAACTCGGGGTGGTGAATGACACGGTTATATGCCTCGCGCACCTCCTGTGAATGGAGTAAGCGCGCGCGCATGTATCGCATGAGCCAGTAGTTCAAAAGGGACTCCATGGGCGCGAATTTTTCGGACACTTCGGGGTGAGCCGTGGCGAGGTATGTGTGTTGCAGTTCCCAGCCCACTCGCACAGCCTTCATCTCACGATCCAGGAAGGGCACGGACATGCTCGCACCGCCCGACCTATTCACACCATGTAAACGATATTTGGCCAGAGGTTGCGGCAAGACCAGTACCGGCGTGATGAGCGGAGCCACCAGCAAAGGCACTCTGTCCCCGAAATATCCCCGAACCTCCGGGGCCCGGAAGAGTGGGAAGAGCTTGTCCGATACCTCCCGCCGCAGGCTCAGCCCGGAGCATGAAGGCAGATGTCGCACGATGCCGCCGTTGCGCAAGAGCGTCGGGCCCCACCACGCGACGGTATCGGACACGGATAAAGGAAGGACGCCGCGTGGTTTTCCCTGCGAATTGATGCGTACGGTGCGGTGGCCGACGAAGCCCACCTCAGCATGCTTGGTGAACGCTTCGACCACACGATTGATCTTGGTAGGCAAGAATGCATCATCCGAATCGAGCAGGCAGATAATCTGGCCGCTGCTCCGCTCGTATGCCGCAGCCAGCGCTGCCCCCTGACCGGAGTTCTCCTGGCGTATCAGTGTGACGCGTGGGTCACGTTGGGCGAACGTCTCCACGACGGCGCAGGAATTGTCAGTCGAACCATCATCACAGACGATCACCTCCAGCCGGCGATAGGACTGCTGCAGGACGCTCTCGATTGCCTCCCCGATATAGTGTCCATAGTTGTAGTTGGCTATCAAGACCGAGACCAGCGGATTGTCCTGGAGTGGGCCGAGCGGCAGCGGGCTGAGCGTCGCGCTGCCTGATCGTTCAACCGTCATGCCGTTACGTCAAGCACTTTCCGCCTCCGCGCTTCGACCAGAGTTGCAGCACAGCGCGAAGATGTCGCTCGCTGCACTCCCCGCTGGATCGTTTGATACTCTTGCTGACAGGGTAAACGCAACAATGGCTTTTCCCCTGGTTTCAGCGAAATCATACCCGAAAGGGAAAGTAGCAGTGATACAGCCACAAAGGTCGTACTTCGTCTGCTTCACAGCGCGAAGTGGCAGCAATCTTCTGCGGGAAGCCCTCAGTGCAACAGGCGTGGCCGGTCGCCCAGAAGAGTACCTGCCGAAAGATACTCTGAGCTCCGTGGCGGTCGGCCAACGGAAGGCAGAATGGAGACAAGATTGGGCTAACCGGCCATTCTCTGAGTGCCTCAACAACGTCTTGCGATATGGCACAACCCCCAACGGTGTTTTCGGCATGAAAGTAGAAGCGCCCAACTTGCGGTATCTGGACAGAATGTTGGAGGGGGAATCGGGCGTCACTCCGGTCTCTCTGCCGGCGCGCCTGGAAGCCACTTTCCCCAATTTGAGATATGTCTGGGTAACTCGCCGGAATAAGGTTCGTCAGGCCGTCTCCTTCTTCCGCGCCGCGCAGACTGACGCGTGGAGATCGGTTTTGAGCCAATCAATCCCAAACAATGAGCTGACGTTCAACCTGCAGTTAGTCGATCAGTACTTGCGGCAGATTCTGCGAGAGGAAGCCGCCTGGTCAGAATACTTTACGACCAACGGTATTGTGCCCTACACGGTGGTCTACGAGGACTTAGCGCAGGACTACGAGCGCATCGTGCGCGGAGTCCTGGAGTATCTCCAGATCTCGCTTCCCGAACAGTATCAGTTCTCCGCTCCACGCCTTCAGAAGCAGGCGGATGAGCTATCGGAGGATTGGGTTCAACGTTACCAGGAGGGAATCAAGCGGAGGCATACCTATCAACGGCTGGTCAACCTCCCACTCCTACTTCGCAGTCCAGCGCTTCGACGTGCCTTCTTTACGCCTCAATTGTTAGCGCGGCAGAAAAAGGTCAGACGGGGAGTCACGAATGCCCTCTCCAGGACATCCGGCGGATAAGTCGGGTGATCACTCGAGCCCTGGTCGTGCCGCATTATCCCCGAGGTTCACAGGCGCCAGTTCGCCAGATCCCACCCGAGCAGTTTCTCGAGCGCCTCAAACTCCGGTGCGAAGAACTCCGTGAGATGCTCGCGCACGTCCGTCGTCATCGATCCGGTGCGGGTATTTGAATTCATACGCACGTTCTCGAGGACGAAGTCACCAACGTTCAGGAATCGATAGATCTGCTTCAGAGTTGCCAGATAATCGGCCACAAGCTCCTCGTATTTGAGCACACACAGCTGGTCGGGTGGAAAGTATGCGAGCAAATTTTGAATTTGAGCGGCATACCGCCCGCGCTCCTTATACGAAAACCGGTTGGCTACCGTGCCTCTGCCGTAATCCTTCCGATGAGCCTCCAGCCGCTGCTCCTCAGCCATCAGGGCTTCGTCGAATGGCAACATCTCATTGCCCAAATGCACATTCATGTTGTACTGAGAAAATGCCCGGTCAACTGGATTTCGGAGAACGAGTATGAGTTTTAGTCTGGAATTGTATTCATTGAGCGCCGCAGCCGTGTAAGGAGCGTATATGTAGGACGGGGTTGCCTCTCCTACCATCCTCTGCCCTCGATAGTTGAAGAAAAAGGAATGATAGAGGCGATAGTCGCGAGACTCCATCAATCGGCGGTCGTCGAAGAAGTGAAGCTCTTTCCTGCGTGGAAGGTACAGGTCTGGATGCCGAGAAAGTAGTCGCGCGAGCGCCGTTGTACCCGCCTTCTGCACGCCAATGATCATGTAGTTGACACGAAAGTCGGGCGAAATGCCAGGATTCCACATCCTGCGTCTGACTGCGTGCAAATTCACAATGTGATCTCCACCGCTTTCCAGGGCCCCGTGCCGCTTCACGCTCGACTGTTCGAACCAATTCGGCTCGTTCTCGCGAGCCGTATGCTGAGCTGAGGCCAGGAGGTCCCACATTCTATGCCCGAGTCCGGTGCAATGCTCCCCATTCAGATGCTCGAAGTGGAACTGAGCGAGACGTTGCCATGCATCCGCTCATTGAAGGGAGGCTACGGTGAGCGAGCCTGGTCGCTGGTGCGGTTACACACACGCCCGCTCGGGATGGTGGAATTGACTCTCGATCAGGATGGGCTGACCGCTGCCGGCTACGCCACGCAGGTGTGGCAAGCACTGCATGGAGAGATCGCAGAGCACCTGCGGCAAGATTCTCTTCCGGTGGCTTGCGAGCTGAACGAGGAAGGGCTTCCTGGGCCAGAGGTGCCCCGGTGTCTGCACCAGCGGACACTCCTCCTGGCCGACGCGCCCTTTGTCACTGTCGTCGTGCCGACGAAAGGCCGAGCGTCTTCCCTTGCCGCGTGCTTGTCGTCCTTGATAGGGCTGGATTACCCAAACTTCGAGGTGATCGTGGTCGACAATAACCCTGCCGGCTCACCGCGACTCTGCCTGCCCGATGGAGTGCCTCAGCATGGAACGAGAATCCGGATTGTTACTGAAGTTCGGCCCGGAAGTTCGCACGCCCGTAACCGGGGATTGGTTGAAACCGGGAGCGAATTCGTCGCCTTCGTGGACGACGATGCAGTGGTAGACCGCTACTGGCTGGCTGAACTGGTGAATGGATTTGGCGCCGGTGAGAACGTGGGAGTCGTCACGGGGCTGGTGATTCCTTCACAGCTTGAGACCGAGGCGCAACTCTGGTTCGAGTTGTACGCCGGCTTCGGAAAAGGGTTCGCCCGGCAACTCTTCGACGTGAGAGAGAACAAACCGGCGAACCCTCTTTTTCCCTATGCCGCGGCGATGTTCGGCTCGGGCAATAACATGGCTTTCCGAACCTCTGTACTGCTCGAACTCGGCGCGTTCGATCCCAACTTGGGCGCCGGTGCTCCGGCTCGTGGCGGCGAGGATCTCGCGTTGTTCTACCGTGCGATCTCTCACAGCTATCAACTTCTCTATCAACCGGCGGCCATCGTTCACCACGCTCACCGCCGGAACTACGACGAGTTGCAAGCACAAATCTACAGCTATGGCTTTGGGCTCACGGCCTACCTGACGAGTGTCGCTCTCGACGACCCCAAGATGCTCGTACGCCTCGTACACAGAGTGCCGGCGGCCCTGGCCTACTTCCTGAAGACGCGATCTATGGGCGGCACAAAGAAGGAAAGAGGCTACCCGAAGGAGCTGACACATATTGAGTTTAGGGGAATGTTGTACGGTCCGATCGCCTACCTGCGTGGTCGCTTGTTCCCGCCACGCACCTGGTGGGCGACGGGCTTCCTTCGAAGGAACACCCGCTCCGAGACATGATGCGTGCGACCGTGGAGACAGGTGCGATGTGCAGAAACCGCGATCATCCTACGATGGCAGATGTACATCCTGTGGGATTCGCTTACTCAGTCGTCGTCCAAGCAGCGCTCGAAGGTACCCCGTGGTCGTAATCGTGAACCCAACCAGGACGACTGCCGACCGTGCCACACCCATCGAGTCATGATGGAACATCGCGTCCGTGAGGCCCCGTACCATGGCGAGTGGCAACGCCTTAAAGGTATACGACCGAGCGCCGGCCAGCCCATCTTGCGCCCCGACTGACTGAGCGATCACCGCCTTCGAAAGACCCTCTGCGTAGCAGCGCGACCGAAAATAACCTGGTCGCGCCCGAGCCGGAGGAACCGTATGCTCCACCCTGGCACGTGGCTCGTATACCCAGCGGCGCTGCGGCCAATGGTGGCCCGCCCGGATGCAGAATTCAGTCTCTTCACCGGCCAGGGGGACGGTACCGACCCGCCCCATGTCGCTTCGGAAGCCACCGACCACCGACATGATGTCCCGCCGAAACGACATGTTGCAGCCGATGAGACTGTGCACGGCTGTGGTTTCTTCCGGCATGCCACGAAACGTGCACCCCACCACCCAGTCAAATTCTTCAGGGAACCATCGGGGTCGTCCACTGTTCCAGGCAGGTTCGACTGGCCCTCCAACTCCGAGCACGTCTGCATCCGTGTATGCGGCGGCCAACCGATCAAGCCAATCCGGCGCCGCCACCGCGTCGTCGTCCAGGAACGCGACCACGTCTCCGCGCGCAACCGCGACCCCGGTGTTGCGCGCGCCGGACAGTCCGCGTTGTTCTCCATTCTCGACGACCAACACACCGTGCAGGCAGGCGTGCGCGCGCGCCAACAAGCGTTGGTTGTGATCGATAACCACGACGATCTCCAGTGGTGCAACGCGCTGGGACCGCACCGACTCGATCGCCCGAACCAAATCGTTCCAGCGATCCTCGCTATATCCGCAGACTATGACCGAAACATCTTCCGAAGCCGTTAGCACCCTGGGACTCGCCACAGCCTCCCACGAGACCACGCGTGATGTCTCAAGGTCATTGCAGTCAGTGGCCGGTGGTAACGGCGCTGCCACATGCTCTGCTTCTACTCCGTGGTCGGATGTGCCGAAATCGGCTGCAGCAAGCGACCTTCGGGACCACTTTTGGCAGCGGTAGCAAGTCGCCGTGCAAATATCGAGATAAACAGAGACGCGAAAACCACCTGCACGCCCATGGAGACGAGCACACCCGCTAGAACGAGCCTCCGAGTCGCGTGAAAGTTCCCTCCTCCGGCCGCGAGCCATGGCTCTACCAATCCCCAGAGCGCCACCATACCAATCACGAAAGACAGTATGCCGGCCATCGCCGTCGCAAATCGCACCACGCCATTACTCAGAAACACGAGCCACCGTCCGGGGCGAGCTCCATGTTCAACTCCAAAGAGCGCGGCCGCCACGCCGAACACCACAAACTGAAACCCCACAGTGGCACCCATGGCGGCGATGATGAAGCTGTTGACATCCAATCGGACGGCGTATGGAGTAGTAATACTTCCGCCGCGGCTCAATATGAACATGAGTGATGCGGCGAGAGTCCAGATCAGCATCCCCGGCAGCACGAACGTGAGGCCCGGGTTGTACACCAATGCCATCGCCATGATCTCTCGCAAAAGGAACCAACCGTCCTTCCACGGTCGGAGTTTCTTCGGACCAAGGCGCGCTCCATAGGTAATAGGCATGGTGACCGAGCGCAGCCTGAGTGCCCGCGCCTTGATCACAATCTCGATCTCCAGATCGAACTTGTCGGCTGCCAGGCGCATCTTCTGAAGTGCATCACGCCTGACCCCGTACAAGCCACTCAAGTAGTCGAAGCCCTCGAGGTGGTAGACCACTTTCAAAATCGAGTCCAGGATCTTGGCCCCAATACGGTTGACCATCGGTGAATTGGACATACCATCAGAGCGGGTGCAGCGCACGAAATCGTAATCGTGAGAGAGCGCGATCATCGCGGGTATGACTTCGGCGGGATAGGTGGAATCGGCATCCATCACGATGACGAAACGTCCTCTCGCCTTGAGCAACCCGGTCTGAACGGCCGCGCCTTTTCCATAATTTTGCCTGTGACGCAGCAAACGGCAGGGAAATCGGCTTGCAATTTCAGCCGTTTTGTCCGACGACCCATCATCGACCACGATCACTTCCGTGGATTCATCGACGACCGCAAAGAGGGAGATGAGTACCTGTTCCAGCGCGAGCTCTTCGTTGAAGGCGGGGAGAACGACGGTTGCCGCCAGGTCAATGGAGGTCTCCGTCGCCGATTCAGGCTGTGGATACTCCATGGAGCGTCCGGCGACCAGAGATGGTCGGGGTGTCTGCTCGAAGGTCACTTGTCCAGTTGGTCGGTGTCCTTCGTGTCCCGGTGGCATCGAATCTCTTCCCCCACGATGGCGTGCAATGAATTAGCACGGATCTGTCGATTTTAGGTCGTTGCAAACACCGGAGGATACCATCATTCCCGGCACATTCCGGCGGAACGGTGTCCCACCGTCACCTTCTCGCTCCAGATCGCGGCCTGATTCTTCCGAGACACCGCGGACGTCGGAACCCATATGGACAATTCTAGAACCGGGTCACAGTCCCTCTCAACCGTTCACATCCACCCTGGTGCGCCGGCATGCTCAGCCGACGTTATACTTTTGATGCGGACAAGTCAGATTACGAGGAGCAGCCGTCACACCTATGCAGCACGCGGATTCTACAGTCTCTACACGTGCAGCAATTGAGCCGCCCAAAGTGGCTCGAACCACGCTTGGTCAGGCGAACTCGCATCTCAACGTCGTCTGGCTGGCCGGTATCTTCTTGGTGTGCTTCATATTCTTTGTCCCTTTTCCCATGGGGCCAAATGAGAATGCGCATGTGGACCTGACGGTGGCACTGGTCGACCATGGAACTGCGGCCATCGATTCCTTCCACACGAACACAGTGGACCTCGCGTTTCATCACGGCCATTACTACATCAACAAAGCCCCAGGTGAGAGCCTACTCGGTGTGCCGGTGTATCTGGCGTTTAAGGCGCTGTTTCACTCGGTGCCCGTGCCCCCTCCCGGAGTGATTACGTCGGCGTACCGGAGCTATATAGTGCTGGTGTTTTTGTTGAGCATCTTTACCGTTTCCATTCCAGCGGTGCTTTTACTCCTGCTTTTTTACTGGTTTCTTGGATTCTTCACCCGGTCCAACATCAATCGCACGATTCTGACGCTTGCTCTCGGGCTCGGAACAATGATGTTTCGCTACTCCGGCACTGTGTATTCACACTTGCCGGTGACGGCGCTGCTGTTTGCCGCCTTCGTTCTGGTCTGGATCCATGACAAAGAAGAGGCCGTGCGGGGCTCACGTAGCGCCTGGTTCGTGCAGCATCCTCATGCTACTGCCGGGTTGGCGGGACTCTGCCTGGGCGCGTCCGTGCTGTTCGAATACTCCAGCATCGTTATTACCGTTCTGATCGGTATCTACGCCCTGATTCGCTTTCCTCGGCACCTATGGCCGGCCCTGATAGTGGGGGGAGTTCCGGGAATACTCGTGGTTGGAGCATATAACCTCGCTGCCTTCGGCAATCCGTTGGTCACGGGATATGCGGTCACCACCTCTGCCTTCCCCGGTGTACACCGCCATGGCTCAGGCTTAAACGGTGCGTACGGTCACTTCATTCCGCGACCGAAGTTGCAGGCTCTGTGGGGAATGTCGTTCAGCCCATTCCGGGGGCTTTTCTTCCTGTCCCCGTTCCTGCTCACGGCGTTTCCCGGCTATCGATTGTGGGCTCGCCGGGCCGATCGCGACTGGATCCTGTTCCTTGCTGTCCCCGTCGCGCAACTCCTGGCTATCAGCACGTTTCCTGGCTGGCACGGCGGTTGGGCGGTAGGACCTCGATATCTGATTCCTATGCTGCCGTTCATCACCTTTCCGGTCATCTTTGTACTCGATCGCGCGACCGACTGGATCAGCCGGGTGATCGTCTACGGCCTCATAGCGATCTCGTTTCTCGCTGTCTGGATCGAAACGCTGGGAGCGAACGGCTACCCACCAAACTCGTTCAAGGATCCCCTCTTTTCATACAGCCTGGTGGCACTCCAGCACGGCTATTTGCGAGCAAGTGTTGTAACTCTCTACTTATTCCTGAACCCTTCTTCAACCCAGATGTCACTGTCGAACGTCTCTATGCTCGCCGCCGTCTTGTTTGTCGCGCTGGTCGGCCTTTGGTCGCTCCTGTGGTGGAGCCGGGGAGGACTTGTCACTTCCAGGTGATGGGGGAGAGGTATGGAAGACGATTCACGAGAACCAATTGCAATAATCGGCATGGGCTGCCGTTTCCCGGGAGCGGATAGCCCAGCTGCATTTTGGGAATTGCTCAGAGCCGGCCTGGATGCCATTACGGAGGTTCCACCCGACCGGTTCCCGATCGACGACTACTACGATCCCGAAGTAGGCAAGCCCGGAAAGATGAATACCCGCTGGGGCGGCTTCATCTCAGATATCGACCGGTTCGATGCCAATTTCTTCGGCATCACGCCGCGCGAGGCGGAGAGTCTCGATCCGCAACAGCGCATCCTGCTGGAACTCGCCTATGAGGCTCTCGAGGATAGTGGAATACCGCTCGAGCGTGCTGCAGGAAGCAATGCCGGCGTCTTTATCGGTATAGCGCATACCGACTATTCCGACCGAATTCTCGTAGACGGAGTTGATCCCACTCCGTACTTCGGTACCGGCCGATCCCACAGCCTGGCACCAAATCGAATCTCATATTCGTTCGATTTGCACGGTCCTAGTCTGGCTGTCGATACTGCTTGCTCGTCCTCCCTGGTCGCTCTTCACCTCGGGATTCAGAGCCTACGTCGTGGCGAGTGCGACCTCGCTCTGGTTGGTGGGATCAATCTCATTCTGGCTCCTACGATGACCGTCGGATTCTCTCAGGCACATATGCTGTCGGGCGAGGGTCGCTGCAAGACGTTTGATGCGTCCGCAGACGGGTATGTTCGGTCGGAAGGGTGCGGCATGGTGGTGCTGAGACGTCTCTCCGATGCAGCGCGCGACGGAGATGCGCCCGTGGCCGTGATCCGTGGCACCGCCATGAATGAGGACGGTCGCACCAATGGCGTTATGGCTCCGAATGGGGACGCCCAGCAAGCAGTCGTTCGGCTGGCGTTGCACGATGCCGGGCTTGGTCCGGCGGATATCGACTACGTCGAAGCGCATGGTACGGGTACACCGCTCGGAGATCCCATTGAACTCAACGCTCTGAAAGCGGTTCTGACGGAAGGTCGTTCAAGTGAACGGCCCTTAATCGTCGGTTCGGGCAAGACAAATATCGGGCACACGGAAGCCGCCGCGGGGATGGCAGGTCTCATCCGCGCTGTGCTCATTCTTCAACATCGTGTCGTGCCACCGCATCTCCACCTCAATGCACTCAACCCCGCGATTGACCTGGAAGGAGTTCCGCTCACCATCGCTCGGGATCCGATTCCGCTGAGTGGACACGGGCCATCGCTGCGTGCCGGAGTCAATTCGTTCGGATTCGGCGGGGCAAACTGCCACGTCATTCTCGAGGAGGCCGTGGCCAACGAACCGGAGGTGAAACACGTCCCGCCGAGACCGGAAATACTCACGCTCTCGGCGCGGTCGCCCGAGGCACTGGCGGCAACTGCCGTGGCGTACCGAGAGTCTCTGGGGCAATGGAAAGCTACCGCAACCCTGTACGACGTGTGCTCCACCGCGGCGCTTCATCGCACGCACCACGATGAGCGCCTCGCGCTGGTTGCAGATTCACACGATGGGATGATCGATCTTCTCCAGGGGTTCGAACAAGGAGAAAGCCTGCGAGCTTTGTCTCAAGGTTCGGTCGGCGCTCGGCGCGGCAAAATCGCCTTCGTCTTTGCCGGCATGGGCACACAGTGGATCGGGATGG
>JANWJD010000138.1 GCA_025449555.1 Chloroflexota bacterium | reverse complement strand
CCTGCTCCTTCGTGTACCGTTCAACCAGATCGATCTGGTCCGCTGCTCGGTTCGTCATGCGCAGATAGGTCAAGGTCTCCGCATCCACGGGGAACAGCCCAGCGGTTGCGCCGTACTCTGGGGACATATTGGCGAGCGTGGCGCGGTCCGCTACGCTGAGCTGGCTCAATCCGGTTCCGCAGTATTCGACGAACTTGCCGACTACGCCATGGCGGCGCAGCATCTGAGTCACGGTGAGAACCAGATCCGTAGCAGTGGTTCCTTCGCGTAACGTTCCATTGAATCTAAAGCCGACCACCGTGGGGAGCAGGAGATACATCTGCTGTCCAAGTAGCGCCGCTTCAGCCTCGATTCCACCCACACCCCAGCCGAGCACTCCCACACCGTTCACCATGGTGGTGTGTGAGTCGGTGCCGACCAGGGTATCCGGCATGGCGATGGTCCTGCCGTTCAGCTCTCGGGTGACAACCACTTTTGCCAGGTACTCGAGGTTGACCTGATGGCAGATGCCGGTTCCTGGAGGGACGACGCTGAATTGATCGAATGCCTGCTGGGCCCAGCGCAAGAGCGTGTACCGCTCGCGATTTCGCTGGTATTCAAGCTCGACGTTCCGGTCAAACGCAAGAGTCGTACCGAACATATCCACCTGGACGGAATGATCGATGACCAGATCCGCCGGCGCCAGCGGATTGATTCGTTCCGGATCACCGCCGAGGCGATCCATGGCGGCACGCATCGCGGCCAGATCGACCACGGCCGGAACGCCGGTGAAATCTTGCAGCAGCACTCTGGCCGGCAGGAACGGGAATTCGCCGCGCACCGAGCTTCCCGGCGTCCATCGTGCCAGTTTCATCACGTCTTCCGCACGGGCTGCTCCGGCGGAGTGCAGCCGAAGCACGTTTTCCAGGAGGATCTTGACCGTCATCGGCATACGATCCAGATTGACTCCTGCCGTTTCGGCGACCGGGTTGAGCGGATAGTACTGCACCGATCCGCCCCGAGCTTGAAGGGTTGTAGTGGTCGCCAGGTCTGCGATGTTTTGGTCCATGATCCCTCTCCTCTTACCCGCGATCGCGTATGTCGGCCCGGGTCGCGGCATGGCTTCTCAAAATGTACTAGGGCAGCATCGCGCTACTTTGACACCGGAGTGATCTCCTCGCACACCGTGTAGCGAGATCCACCCAGCGTGGCGGTGGTGCAGTTCCTCGGCAAGGCCGGTGACGGAATAGCGCGTGCCGTGGCAGGCGGATGACCGGAGCCCGAGGTTCGCCCGGCGGCCAGTGCGATGACGATTGTGAGCACCGTTATACCCACCACGAAGGCGCGGGTGCCTCGTCTCCAACCGATGCGCACGACCGGATTATCCGCCGAGAATGCGGTCCACCGCCATGACGGCAAACAGGAGGGCCAGGTAGGAGTTCGAGAACCAGAACAGTCGGTTTGCCCACTGCTTCGAGCCGCCGCGCATGAGGCGGTACGCCAGGTAAATCATGACAGCGCCCAGTGACAAGGCGGCTGCGAGGTAGAGGTATCCCATGCTGCCGCTGGCGAATAGCAAGAGTGTGACGCCTACCAGGAGGAGCGTATACAGGAATATTTGTTTGTGGGTCTCCTGCTCTCCCAGGACAACCGGAAGCATTGGGACCCCCGCTCGTTCGTAGTCGCGTTGAATGAGCAACGCCAGTGCCCAGAAGTGCGGTGGCGTCCAGAAGAAGATCACGGCGAAGAGCAGGAATGCGGCGAGCGGCACAGAGTTGCTGACCGCGGCCCAGCCGACAAGCGGCGGCACAGCGCCGGCCGCCCCGCCGATCACGATGTTTTGCACGGTGGATCGTTTGAGGTAGCCGGTATAGACGAAGACGTAGAAGATGATGCCGCTAAATGCGAGCACGGCTGACAAGAGATTGACAAAGAGCGTCAATTCGGCGAACGAAAGTACGGCCAGCACGATACCGAACACCAGGGCGCGTTGGGGTGGTACCCGTCCGGCCGGGACTGCCCGCCGCATGGTGCGCCCCATGATGCTGTCGATATCGCGGTCGATATAGCAGTTAATCGCGTTTGCGCTTCCGGCCGAGAACAAGCCTCCGACCAGGGTTGCCAGCATCAGAAGCGGTGGCGGCATGCCACGCTCCGCCATCACCATCGTCAAAGCCGTTATTGCCAGGAGCAACGTGGTCACGTGGGGTTTCATCAGATTGAGATACGCGCCCGTCACCCGGCGGAAGTTGATCGGCAAGCGTTCCGAAAGTGCCGACAAGGACGATTCATCCGCCGGAAGCGCCGGTGTGGGAATCGCCGAACTCACCTGCGTACGGTCAAGTGCAAGTACCTTCTCCCTGACGTTAGCCACCGGGATTACTACTGATCGCCTGCCCGGGCGTGACTCGAGTCTCCAGGTATGTTACGAGTTCATTGACCTGGCTTGGCTTGAGTACATTACCGTATGACGGCATGCCGCCACCACCGCGGGCAATACGCCAGATGAGCTGCCCGTAGGTCCGTCGGTCACCAACCTGACTCAGGTCCGGACCACGCTGGCCCCCGACCCCTTCAATCAGATGGCAGGCCGTGCAACCTTCAACCGTCATGAGATGCGCTCCAGCAAGCGCCATGGGAGTCAAAGCTTGTCCGGAGGTCGTTCGCAGGGATTTCGATGCCAGTTGGGGAGGATTCGACCCGTTGACGAGAAATGGCTTCCACGGCTCCTTATATCCCATGTACACCAGGACCAGCGTCGCGAAGGCTGCGATGAATACCGTAGCGATCGCCCAGGGCCGGCGCACGAAATTGCGTTCTCCCTTGTTCGCAAAGGGGAAGAGAAAGAGAATGCCGAAGCCGATGGCCGGTGCGAGGATGATGACGTACGGCGTGCTGGCCGGCGGGATCAGCGCCAGAATCGCGAAGTACCAGATCAGATACCAGTCCGGCGCCGGATTCGCGGGCGTCGTCGGATTAGCTGGAATGCCGATGTCGGCGGCGCCATGAATGGCGAGCGCACCGATGGTCAGGATGACTACCAGAGAAAAGACGGCGTCTCGCCAGATTCCTACCGGGAAGAACGGCTCGCCGTCGGTATGGAGCAACTCCTGGTAATCCGCCCAGTACGTCTTGGGGTCCACCGGTTGTCCGGGCACCGGCCACTCGGACGCTCCTTTGTAAATAACGAGATAGATGTGAACGGTGATGAAGGTGATGAGGCCGCCTGGTAGGAGCAACATGTGGATCGCGTACATTCGGGTGAGCGTTTGACCGTTGACGGCCGGTCCGGCGGTCAGTAGCTGAGCGACCCACGTTCCGATGATGGGAGTCCGTGCCGCTTGCTCCGCGCCCACCACGATCGCCCAGTAAGCGTCCTGATTCCATCGCAACAACTGACCGGTGAAGGCCATGCCCAGCGTGAGTATGAGGAGAACGGCTCCCGTGAGCCACTGCATTTCACGCGGGTATTTATATGAGCCTGTAAGGAAGTGCGCCGACATGTGAATGAAGATGAGCAGCACCATGGCAGAGGCGCCCCAGTAATGGATGCCCCGCAGCAGGTTGCCCGCGAACTGATGATGCGAGATGTAGTCCAGGCTGGAATAGGCGTGGTCGGGCGACGGCACGTAGGTGAATGCCAGGAAGATGCCCGTGACGAGCTGGACCGTGAAGGCAGTAAGGACGGCGGCGCCGAAGACGTACCACCAGTTGATGCTCTTGGGTACCGGGTGAAGCAGCGTAGCCTTTGTAATGCCCGTGATGCCCAGGCGCTCGTCGAGCCATCGATACGTTGCGTCGCCGATCTTGATGAGACCGTTCATGCTGTTCTCCTACAACGAGAGCGGCTGGGGCTGGGTCTTGATCTGGACTCGACCACTTTGAACCCGCACGGGATACGTGAACAGCGGTCGAGGAGCCGGTCCGCCGGCCACCGTGCCGTCGCCATTAAAGACGCTACCGTGGCACGGGCAGAGGAAGATGCGAGGAGCTGCCAGCCAGTGGACTGGACAACCGAGATGGGTGCAATAGACGGCAAATGCGGTGAAGGAAGTTCCGCTGTTTCGGCGCAGCCAGGCGGCTGTTTCTTGCGTTGTACCCGACCACTGTTGGACTTCGCCTTGATTGTAGTTGTACTTTACCTGGACGGTTTCGCCCACTTTGAAGTCACTGATTGCGCCTACGTCGCGCCACACGTCTTTGGGCGCAGTGAAAAGTGGACCCAGCACCACGCCGATGATCGGCAAGCCGACTATGATGCTGCCGATCCCGCCAACCGTGGCCAGGAAGAGGCCCGCGAAGACCTCACGGGTCATGAGTTTTCTAGTGATGTTCATGTCTGAGTTCCTGCACCCATCCGTTGATACCCCAGAACATGACCAGGAGCCCGATGATGGACACGACCTGGGTGGTCACCAGTCCAAACCCCGCCAGGGCCACACCTGATGCCACGGTTACGGGCCAGATGGTGGGCGGCGGGAGATGGATGTGTTCGCCCGGATCCGATGCCGCTTCGAGCTCTTCTTCCGTTTCAGGGCCAACCGGTCGTGCGGCAGGTCCTGAGGACGTTGCCCGGCGTAAACCTTCTGGTGTCTGCATTGCTACGCTCCTTGTTCCATTCGTACACGCCGGACTAGAGCAGCGTGCGCAGGTACACGATTGAGAAGATGAATACCCACACACCGTCGACGAAGTGCCAGTAATACCCGACACTCTTCACGGGTGATTCATGACCGGGACGCCAGTCTCTCGAAAGTAACAGGATACATGTCAGGGCCACCAAGCCCACGAATACGTGGAATCCATGGAACCCGGTAAGCGTGAAGAACGTGGTGCCGAACTCGCCGGGCGAAGAAATCTTCGTGTTCTCGCTGTACAGCTTGGCATACTCCGTTACCTGACCGATCAGGAAGGTGGCGCCTAACGCGATGGTGGAAAGCAACAAAACGTTGAACATGCGTTTGTTGCCACGGCTGAGGAACTTCTCTGCCAGGATCAGCGTTCCACTACTGGCAAACAGAGCGAGGCTGAACCAGAAGGTGCGCGGAATCTCCAACTGGCGGGACGAGAAGTGGAAAGCATACACCGAGTACATCACGATGAGCGAGACGAAGAAGATGGACTCAGAGCTGATGAAGAACAGCATGAGCATTCGCGCCGGCGTCATTTCTATTCGTTTCGCCGGTCGATCGGCTACTGCGATCTCTCCGCCGGGCGAGACCGCGCGCGCGCCAGGCTGGGGCGCGTACGGAGCGGCCACGGACGATGCGCCGCGGGAGCTGGGAATCGAACGCGCGTCGGCACGAACCACTTGATCCGGGCCACCGGGGAAGGATCCTCCCCCAGTTGCGCCACGCTGCACCGCGACCGCGCCTTCCCGCGACTCACGGCCCTCAAAGCGCCAGTCGGGTGCTTCCGGGTGGGCCAGATCCCACAGTGGCCGGCGGCTTCGCACCGTGGGAGTCGTGGCGAAGTTGTACGGAGGCGGGGGAGATGGAGGAAGCCATTCCAGGGTCCACGCTTCCCACGGATTCGGTCCGGCTCGCTCCCCGCTGCGAAGACTCTTGATGATGTTAAACAGAAGAATCATGATCGAAAAGGCGATGACGAGCGACCCAATCGTCGACATCATGTTTTCGATGGTCCACGCCTGATTGGTATAGGTGTAGACGCGTCGAGGCATGGCCACCAGGAAGTGCTGCGGGAAGAACGTGACGTTAAATCCGATCACGATGGTCCAGAACTGCAGTTTCCCGAGTCTTTCGGAGAGCATGCGACCGGTCATCTTCGGGAACCAGTAATACGTGCCGGCCAGGATCAAGAACATGCTGCCGCCAAACAGCACGTAGTGGAAATGGGCTACCACAAAGTAGGTATCGCTGCTGGCGTAATCCAGCGGTACCACCGAGAACATGACACCACTGATGCCGCCAATGGTGAACTGGAGGATGAACGCCACGCAGAAGAGCATGGGGGTTTTCCAGCGAATCTGCCCGCCCCAGATCGTTCCCAGCCAGTTGAAGATCTTCACGCCGGTGGGAACCGCGATGATCATGCTACTCGCGGCGAAGAACGCCTGCTCACTCACAGTCAAACCAGTAGTGAACATGTGGTGCGCCCACACGATGAAGCTGATAAAGCCGATGGCAACGCCAGAAAAGGCGACGAAGGTATAGCCGAAGATCGGCTTGCGCGCGAATACCGGGATGATCTCCGACGCCATGCCGAATGCCGGCAGGATCATGATGTACACCTCGGGATGGCCGAAGCCCCAGAAGATGTGTTCCCACATCACCACGTTGCCGCCCTGACCGGGCTGGAAAAAGTGGGTGCCGACCAGACGGTCGAAGAGCAAGAGGATGGCATCAGCCGTCAGGAACGGCATGGCCCAGATGATCAGGAAGGAGTTGACCAGCACCATCCAGACGAAGAGCGGCATCTTATTCAACGACATACCGGGACAGCGCAATGCGACTACCGTGACGATCAGGTTCAGCGCGGTAGCAATTGACCCGGCGCCCAGGATGATGAGGCTGGCCGCCCAGAAGATGGGCCCGTTGTCGAAGCTATACGGTTGCTCCCAGTAGTTGGCGTATGAGAACCAACCAACCGCCGGCATGGTGCCCTCGATCAGGCTGAAGTACAGGAGCAAGCCGCCAAAGAGGAACAACCAGTAACTCATGGCATTCAAGCGTGGGAACGCGATATCGCGCGCACCGATCATGAGTGGCAGGAAGTAGTTGGCGAATCCAACCAGAACCGGCATGACGACCAGGAAAATCATGGTCACGCCATGCATAGTGAAGAGCTGGTTATACACCTGAGGTGAAACGATGTGCTGTTCGGGTGTGGCGAGTTGCCACCGCATAATCAGTGCTTCGAGGCCGCCGATCAGGAAAAATAGGCCCGAAGTCACCAGATAGAGGATCCCGATCAACTTGTGATCGGTGGTCTTGAGCCACGAGATCAGACCTGCATACGACTTTACGGTGGGTAGTGGATGAGCACGCACCTCATCCAGCGTGGTGGTTGCCATTGTTCCCTCTCTCCTACTTCAAGCTCAGCAAGTATGCTGCAAGAGCGTGCAAGTCTTGGTGTGACAGGAATGGATACTGCGGCATCAGAACCCCTGGCTTGAAGGTAGTAGGATCCGCGATCCAGCGCTCCAAATCCTGCTGATCGAGTGGTGCAGCTCCGGCGCCGATGGTCCATCGACTTCCCAAGTGGGTCAGGTTCGGGCCGACCGCGCCGCCTGCGCTCGTGCCTGTTATGGCATGGCAATTGACGCAGGTGTTGTTGAGAAATACTTTCTCACCGGTGGCAACCAACGCTGATTGGTGCGAGCCCTTAGCCGTACCCGTAGCGGGAGAACGGTCATGTTTGGCCCAGGCCTGAAATGCCGCGGGTGATTGCACGATGACCCGGTACTTCATCCACGCATGGGCTTCACCGCAGTACTCATAGCAAGCGCCGTCGTAGACTCCCGGCTGGTCGACCTTCAAAAACACTGCATTGTCCTGTCTGGGATTCGCGTCCACTTGCCGTTGCAGTTGAGGAGTCCAGAAGCTATGGATCACATCAGCGGAAGTGATGTGGAAGTGGACGTTCTGTCCCGTCGGAAGATGCAGTTCGTCCGCGGTAACGACATTCAAGCTCGGATATTGAAACTCCCACCACCACTGGTGTCCGATCACGTTGATATTGAGGATATTGCCGCCCGACGGAGTATTGATGTCGTGGATGGCTTTTGTGGTGGCGATGAATGCCACCAGCAAGATGACGGTTGGAACCACCGTCCACGCGATTTCAACCGCCCGATTGCCGAAGACCTGACGGGGCTCGCCTTCCTGACCGCGTCGAGCGGAGTAACGTACGGCCGAGGCAATGAGGACTCCGGAGACGATTGCGAAGACAATGCCGGAGAGTACCAGCATGATCCAGAAGAGATTGGATATCTCCAGCATCTCGCCGGATCCCGGAGCGAGCGGCGCCCAGGGCGGTCCAGGATTCCAGTTCGGACGGTTCGTTTTGGCAAATACCGTAACCGGAGAGAGCAGCGCCACGCTGATCGCCGCCAATACGAACGCGCTGCGACGAATCCCCGCACGTCTCACACTCTTCCGTTGTGGAAATGGCATTCTGATACCTTCCTCCGATTCTGATGACGCGGCAAGGCGAGACGCTCTATGCTTCCTGGTTGCTCACTTCCGGACGGGGCGAATTAATTGTAGGAGATTGTGAGGTCGAGGCAAGGCCCGGCTCTTGAAAGGCGTCTCCGCCATCGAACCAGCGATAAAACGCCACGGCAAGAAGGACCGCATAAGGCAAATTGCCGGGATACCACATCACAAGTCCACCGATTTGTTGGTCTGTCAGGGCTGAGAGACCCCAGAGCCGGGGAGCGGACGAGTACGCGGAATAGAAGACCACCGGAGAAAACGTAAAGACGATTCCAAGAACCATCATAAACATACCGTCGAGAAACAGATACAGAATCTGGAACGGAGAAGGCAGCCGCTGCTCCCGTAACGGACTGAGTACCGGCCACCAATTGATCAGACCGAAGAACATGAACGTTAAGTGCTCGAGAATGTGGATGTTCTCGTTCTGCAAGGTAGCGTCGTACATCCCAGGAAGGTGCCACGCATACACATCAACGTTGAACAGTACGAGGGCAATCGCGGGATATGTGAGAAACGACACGAAAGGCGCAAGGATGCCGCTGCGGAAAATCGGGCGCACCATCCAGGGGGTCAATGCCATCAGCACCAGCGGCGGCCAGAGCGTCGCCAAGAGAAGGTGCTGCACCATATGCACGCTGAAGAGGTACTGATCGCCGATGGCATCCAACGGCGAGATCAGAGCGATGACGAGCACCACTTCGGCCAGGGCAAACCAGATGATCTGGGCGCGGGTTGGACTTGGCCAACCATGCCGGCGGCGCAGTGGACCGGCTGCGTATATGTAGGCGCCACCCGTAAGCAGGATGCCGAGCACAATACTGGGCGCCCAGTTCCACTGGGTGAGCAGCGCCGAGGTGGAGGGCGCTACCACGCTTGATCCGTTTCTTTGCGAGTTGCAGTTGCTGCCTGAGATCTACTTTGACAGTATCATACCGGCGGTGTGAATTGGGCGCTACGAGAGGTTGTCGGGAACTCGATTCAGGTGGCAATGGAGCCTGGTATCGTTCTTGCTGACCCTCTCCACCTCGTGGCGAATGCAAGCGCACGATCGGCCCGGCTGAAAGCAGGCAGTTGACAAGGATGCAGCAGTCAGTCTACAGTGCTACCTGTGCCTTGAGATCGCGCCTTGCTCCCCAAGATGTAGGGGTAGCCACGAAAAACGCGACGCGAATCCGCTGAGTAGCGGTCGCGATATGAGGGAGGCTTTTCATGCCGGAGGGTTTTGAGTAGGGTTGGGTGCTTGCTGCTTTTCGCAGTGGCAAGTACCCAGGTAGGACAGGTGACAACCTACGCACGGGATCTGAGTTCAGTCGCTTCGGGCGCGATCCAGGAGAACGGAACTGCAGTCAGTAGTCCCGTCTCCATTCCGACGGTGACGCTCCCGACGACTCAGCCACTCTTAGTGCCGACCGTGTCGCTCCCCAGGCCAACAGCGGTGCCCACATCCACGCCCATGCCTCGACCACATCGTCACAAACACGCGAGTGCAAAAAAGCGTGTCGCAGCGGTAAAGAAGCCGGCGGTGGCGGGGGAATGGATCACGGCGTATCTCACGTCGTACTGTCCCGGGTCGGCGGGCTGGCTGTCGTCGAGCGGCCTGACCGTGTTCTATGGGATGTTGGCGAACAATTACTACCCGTTCGGGACGCACGTGTACATGCCGGTGCTTGGCATAACTGGGGTCGTCGAGGACCACCTTGGTGGGTTCCCTAGCTGGAATCACTTCGACGTCTGGAGCCCGACGTGTTACGGCACCCCCACCGGTTACTTCCGGGTGGCGATCCAGACGGGATAGCTGTCACGCGGGTGCAGAAAGTGGGGAGCGTTCTTTGAGCGCTCCCCACGTACGTTTCCCGGTCTGACGCGCCTAGGCGGCTTGCTCGATCGTGATCTCTTCGATCAGTAAGGCTTCGGGCTTGTATCCAAGGGCCTCATAGACGGCGACAAGCTCGAGCAGATCTGCATAGGATTCGAACCGATGGTAGGCAAGGGTGCTGTTGCGCATGCCTTTGACTTTTAACTGGTACATTCTAAATCCCTCTCGCGGGCGGATGCCCGACTCAACAAAACTCTATATGTGCAAGATTTGACCCGCATGAGAAACGAGGCTCTCGCGCAGGCGCCCATTGTACAACGTCGCCCATCGACGGATCGTAACAGCGTGATGCGGCGAAGTGTGTCTCATAATGAAGCATCGATTCCGGTTGGTTCGCCGATATCCCACTCTGGAGGACACCGTGTTCAAGCCACTCGACGATTTCATCCAGCAGCAGGCCTGGCTCGAAACCGCTGCCGGACCACTGCAGGCGTGGATTAACGACACTTTCTCGCGTGCCGGTGGTGCGGGGAAAACGACGAAGAATCTCCTCAATGGCACGTGGTTAGGGCACCCGCTGCATCCGGTCGTCACCGACGTGCCGATCGGCGCGTGGATCTGTACGTTCGTGCTGGATACGCTCGCCGGCATGTCCGATTCGTCCGAGCTGCGAACGGCGGCCGACATTACCCTTGCGACCGGTCTGGCCGCTTCCATCAGTGCTGCCGGCACAGGCTGGACCGACTGGAGCGATACCTATGGAAAGGATCGAAAGGTCGGCCTGCTGCATGGACTGACCATGGTCACGGCGGTGGTCACGTACACGGTGGCACTCGTGACGCGGTTGTCCGGCGCCCGCCGAGCGGGCGTGATTCTCTCCAACACCGGACTGGCTGTGGCATCCGCCGGTGCGTATCTCGGTGGGGATCAAGTGTTCGACCTGGGATACGGCGTGAATCGAACGGCGTATCACCAGGGGCCGAGTGACTTCGTTCCGGTGCTGTCGGAATCGGAGCTGGAGACCAACCAGCCGACGAAGGTAGATGCTGATGGGCGCGCAGTCATGCTGATCAAACAGGGGGGCCAGGTGTTTGCCATGGACGACACCTGCGTCCACGCCGGCTGTTCACTCTCGGGCGGACGAATCGAAGGACGCAGTATCATCTGCCCCTGCCATGGCTCGCAGTACGAACTCGACAGCGGCTCGGTCATCAACGGTCCTGCCACACGTCCAGAGCCGACGCTAAGCGTTCGCTTGCGCAACGGCATGATCGAGGTGAAAGGGGAGTAAAACCCCCTCATCACCGAGCAGCGGGGGTTACGACTCCTCGGCTGAGTGGACCCGAGGAGCAGATCCTGCCACGTTCACGAATGCCAGGGCGTCCTTGCTTACCACTTCGTACATGCGTGCGAGGTCGCCGTACCATTCTTCGGGCAGGTCGCGCAGTGGCAGTGGCCCCAGCCGCTTCAAGATCGCCTGCGGCACGGGCGGGCCGGTCACGCGCACGGTGACGTCGTCGAGTTCCTCCCCGGCATCCCAAAAGTCGCTGAGGTGCTCTTCGAGCGGCTCCGACGAGACACGTGGAGGACGCGCCCCGGGCGCCCGCTGCTCACGGCGCCCACCTCGCAGGGCTGCCATGACCTGCTCCTTGTTCTTGCCGCGAAGCTCGAACAGGAGAAATGGATCGCGGTCGAACTCGGAACCGAGTACGTAGTACGCGGCCGCCACATGCTTGCAGGGGTTCGCCCAGTCCGGACACGTGCAGGACATGACCAGGTCTTCGCCCGAGCGAGGAAAGAGCGGAACTTCGGCCGCCTTGAAGATTTCCTCGATATCTCGCGGCATTTCCCCGGAGAGGAGACGCGCGGCGTAGATCGCCTTCCGGCGCAGCAGCGCGAACACCTTGTCCCAATCTGCTTTGCTCAGAGGCTTGAGTCCAATTTCGACTCGATACGGCTGCTTGCGTGAACCCTGTACTTTGGCACGCACCAGGCCAGGCTGGACGTCGATATCGAGCACATTGCCGTGACGGGCGTAGGCACGCCCTCGGTTCAATCGGGCGCTCCAGCCGAAGCGCTCCAGGAGGCGAATCCATCGCTGGGCCCACCAGGTGCTTGCAAATTCAGTTTTTCTTGACATCTATTCCATCATCACAGCTTCTTGGCGGAGTTCGAAGAGGTCTTTTAGCTCACCGGTCGACAGTTCAGTCAACCATGATTCACCGCTTTCGACCACCTGTTCCGCCAGTTGTCGCTTACTTTCAATCATGTCGTCTATACGCTCTTCCAGCGTGCCTGAGCAGATCAACTTATGGACCTGCACGTTGCGAATCTGGCCGATACGGAACGCACGGTCGGTTGCCTGCTGTTCCACTGCGGGGTTCCACCAGCGGTCGTAGTGAAACACGTGGTTGGCGCGCGTGAGGTTCAAACCGGTCCCACCTGCCTTGAGTGACAGGATGAAGACCGGGGGGCCGCGCCGGTCGTTCTGGAACCGATGCACGAGCCGTTCGCGGATGTGACGGGGTGTACCGCCGTGCAGATAAATGACGTCTTTGCCCAGTCGCTCGCGCAGGTACGTCTGCAGCAAGCGCCCCCATTCGGCGTACTGCGTGAACACCAGGGCATGGTCCCCCGCAGCCACGACCTCATCCAGCATTTCGGTGAGGCGAGCCAACTTCCCGGATCGATCGTCCAGGGCCGATTGGTCTCCCAAGAAATGCGCCGGGTGATTGCAGACCTGCTTGAGCTTTGTCAGGCTTGACAGAACGAGGCCCTTCCGCTGGATTCCCTCGGAGGACTCAATCTGCTCCAGCATATCCTTCACGATGGCCTCATAGAGGGTAGCCTGTTCGGGCATGAGTGACGTGTACACCTTCATTTCCAGCTTGTCGGGGAGGTCGGAAATGATGGTGGGATCGGTCTTGAGACGGCGCAAGATAAACGGCTGCACCAACGCCCGGAGTTGTGCCTT
>JANWJD010000137.1 GCA_025449555.1 Chloroflexota bacterium | reverse complement strand
CACCGCTCGGCCCGAGCGCGCAGCTCCTGTGGATCCTCGACGATCTCCGCCTGGTCCGTCGATGCGACCATCCGCACGCCCCTTTCGCTCTGCTTCAGCCATTGTAGGGGGAGTGTTCGGCACCACTCACGGTCAGGCGTCGGAAGGACCTGGTTCCCATCCCACCTCCTGGGACCAGTCGGTGGCACGCTGTATGACGCTCCAGATGAAGGGATTCTTTGCCTCGGTATAGGCGTGTCGCTCATCCCCATAGCGCTCGGCCAGGTCGCGCTTGAGCCAGGCATACTCTGCTGCCTCGTTGGGATGCAGGCGCAGGTAGTCGCGGAAGAGGAGCGCGAATTGTTCGCCCCAGCTTCCTGCTTTGCGGACATGGATATGCTCGCGTCGCGTCTCCGGGGCTTCTCGAAAGTACCGTTTCGTTCGCTCAGGGTTATCGGCGCGGAAGACGTAGCCGAGCGCTACAAGCGGATCGCAGAAGGCAGCAACCGGCGCTAGAGCGGCAACCGAGATCTGTATATCGATGATCGGCTTGGCGGCGAGGCCTGGAACCGAGGTCGAGCCGATGTGATCGATCCGGCGCGCCACTTCACCAAGGGCTTGTCGCAGTCGCTCCCCACGTTCCTGAAACAGACGCGGCCAGGTCGGGTCGTACGCAACGATCTCTATCCCCACCCTGGTGAGTATACGGCGCACCAGCCTAAGCGGGCTCGATTCCCTTCGTTCAGACCTGGAAAACTGGGTCGGTGTGCATGGATGGTGCAGGACGGTTACTCATGCTGGATCACACCTGTATGGCGCAATCAGCACAGCGACCCGGATAATGAGGCCACGTTCGAGCTCGAACCGGCAGATCTGGGAGACAACCAGAATTGGATGAGGTCCTGAGAGAGGCATCGAGAACGCCGGAAACGGCGCGTTCCGTGCTGACCTTTCTCATCGCCGATGTGCGCGGCTACACGCAGTTCACCGTGGAGCACGGCGACGAAGCCGCCGCGAAGCTCGCGATGCGATTCGCGGCCGCCGCGCACCAGGTGGTTTCGGTGCGGGAGGGACGGGTCGTCGAGCTCCGCGGCGACGAGGCGCTCGCCGTCTTCTCCTCCACCCGCCAGGCGCTGTGGGCCTCCATCGAGCTCAATGCTTACTTCGCGCGGGAGTCCGAGGTCGATGGGGCGCCTCAGATAAAGATCGGCATCGGGCTCGATGCCGGTGAAGTCATTCCGGTGGACGGCGGCTACCGCGGCGCGGCTCTCAACCTGGCCGCCCGGCTGTGCAGCCTGGCCGGACCGGGCGAGATCCTGGCTACGGAGACAGTCACCAACCTGGTCCGAAAAGTAGACGGGCTGACGTATGTGGACCGTGGCTCGGCCCAGCTCAAAGGATTTTCGGATCCGGTGAAAGTGCTCGGGATCCAGACGTCGGAAGAGACCAAACCAGCAGCCGGCAACGATTCTCGGCTCCCGCCTATTCCTCACTTTGTAACAGTTTCCGCAATTGCTCCCGATGAGAGAGGCGTCCTCCAGCAGTCGGCTGAGACGCGGGGCCAGGTCCTCCCCATTGGCGGCTTCCTTGGATCGTTGCCGGACGGTCCCCTGGTGGGACGCGAGTGGGACCTGCGTGAGGTTCTCGCCACCGTGGATGCGGCCGCAGCCGGACAGGGAGAGACTGTGTTGCTCGCGGGAGAGCCCGGCGCTGGCAAGACGCGACTGGCCCAGGAGGTGACCCTTCATCTCCGCAATCGCGGCTTTCTCATCGCCGCCGGCCGTTGCTACGAGGCTGAGCAGAGCGTGCCGTATTACCCATTTCTGGAAGCTCTGTCCGGAGCCTATACCGCGGCTCCTGTACAACTCCAGCGCGACGCTGCCCACCGCTGGCCATATCTCAGCATTCTCCTGCCCAATCATCTCGGCGTGCAGGAGGTGGCCGGCGGTGGACAGGAGGAACAGCGCCTGTTTTTCGCCGTGGCCTCGTTTATCGAGGCGATCGCCGAAGTTGCGCCGGTCGCCGTCCTCCTGGACGACCTGCACTGGGCCGACCCCGCTACGCTCAAGCTGCTGCTCCACCTGGCCCGGCACGCGCGTTCGTCGCGGGTCTTCATGCTCGGTGCCTACCGCGATGTCGAGGTCAATCGGCGGCATCCGCTGGAACGTACGCTGCGCGAGCTGGATCGCGAGGGACTGGCGCATCGTCTGCCCGTCCGCCGCCTGGATCAGGAGGGAACGGCCGCCCTCATGGCAGCCAGCATGGGCGAGGAGGAGGTATCAACCGAATTCTCGGGGTTGGTGTACGGCCGCACCGAGGGGAATCCGTTCTTCGTGCAACAGGTGATGCGTGCGCTGGTCGAACGCGGCGATGTCTATCGGGAAGACGGACATTGGGAACGCAAGGCCGTGGACGCGATCGAGGTGCCGGAAAGTGTGCGTTCCGTGATCGGGCAACGGCTGGAACGGCTGAGCGAACAGACGCAGGAGATCCTGGCCGAGGCCAGCGTATTGGGTCAGACCTTTGCCTTTGAGGAGCTGGCAGGTGTCGGCGAGTGGTCGGCGCAACGATCGGAGACCGACATCGAGCGCGCCCTGGACGAAGCCCAGAACATTGGGCTGGTGCGCGAGCTAAGCCGCGACCTCTACGGGTTCGACCACGCGCTCACGCAGCAGGCCCTCTATCGAGAACTCTCTAGCCGCCAACGTCGCCGTCTCCATGGGGCTGCCGGCGAAGCAATCGAGGCGCTACCGGAGCGAAAGCGCCAGAGGAGAACGGCTGAACTGGCCAGGCACTTTCTCGAGGGCGACGATCTCCCCCGGGCCCTGACATACACGCTTGCGGCGGCCGAGGAAGCGGCCAAGGTCTTCGCTCACGAGGAAGCTGAATCTCACTTCCGGACCGCTCTGGAACTGGCACGCGAGGTGGCTGACCGGGCGCAGGAGGCACGCGCGCTGGCCGGTCTTGGATCAGTGCTCGCCGTCCTTGGCCGGTACGCTGAAGCGCGGCCGGTTCTGATTTCGGCCTCCGACCTCTATCGAGCCGGCGGAGATCGAGAGGCCGAGATGCGCGCGGAGGCGGAAATCGGCCGTGTCTATCTAAGGCTTGGTGAAGGAGATACCGGAATCGCCCGGCTGTCGGCCGCGCTGGCAGAGGCGCACGAGCGCGGAGATCCCGGGCCAGGCTCCCCTGCCCTCGCCGCGGCCACCTCGATTCTGGCACGTTTGTACTGGATAAAAGGGGACCTCGATGCCAGTCTCGCGACGGCAACGCTCGCCGCGGATCTCGCCCGGGCGGCCGGTGACAACCATATCCTGGCCGAGGCGGAGACCCGTCGAGGGACCGTTCTCCAGAGTATGGGCCGTGCCGAGGAATCCCTCGCCACGCTCGAGAACGCCATGGTGATCGCGGAGGAGGCAGGAGCGCTCGACGTACTCACCTCCGCCGCGAACAACGCCACGGTCGGTTACTACTTGAATGGGGAGTGGGACAGAGCGGAGAGTTACCAACGGCGGGCGCTGGCCGCCAGCGAGCGTTACGGCGATCCGGACAATCTCGCCTTCATGCTGCGCGGGCTCGCCTTTGTGCTGATCGGTCGTGGCGAGTGGGGGGAAGCTCGCGAGCTGGCGGAGCGCGCCGTGCGCCTGAGCGATGCGGTCGGCGATGCGTGGGGACGCCCCTATGTGCTCACTGCGCTGGCCTATCTGAATGTCTTCGAAGGACGGTTGGACGAGGCGACGGTGCAGGTCGACGAGGCGTGGCAATCGGCTCAAGATCACGACGATGTAACGGCCATGAGCACGGTCTGCTGGGGGCAGTCCTGGTTGAGCCTGCTGCGAGGACAGCCGGAGCAGGTGATCGCGCGCGCTCAGCCGCTGCTCGACAACCCCAGGATCGATCTCATGTATCGTCTCATCCTGCGCGAGCTTGTCGCGCGCGCCTGGATCGATCTGGGCGACTCGGTGCGCGCCGAAGCACTTGCCCGCCAGGCGGTGGAGGGATCCCGCGAGGATGGCTCTGATCTCTTGGAAGCGGTGGCCCTTCCAACCCTGGGCCTCGCTCTGGCGCGGCAGGGCCGTCGAGCCGAGGCTACGGAGGCATTTGAGCATGCTATTGATCTGAGTCGTCCGATGCCGCACCCCTTCAACGAGGCGATCGCCCGCTACGAGTGGGGATGCATGCTGGCCGACGCCGGCGACCCGAGGGGAGCGCGAGAACAGCTCGACATCGCACTGATCCTCTTTCGAGGATTGGGCGCCGTGCCCTTCGTCGAACGCAGCGAACGAGCACTGGCATCGCTTCCATCTGCGGACGAGACCCGCATACCTGGATGATCGCAGCCGGACACCGGCTGTTCATGCCTTCGGAGGCACACCATTCCTAACGGAGCCAGCGATGAAGAAAGGCGAGCACCCGCCGCGTGTATTCGGCCGGTTGAGCGGCCAGGGCCGCGGCGTGACCACCCTGGGGAGCAATCCACAGGCTAGTATGAGGCCCTGCCGCCGCTCTCAGCTCAAGGACGCCTGACAACGGCGTGGTCGGGTTATCGTCATGCAGACTGTGGATCAACAGAAGCGGTCGGGAGCCGAGGCGCGAGACAGCATGGAGCGGACTGAAGTTGTACAGGGAAACACTGGTCAGGTGGTCCACAACCCAGGGAGCGATCGGGGCCAGCGGTACAGTCACACCACCAAACACCAGCGAGTTCAGCCGGTCGACAATGCGATGTTGGTCGGTATAAGCACTATCCGCCACCACGGCGACAATCCGGGCCGAACGAGCGGCAGCCACGATGGCGACACCGGCGCCCAACGAAACACCCAGCAACCCGTACCGGCGATGATTCAGATGGGGACGTCCATCGAGGTATCTGACCGCTCCCATCACATCGTCCACCTCACGCACGCCGAGCGTGAAGCTGCCGCCGCTTCCTCCGATGCCGCGACTGTCGTAGAGGAGTGCATCGTACCCTCCTTTGTAGAGCAGACGCGCATACGGAACCATTGAGGTGGATCCGGCTTTGAAACCCGGCACGAGGATGACGACGGGTGCGGTGGGCGAGGACCCCACCAGCCACCCGGCAATTCGCACTCCATCAGCCGCGGGAAAGTGAACCTCATGAACCGGCAGGCCCGTGGGACGGGCGGACGGTGACCGAAAGGGATTGGTGATGACCAGCGCGCCGGCCCGTGCCACCGGGATTCCGACCCACAGCAGCACCAGGATAAGGCCGTACAGGGCAAGGAATCGCGTGCGACGACTCATCAGACTTCTCCCCATTCCGATTTGTGTCGCTCCGCTGCCCGGCGCGCGCGTGCCGTGACGGTACGGGGTACCATGCGTGTGGAACGCGGGCACATGCCGACAGGTTACACCGACCGGAAGCGGAAAGGAAGGCGATGACGGACAGGAAGGGATTGGTCGGACGCATTGCAGTGGTTGCGGGCGGGACCCGTGGGGCGGGACGCGGCATCGCGGTGACGCTGGGAGCCGCCGGAGCCACGGTCTATGTAACCGGCCGCAGCGTCCGCGGCGGCCCCGCCACCGGCGCCCGCCCGGAGACCATCGAGGAGACGGCGGAGATGGTCCAGGCACAGGACGGAGTGGGCATACCGGTGCGCGTGGATCACACGATTGCCGGCGAGGTAACGGTGCTATTCGAGCGGGTGGCACAGGAACAGGATGGACGGCTCGATATCCTGGTCAACGACATCTGGGGCGGCGATGCCCTTAGCGAGTGGGGGAAACCGTTCTGGGAACAATCGCTCCCCAATGGACTGCTCATGCAGGAGCGCGCGGTCTGCTCTCACCTCATCACCAGCTACTACGCCGCGCCGTTGATGGTGGCACGAGGCAGCGGCTTGATCGTCGAGATTACAGATGGGACCGATTACGCCTATCGGGGCAATCTGCCGTACAGCCTGGCGAAAATTTCGAATATTCACCTGGCTGCCGCCATGGCGGAAGATCTGCGGCCATACGGCGTGACCGCGCTCGCCGTCACGCCGGGGTTTCTGCGATCCGAGGCCATGCTCGACCATTTTGGTGTGACGGCGGAGACCTGGCGTGAGGGAGCCCGGCAAGATCCGCACTTCATTGCGTCCGAAACCCCGTACTACATCGGCCGGGCGATCGCGGCGCTGGCATCGGATCCAGCGGTAGCGGAAAAGAGCGGTAAGACGTTGTCCTCCTGGGGTCTGGCACGGGAATACGGCTTCACCGACGTCGACGGCAGCCGACCGGATTGGGGTTCCTACTTCATCGAGCATGTGCTCGGTACGCAGGCCTGACGGCTTCCAGAGGACGAACCTGTATCGTGCGCTTCAGGGTGGAATCCAGCCATGACTGCGTCCTTTGTCGCACCGCTTCCTCGGCTATACACCCGATGACGTCCGTTTGTCACCATGCCATACTGGGCATCGTTCCCGCAGTGCATACTCCTCCATGCTTCCAATCAGGAACGATGCAATGAAACGATTGGTGCCGGCACTCATCGTGGCCGCCGGGCTGGCTTTGGCGGCTCCGCTGCCGTTGTTCGCTGCAACCCCAACCCTGTCGCTGCAGTGTGGCATCCCAAACCGGCAGGACATCGTGACCTGCCGGCTCTCGGGACGGGGCTTCCATCCCCTGGAACGGTTGCAGATTTCCTATCTCGTCACCTTTACCGCGCTACCCCGTCAGCATGGACAATTTCCGCAGTCGAGCTACCGGCGGATCGCCACCTCCGATCGGGCAGGCACCTTTACGCGTCCCCCGCTTGGCTTTTCCGTGGTGCGCTATCACGAATCATTCCGTCTCACCGTAACTGTCGTGGGATCACGTGGCGACCGCGCGACGACCACCACGGTAGCGATCGCACAGTAGAGACGGCACTCTTACCCGTGTGACGGTACGATCCGTGCGGCGATTCGGGCAGGAAGACCCGAGAATGCGTTCTATAGTGAGACCATGAATTCAATCGCACGCGCAAAGAGCGATAGCAAGCAGGTCGGAACGCCGCCTTCCGTCGATCGCATGGTGCGTCTCCAGCACGTGATAGCCTCGCTTTCGGGGATACTGACCTCGAAAGAGGTCGCCGACACCGTGCTCCTCCAGGTTGTCGAGGCCCTGGAGGCGGATGCGGGTTCCGTTCTAGTGATGACTGACGATGAAACGCGGCTCGAGCGAGTGAGCACCCGTGGGTATTCTCAGGATACCCTCGAGCAGTTTGGGCCGTACTCCCTCACCGACCGATTTCCGGCGACTGAAGCCCTGCAATCAGGCGAACCAATCTGGATCTCGTCGCCCACCGAGTGGGAGCAACAGTATCCCGCACTGGCGGGCATCCAGTCCTCACTCGGCTGCGGGGGCGCAGCGTGCATCCCTCTGATGGTACAGGGGCGCAAGTTGGGGTTGCTGGTCCTGAGCTTCAGACGCGCACTGGAGCACAACCGGGACGACCGGGCCTTTGCGCTGACCCTGGCACAACAATGCGCGCAGGCGCTGGATCGCTCTCGCCTGTATGCCGCCGAGCGGACAGCCCGTGCCCAGGCTGAGGCCAATCGGGGACGCCTGTACGACCTGTTCATGCGGGCCCCGGCACGCATCGCCCTGGGTCGCGGTCCGGACCACATCTATGCCTTCGCCAACGAGCAGTATGTGGCGGAACTCGAGCAGCCCGACATCATTGGCCGGCCCGCGCGCGAGGTGTTTCCCGGAGCCGAGGATCAAGGAATCATTGCGATCGCCGACCGCGTGTATGCGACCGGTGAACCATTTATCGCGCACGAGGCCTTGTTTCGGGTCGACCGCGACCGTGACGGCCGAGAAGAGGATCGATACTTCGACGTCGTGATCCAGCCGAGCTACGAGTCTAATGGCTCGATTGACGGCGTGATGTTGTTCTCCATGGATGTGACGGAAGTCGTGCGCTCCCGCCAGCGAGTCGAAGAGTTGCTGGCGGAGCGCAATGCCATGCTCGGTCAGATTGCCGATGGATTACTGATCATCGATGCCTCGGAGCATGTCGTATTTGCGAACGAAGCCGCGTGCGCGGTGTATGGTGCCGATATTTCGGGCATGCCTCTGCAGAGGGTGGCTCAAGCGTTCCGGGACAGCCGCAAAGATGGCGGTCCCGTTCACGCTTCGGAATCCAAAGTGGATCAGGCCCTGCGCACCGGCCAGGTCACGCCCTTCGAAAGCCTCCTGACGAGGAAGGATGGTACCAGCGTAATCGTCCAGGGAAGTGTCGCGCCGGTGACCGGCGACGATGGAACCCAGCTCGGCGCAGTGGTGACATTCCGCGATGTGACGGCGCAACGCACCCTCGAACGCCAGAAAGATGACTTTCTAGCGGCTGCCGCCCACGACCTCAAGACGCCGCGTACCACCATCAAGGGCGTCGCTCAGATTTTGCAACGGCGCGTTGGTCGGTGGGAGACACCGGAAGCAGAACAGCTTTTGCAGGATCTGGCACGCATCGACAGTAACGTTTCGAAGATGAACCTGTTGATCAACAAGCTTCTCGACATCACCCGGCTGCAAATGGATCAGCCACTGACCCTGGAGAAACGTCCGACCGATCTGGTGGCGGTGACGAAGGCGGTCATCGAGGATCAACAAACGGCCAGTAAGTGCCACACGGTGCGATTGGAAACCGAGACACCGGAAGTTATCGGGATGCTGGATTTGTTCCGCATCGAGCGAGTCATGACCAACCTGCTCGCCAATTCAATTCGCTTCAGTCCGCAGGGCGGAGAGATCCGGGTCGGAATCCGGCAGGTGATCGAGGCGGATATGCGTTGGGGAGTAATAACCGTGTACGACACCGGTCTCGGCATCCCCGCACCGGACCTGCCTCACATTTTTGATCGCTTTTATCGCGCCGGGAACGTCGAGGGGAAGATCGCCAGAGCGGGCATCGGCCTGGCCGGCGTACGCCAGATCGTGGAACAACATGGCGGCAGCATTTCGGCAGAGAGCGGTGAAGGCGGTGGAACTACCTTCACCGTCCGCCTACCGCTGGATGGTTAGAGACCAGGACGCACCCTCACCTCCGGCCCCTCTCCCTTCAACTAGACTTTGTCCATTGGGGAGAAGAGGAAAGGCAGAATAAGACAGACCCACCTCTTGCCAAAGGAACTGTCTGTGCTTACTCTGCCTCCCGATATTATGGCGCTCTTCACGCTGTTTGCTCCGGTCTTCTCGCGACGACTGTGGCCGCACGTCCAGGTCTTGCTGGTTGGCGCCATCCTGGCACCTGGACGGCGCATGGTGACCAGCGTCCTGCGGATCATGGGGCTGGAGCAGGAGTCCTCCTTCCAGCGCTATCACCGTATCCTCAACCGTGCGGTCTGGTCCAGCCGGGAGACCAGTCGCATCCTGCTGGGCGTGCTGCTCGCCGCCTTGGTGCCCACCGGACCGGTGGTGCTGGGCATTGACGAGACGATCGAGCGTCGTCGCGGTCGCCGGATCGGAGCGGCCGACTACTACCGGGACCCGGTCCGCTCGACGCAGCGTCGGATGGTCAAGACCCGTGGCCTGCGCTGGATCGCGCTGATGGTGCTGGTTCCCCTGCCCTGGGCTGGTCGCGTGTGGGCGTTGCCCTTCTTCACGGTGCTGGCGCCCGCCAAGCGCTTCACCCTGGCACGCGGTCGCCGACACAAGACCATTGCGGTCTGGGCGCGGCAGATGCTGCGCCAGGTCCATCGCTGGTGTCCCAGGCGTTCCTTCCTCCTGGTGGGGGATGCGGAGTATGCCGCCATGGATCTGCTGCGGGCGACCGACGCTTTCGCCACCGTCGTCACCCGCTTGCGGCTGGATGCCCAACTCTTCGCGCCACCACCCCCTCGGCTGCCGGGACAACGTGGCCGTCCCCGCCGCGTGGGCGCCGTCCTTCCTAAACTCGCCGCCCGCAGTACGGACCCCAAGACCGTCTGGACCACCGTGGTGATCCCCCAGTGGTACGGCCACGGACCACGCACGATTGAACTGGTCTCGGATACCGCCCACTGGTACAACAAGAATGGGCAGCCGGCGGTGCCACTCCGCTGGGTGCTGCTGCGTGATCCACAGGAGCACTTCCCGATCCAGGCACTCCTCTGCACCGCGTGCGACGCCGACCCGGTGCAGATCATCCGCTGGTTTATCATGCGCTGGCAGGTTGAAGTCACCTTCCATGAGGTGCGGGCTCATCTGGGCGTCGAGACCCAACGGCAGTGGTCGGAGCGTGCCATTGGTCGCACCACCCCGGCGCTGCTTGGGCTCTTCTCCCTGGTCACGCTGCTCGCTCATCCCCAGCTCACCGCATCGTCCCCGCCCGTGCGGACTGCCGCCTGGTCCGACAAACGGCTGCCCACCTTCGGGGACGCCCTCGCCTTGGTGCGCCATCGGCTCTGGGCCAGGGTGCCTATTCCCTTCTCCCCTGCTGACCCCGACCTGGTACAAATTCCTCGACCACTCCTTGACCACCTCTACGCCGCTCTCTCCTATGCCGCTTGAAATGGACAAAGTCTAGTGAGGCGGGAGAGGGGAGTTTCCGCCGAGGTGAAGCATGGGTAGGAGCACGTCCCTGCGTCTACTCTCCAGGCCTCTGGACCGTGCCGTCCTGACTGAGCATCCTCGCATTTGACATTTTCACCGTGCAGTGTCAGGCTGTTCTCGTTCGTCCTACGCGGGGACAGGAAAGGGGGAATCAATGAATCGGCGTGTTGTTCGCGCAACTTCGGTGGCCGATCGGCAGGAGACGAGTCAGACCCGTAGCCCTGTCTTCCGAGACGACGTCCGATGACCGGTGCTCCTTCGAAGCTCTATACCCTGATCGGGTCCACCGGCCTCCCATATGAGAGCGAGGCTGCTGGACTTTACGGTGGGTACAGGCCAGCCAAGATTTACGGGCGGCTGGATTGCTGGAGCGCGTTACTGGCAAT
>JANWJD010000136.1 GCA_025449555.1 Chloroflexota bacterium | reverse complement strand
TGGCCGCGTGGCCGGCATCGGCGACGAGCCGCTGGAACTCACTCCCAAGGAGTTCGACCTCCTGACGATGCTCGCCGGTCACCCGGGGCGAGCGTACAGTCGCGAGTACCTGCTGCAGACTATCTGGGGCAGCGAGTATATCGGGTTCGACCGCACGGTTGACAGTCATGTCGTCCGGCTCAGAAAGAAACTCGGCCCGCTGGGAGATCGTGTCGCAACCGTCTGGGGCATCGGTTACAAATGGCGCACCGGCTGATGAACCGTAGATTGATCCGACCTTGGTCTCGTCACTCCGCACGTTCGGTCTCCGCTCATCGGATGGAGGACAGCCAGACGCTCCTCCTCACGGGACTGTACCCCGGAGGAGGAGCGTCTTTTGAATCGACTTAGGCTGTGATGTCTCGACTGCGTGCGACGACACAGGTGACGGCCAGCAAACCAATCATCATGAGCCCCAGGGTCACGATTGACTGCCCGACGCTGGGAGAGCCGGGGCTGACTCTGGCCAGGGATGTGCCGTGGACAAAGGCGGACGCAGCCACGTTCCCGGTCAGGCTCTCGACGTACCGCAATGGAAGGTGCTCCGCGAGCGACTTCCAGAAACCGGTCTGGCCCTCGAGGATGCCGATCGTCAGGATCTGCGCCAGCGTTGCTCCCACGCCGACGCCGATCCCGGCCGGAGCAGAGCGGAAGATGGTCCCCGCCGCGAAGGCCAGGATCATGATGAAGGAGGCGCCGTACCAGGTGACGAGAAACGTTTTCAGGAGGGTGAGTGCGAACGTGCCGGTCAGGACGCCGGAAACGAAGACGGAGTGTCCGGTGAACAGGCTGACGGTAATTCCGGCCAGGCTCCCCACGATCAGGCAGGCCAGCAGTGCCAGGCCAATGCCGATCAGCAGGACTGCCAGAGAGGCGAGTACGTGTTCAACCCGATGAGGACGCCGGCTCAGGATGAGGCGGATCGATCCCCACCCGTATTCGTTACCCGGCCAACTGCCGCCCAGCACCGGCCAGAAGAAGGGGGCGGCAAAGGCGGCCGCGACCAGCGAGGCGGGGAGGGCGCGTGGGAAGAACAGGTTCGCCAGATTGCTGTCCGGTTTCGAGCTGGTGCCCAGGAACATGATCACCACGACGGCGACCACCGCAGCCAGGATCACCCGCGGCATCCACCGCCTGGTCAGTTTCAACCATTCGAACGACATGTATGCGGTCATGCTTTGACTCCTTCCGTAACTTCGAGGAAATACTGTTCCAGGCTCTCTTCCTGTGGCTTGATCACGGACGCATAGAGCCCCTGATCGGCCAGGAGACGGTTGATCTCCGCGGTACGCTCTAGCGGCGCAGAGACCAGGATGTGGTCATGAGAACGGTCAATGTGTCCCATCCAGGGGACGGTATGCAGCACGTCCGCGGCTTCTTCCGGATGGTCGATGCGGATCTCCACCTTGTCGTTGTGGTGTAAGAGTTCCTCGACCCGCCCTTGAACCACAATCCGGCCACCGTTGACGATGGCGATGCGATCGCAGATCTGCTCGACTTCGTGCAGCACGTGGCTGGAGATCAAGACGGTTCGGCCCTCATGTTTGAGTTCCTTCATGAGGTCGCGCATTTCCACGATGCCGGCCGGGTCCAGCCCGTTTGCCGGCTCGTCAAGGATCAGGATCTCCGGGTCAGCCAGCAAAGCCGCGCCCAGGGCCAGACGCTGTTTCATGCCCATGGAGTACGCCTTGAAGCGCTTGTTGGCGGCGCCCGCGAGATCCACTCGCTCCAGAATTTTCGGGACCAGATTCTCAGAGATGCCCGAGAGTCGAGCCATGGCGCGTAGATTATCCCGGCCCGAAAGGTACGGGTAGAAGGCGGGCTCCTCAATCATCGACCCGGTGCGGGCCAGGATGGCCGGGAGATCGGTGGCGACGTCCATGCCCAGAATGCTGGCCGATCCCGAGGTGGGACGGATGAGACCGAGCAGCATCCGCATCGTGGTCGTCTTGCCCGCCCCGTTCGGTCCCAGGAATCCGAAGATCTCGCCTTGCTCGACGCGGAGATCCAGGTGGTCGACTGCCACCATCGAGTCGTATCGCTTCGTGAGCTGGGTGGTTTCGATGGCGATCGGAGCGGCGCTCTGTGCCTTGAACGGTGCTGCCCCGGATTCATATGGGCCGAATGCGTGCGGGGTTGGTTCTTGCCGATCGGGTGGCGCCGGTGCGAGTGCAATCTGTGCTGACATACTGTCATCTCCTTGCTCGGTGTTGTGGGGTGTCTGGTGTCTCGAGGTCTACTGAACGCAGCGTACGGCGGAAATGTGTCGCCCGAATGACCCGTCTGTGCCGAGAGTGGAGCAAAAGTGTGGAGAAAGTGTGACAGCGCCCGAATAGGCCAAATGTGCTCCGTATAATGGCCGCGACTCGAGATGAAGACACCATTCCAGACGCCCGCATCGGCTAGCCGGTCCTTCGCCCCACGGCGAGGAGCCGGCGTCCGCACGCTGCTCGAAGCCGGACTCGGCTGCGCGTTGCTGATGGTGCTTGCCGGCTTGCTGCAGCGCTTTGGCGGCGGGGTCGGAGTCGCCGTCGCGAACCTGCCGCTCTTTCTCAGTCTGTTCTGGCTCGTTGCATGGCCCGCCTGGCGTTTGCGACCCATCGAACGGCGTCGGTGGTGGGCCAGAACCGGTCTGGCGCTCTCGCGAGCGGTCGTCCTCGGTCTGCTGCTGTTGGGAGTGGCAACCGCGTGCTCGGTGGGCATACTCGGAGACCATCCGGCGTGGAATGGCATGGCGAATGTCCTCGTCTGGTTCCTCTTACTGCGAGGCAT
This sequence comes from Chloroflexota bacterium, assembly GCA_025449555.1. Classification (GTDB taxonomy): domain Bacteria; phylum Chloroflexota; class UBA5177; order UBA5177; family UBA5177; genus JANWJD01. Next base: position 19,592 of record JANWJD010000136.1, on the reverse strand, counting down.
GGTCGCGGCTGCGGCGGTGGTCGGACGGCGCGTGCGACGCAGGCTCCGCTGGCAGTTGATCGTCTCGCACGTGGGCATCATCGTGTTGATGTTCGTGACATTGACCTCAAGCGGAAGTGTGCTGGGATTGATCGCAGTGACTCACCTCATTCCCCCACACCCGGTGGACATGGCCTCGTCGATACGAGACGAGCTCGAACTGGCCCGCGCCGTGTCGCCGTTGAATCGACCGCGCGCGGATGAGGTATTTCGCCTGATCTACGCCCGACGCCTGCCGGTGCGTGGGGGGTCGCCGCTGATCGCGTTCGTTGGCTCCCCGCAACTCCCGGACGCTGTGGGGCTGGTCGCCAGGAACGGGGCCATCCTGCAGGGACGTGTGACCGTTGGCCAGGACGGCAAGAAGACCAGGCCCGCGACCTCGTGGATCGATCTGGTGCGCCTCCCGCCGGTACGCGCGGCACGTCTGCGGAACCTGACATTGAGAGGTCGTGCCGGACGGGATCGGAGTCAGGCCCAGGGACAGAACGCCCCGGAAAGCGTGGTCACGCTGCCGATTCGAGGCAGGAATGGCGCAGTCACAGCGCTGCTTGTACTGCGCGTCACCGATTTTCAGCCCACGCAGCAACAGTTCCTTCGACTCCTGCTCGCCATCTTCGGAGTCTCGACGATCGCCCTGATCCTCTTCTCCTCGATCCCCATGCTGGGCCTCTCCTTCCTGTTCTCCTATATGCTGGCGCGCGGACTGACGCGTCGGCTGGAATCGCTCTCCGGCGTCGCGACCTCCATTGCTGCCGGAAACCTGGCGGAGCGTGCACCGGTGACGACCGGCAATGAAGTCGGCCGCCTCGCCGAGGACGTCAACCAGATGGCCGATCATCTGCAAACGACCATGGGGGAGCTGGAGGCGGCGCGCGCCCAGTCCGATGAGGCATTGCGCCTGCGACAGGAGCTTGTCGCCAATATCTCGCACGAGCTCCGTACCCCACTCGCCACCATGCGAGCCCATCTGGAAATGGTGATGATGCGGGACTCTCTGCCGGCCGGCGCGGCCCCTGCCGTTGAAGGAGGCGACGTGTCGGTTCCGGCCCCTACCCTCCAGGCATTGCAGGCCGAGACGGAGCGACTGGAGGCGCTGGTCGACGACCTCTTCGCCCTGTCGCGGGCACAGGCCGGAGCAATCGAGATGCGCCTCGAGGCAGTCGACGTGGCGGAGCTGGTGGAGGAGATCGCGGCGTTGATGCGTCCGCTGGCTCAACGGGAAGGGAGGATCGCTCTCTCCGCCGAAGTCCTTCACCGTCCGCTCTACGCCCGGGCTGATCGCACCCGTTTGCAACAGATCCTGGCCAATCTGATCCGCAATGCCGTGCGCCACACGCCCGATGGGGGTATCATCGTCCTATCGGTGAGCCGAGAGGCAGAGTGGATTCTGGTTTCCGTGGCGGATACCGGAGAAGGCATCTCCACCGAGCAATTGCCTCACATCTTTGAACGCTTCTACCGGGCAGACCCGGCCCGCTCGCGGGCCACCGGAGGCGCCGGCCTCGGTCTGGCGATCGTACGCGAGTTTGTGGAACTCATGGGCGGGCGAGTGGAGGTGGAGAGCGTCGTGGGGGAGGGGGCCCGTTTTCACGTCTTCCTCCCGTCCGTCTGAGAACCGAATCACGAAAGGAGCCCGGATCGATCCGGGCTCCTGCTCGCATGGTCTGGATCGGGCTAACTCTGCGATGTGAACTGGATGATCGCGAAGGAGGCACCCACGGGATCTTGAACGATTGCCAGCGGACCCATCGGAGTCGGATTGGGGCCGTCAATCACGGTTCCACCCAACTCCTGCACCTTCTTCATCGACTCTTCAGTGTTGTTCACCGTGAAGTAGACCAACCAATGAGGGGGAACCGACTCGGGAAGCATGGTCGACATATCGAGACCGCCGGCTACGGGCTTACCATCAACCTGAAACACTGAGTACCTGCCGAATGGCATGTCCGACTCTTCGACGCTCCAGCCGAAAACCTTCGAGTAGAACTCCTGGGCGGCGGGCATGTCACGCGTGTACAACTCGTTCCAACCAAAAGCTCCCGGCTCGTTGACCAGTTGGGCGCCTTGATGTATTTGTGGCTGCCAGATGGAGATAGCCGCGCCGGTGGGATCGATAAAAACGGCCATCCGACCCTGACCCATCACATCCATGGGACCCATGACTACCTGACCGCCTGCGTCCTGCACGGCCCGGGCCGTCGCATCGGCATCAACCGAATGGAGGTAGGTCGCCCACGCGGGATGCTGCTCGGGGGTGAAGGTTGGGCCGGCTGCTCCCACCATCTTCCCATTGAGGAAGTACATGGTGTAGCCGCCTGCCTCCGGATCGGGCACCTGCTGCGCATCCCAGCCGAACAGGCCGCTGTAGAATGCGTTGGTTCTGGCGAGGTCGGGACTTGAAACGTCGACCCACATGGGAACGCCGGGAGCGTATTCGGTCATCTGTTCCTCTTTCTGCCATGGCGGCGTACGTGCCTGGATGAGCGCGCGGAGTCTGTCGAAGAGGTGAGAAACAGATGGTACCACGTTCCGGTGAGGATTCCTAGAGGGAAAAATGGGACATTTGTCCTGATATTCTTCACGTTTTGGTGTCTCGAAACAATTCGTCCTGGGCGGCTGCGAAAACGACGAAACGCTGTCACAATCATGTTTCGGGAGAACGACTCGCGTCGGGAAGGAAGTGCCTGACGGCGAACCGGAAGCGGCTAGGCCTTGATTCGGTATCCCACGCCGCGCACCGTCTGAATCAACTGCTGCTCGTACCCCTCGTCCACTGCCTTCCGCAGACGAAGGATGGCGGCATCGACCACGTTGGCAAATGAGTCGAAGCCATACTCCCAGACTCGATCCAGGATCATGGTCCGGCTGAGTGCCTGACCGGGATGGCGCATCAGGTACTCAAGCAGTGCATACTCGCGGGGTGGGAGGTCGATCACCCGCCCCACTCGCGTCACTTCGCGCGAAACGGTATCCATGACGAGGTCGCCGATCACCAGGCGCTCCTGCGCGATCGCGCCGCTGCCACGTCGCGTGATGGAACGCAAACGAGCCAGCAACTCCTCAAACGCAAACGGTTTCGTGAGGTAGTCGTCGGCCCCGGCATCGAACCCGCTGATCCGATCCGGCAACGAGTCTCGAGCCGTAAGCATGAGAATGGGAAGATGAATCCCCTCCGCGCGTAAATGGCGGGCTACGCTCATTCCGTCCTGACTGGGAAGCATGACATCCAGGATAAGCGCGTCGTGCACCCCGCTCTGTGCAAGATCGAGCCCTTCGGTGCCGTCATGGACCGCGTCCACGACGTGGCCCTCCTGGGTCAATCCACGGCGGAGCGCTTCCGCCAGAGAACGATCATCTTCTACTACTAGGAGGCGCATGACCGTCCGTCCTTCCACCTGCCGAAGCGGTTCGTCGCCTCGAAGTCTGATTGTACTGACTCTACTTTCATCGAAGGCCTCCTAGATGACCAAACAGTTCGGGTTTCTACACCTTCAGTGTCGTTCACCGAGATGACGATACCGTGCCACGTGCATGACGGTTGGATGACCACCCGGCCATCACCTTTGGCCCTCGGTCCGTATACTGGGCCCATGGATTTCTACGATGTCGTGCTCAAGCGGCGCATGGTTCGCCATTTCACCGCTGAGCCTGTGCCGGCCGAAACCGTCGATCGCATCATCGCGGCCGCGCAACATGCGCCCAGTGCCGGATTCAGCCAGGGCGTGTCTTTCGTGGTCGTGACCGATGCGGGCACCCGGCGCCAGGTGGCGGAGATCGCGGGTGAAGCCGGGTACGTCTCGGGAGGCCTCGATCCCTTTATCTCCGGCGCCCCCGTACAGATCATTATTTGCACCAGCGAACATGTCTATAAAGAACGGTATCGTGAGCCCGACAAGAAACCGGATCCGACGGCGGAGGAGGTGGAGTGGCCGGTGCCGTACTGGCACACCGACGCCGGCTGTGCCCTGATGCTCATTCTGCTGGCCGCCGTCAATGAAGGCCTGGCAGGTGCATTCGTCGGCGTGTGGGACCAGGGCGGCCTACAACGCCTGCTCGGCATTCCGGCAGAGTTCATCCCGATCGGCGTCAGCATGATCGGCCACGGCGCTCCGGACGTTAAATCTCCCTCCCTGAAGCGGGGCCGTCGCCGGCTCGACGACGTCTTGCATCGCGAGCACTGGTAACCCCGATCGTTCCCGGCGACCGTTACGAGAAGTCGATTACTCTCGTCTCGGGTGTGAGGGCGAGCGGTGTGGCATACGCGCTCACCGCGAAAACGTGGGCTGGTTGCCGCTTCGGATCGAGCCGGACGAAGTTGTATTCACCCTGCCAGATATAGGTCTCATCGGTGAGCAGATCGCGTACTTGATACGGCTCATCCGCGGTAAAGCCCCAGTCCCAGAAGGGGACGCCGACCCAGGTTTCCTGTGCATTGAACGGGTCGAGGTTGGCCACGACCAGAATCCGATTCTCGCCGTCGGGGGTAGCTTTCCCATAGGCCAGGATGTGGTCGTCATTTCCGCTGGAATAGAAACGCAGATTGTCGTAGAGCTGGAGCGCGGGGTTGTCTCGTCGGATCCGATTGATGCGCCCGATGAAGTTGCTCAGGGAGTGTGGTTGATCCCAGTCATAATGCCCGAGCTGAAACTTTTCGGAATCAAGATACTCTTCGGAGCCGGGCCGCAGCGGCGTATTGATGCCAAGCTCGTATCCGCCGTAGATGCCGTACACCGAGGAAAGCGTGGCTGCCAGAACGAGCCGCACCATGAAAGCTGGAAGCCCGCCATGCTGCAGGAACTCATGGAGGATATCGGGCGTATTGGGCCACAGACTACCCCGGAAATACTCGTTCATCTCGGTCTGGGTCAATTCGGATAGGTCTTCGGTGAGTTCCCAACGGGTGTTGCGCCAGGTGAAGTAGGTGTAGGACTGCGTGAAGCCGACCTTGGCCAGCGCCTTCATCACCTTGGGCCGGGTGAACGCTTCCGCCAGAAATACAGTTTCCGGATGCTGCTGTTTGATTTCTCCGATCATCCATTCCCAGAACGGGACGGGTTTGGTGTGCGGGTTATCCACCCGGAAGATGGTCACGCCGTGCCCGATCCAGAAAAGGACGATGCTGCGCAGTTCTTCCCAGAGGGCCTCCTGGTTTCCGCCGTAGAAGTTGATCGGATAGATATCCTGGTACTGCTTGGGCGGATTCTCGGCATATTTGATGGTGCCGTCTGGACGAATGAAGAACCACTCCGGGTGCTCCTTCACATACGGGTGGTCCGGCGAGCACTGAATCGCGAAATCCATGGCAATCTGCATGCCCTGGTTCTGCGCCTCGGTCACCAGTTCGCCGAAGTCGTTCATGGTTCCCAGGGCCGGTTCGATCGATTTGTGTCCACCAGCTTCGTTCCCGATGGCCCAGGGTGAGCCGACATCGTCGGGTCCGGAATCCAGCGTGTTGTTGCGCCCTTTACGGTTGGTGCGACCGATAGGGTGAATCGGTGGCAGGTACAGTACGTCGAAGCCCATTCCTGCTACTCGTGGCAGTTGCTTGATTACGTCTCGAAACGTTCCGTGCCGTTCCGGTTCGCCCTGTGAACGTGGGAAGAGCTCGTACCAGGCGGCGAAACGAGCGACCACCGGATCGACCGTTACTTTCAGTTCGCCGGACACGGTGGAGTGCGAGCGGTCCGGATAGCGGTTCATCAACTCGTTCACACCGGCTCCCAGCAAAAGCCCGCCCGCCTCGAGCGGCGTTACGGCTGTCGTTGCCGTGGCCACCAATTCTTCCGCCCGCGCGGCGTCGCCGCTCGCCATGCGCGTGGCGGCGTGCTCAATCAGGACTACGCCCTCCAGCACATCGCTCTCCCCGACCAGTCCGGCCTGGACTCGCTTTTCCATATCGCGTCGCCACGTGCCAAAGCGATCGTTCCACGATTCTATGCGGTAGCAGTACGTACCCAGCGTGGTCAGCAGGAATTGACCGGACCAGCGATCGTTTACCAACGGGTGCATCGGAACTTCGTGCCACGCGGTGTCGGTGCTCGTCGCACCGGACGTCTGGCGATACTCCAGCATCGCTGCGATCTGGTCATGCCCTTCGCGGAAAATATCGGCCTGAACCGTGAAGAGATCACCCACGACGCGTTTGGCGGCGTACCGTCCTCCATCGACCTCAGGCGCAATAGCTTCGATCAGGATCTCGTGATTTTCGGCCGTATACGCGTCGAGTGGTAGGAGATTCTCACATGACCCCGCTGTGTCGCTCACCATCATGAGTTCCTTCTGGCGCTGGTTCACTACTCGCTTCGCGTTCCGCGCGCGGCACAAAACCGATTTTCGCTCAGCTCGCCCCAAATTCGGCAGACGATGGCCGATCTTTCCTGGTAGATAATACGGCAGACACACGGTGATGGCGTAGCCGGTCAGGGCAGGGGTGCAGAGAGATGAGCAGTCCTTCCAGCAAGGAGTGGGTGCGAGGAGCGATCGGTCCCCTGGTGCGGGACTTCGACCCGGAGTACTTCAGAAGTAAGCGTTGGTTCGGTAGCAAAGGTCGCAAAATCAAGAGTTGCGAGATGGTCGACTTCGAGCTGCTGGAGTCCGACGACGATCTGCTGGGCATATTGCTGGTGAGAATCTCCTACGCCCGCGCAGATCCCGAGCTATACCAGCTTCCACTGGCCTTCAAACCCGAAAGGCAGGTGCCGGATGCGATCAAGACGCAGTCCCAGGGTGCGGCTTTTGTGGTGGAGACATCAGAGGGGAAGGTGTGGATCTACGATGCGTTCGCGGAAGACCCGGTCTGCGTTGCGCTCTACCAGGGAATGTTTGATGACCAGGAATTCCAGTCGCCGGCCGGCACGGTGGTCTTTCGCCATGTCCCCGGTTGCATGGGGACGCGCGAAGTTCGAACGATCGATCGCATCAGCACGGAACAGAGCAATACGTCGATCGTCTATAATGATCAACTCATTCTGAAGGCGTTCCGCAAATTGTCGGCCGGTCCCAATCCCGACCTGGAAGTGCCGTACCACCTGACCACGCATACGGATTTCCGGTTTGTGCCACAGGTCGCCGGATTCATCGAGTACCACACCGAAGATGCACCAGCCATTTCGATGGGAGTACTGCAAGACTTCGTGGCCAACGAGGGAGACGGCTATACCAATGCTCTGAGCCGTGTGCGTGATTACTTCAGCGGGGTGCTGGCATTCCGCAAAGAGCACCCGGAATACACGCCGCGAGAACAGACGGACCAGGCGTCCCGGTGTGCGGGCACCATGCAGGAAGCCATGCATCGACTCGGCTCGATTACCGGACTGATGCACAATGCGCTGGCATCCGCGACCGATCTTCCCGACTTCCAACCCGAGCTGGTGACACAGCACGATACTGCTCGCTGGGAGGAGGATATCGCCGGCCTCATCACACAGGTGATGGGGGCAGTACGAGATCGCATACCCAAACAGCCGGCCGAACAGCAAGCGCTGCTGGGCCGCATTGCCGATGAAGAGTCACAATTTCTGCAGATGATGTGCGGTCTGGATGTATTGGAAAGGGATGAATGCCATAAGATCCGATGCCATGGCGATTATCACCTCGGTCAGGTTCTCTTGACTGGAAACGACTTTGTGGTGCTCGATTTCGAGGGCGAACCGGCTCGCACCCTGGCCGAGCGCCGGGCCAAGTATTGCCCCCTGAAGGATGTGGCGGGTCTGTTGCGTTCCTTCAACTACGCTGCCTATGCAGGCCTCTTTACGGTCTGGGAGGAGCGGAGCTCGGACGAGGAGGAGAAGGCGGAACTGGAGGGCTGGGCATTGGCCTGGGAGGAACTGGCACGAAGCGCTTTCTTGCAAGGGTATTGCGTGACCTCCGCCGAGCACACCGGGCCACGATTCATCCCCACCAACGCCGACGCATTTCGGCAGGTGATCGACGTCTTTGAGCTGGAGAAGGCGATCTACGAGCTGAATTACGAGTTCAATAACCGGCCCACCTGGATTCCAATCCCAGCCAGAGGGCTCGTGCGAATCCTGCGCCGCGCGCCCGTTTATGCCGACACGTGACGGTTTATGACCGAAGCGTCTATACGCGGACGTAGTGATCGCTCGGCGTGGCGATCCACCCTCCGCTCGGTGCATCCAGAGCGAGCCGCCGACGGAGCGGACGGCCCACATCATCCACGCCCGCCCGACATCCCAACAACCTTACGGACACGCCGATGGGGAGTTACCGATACCGGAGGTGATCGGCACACGCCGCAGGGGCGCAGGTACCAGCGAGCCTGTGATGCGCACCAGGGTAGCCAGCGGCACAAAGGCTGGTGCCGCCACGGTGTACGTGATGCCTCCACCCCGGTAAAACCAGCTCAACCCGGCGAATCCGTACGCATCAGTTCTCAAATACAGCGGCTTGCCGTTATCCCGCGCTGCGGGCCTCGGGCGGGTAAGTGGGAGGTGGTTCCCCGCATTGCCGTGCACGACCAGCAAGACGCTCGTCTTCGTGATGTGCTCGGACCGACTGGTCGTCAAGGTCACCTGGTAGGTTTTGGGCGGATCGTCGATGTTCACATGAACGTGGACGTGCGGACCAAGTGACGGCAGATAGGCCGGCAACGCCACCTCGATTTGACCCGCCGCCAACGTGCCCAGGATCGGCCGGAACACAGGTGGCCAGGCATGGCAGCTGCGCGGCGCACTCGCAACCGGCGTGAGCGCCCAGGCCGGAAACGCGATTCCAGGACCGAGAGCGGCCACCGCGACCAGGATGGAGGGGATGCGTCCCGCCAGTCCTGGGTGACGACCTCCGTTCCTGGGACGGCCCCATGATGGCATCAGGTCTGCTCCGGCGCGTCGAGCAGGCTCAGGAGCCGCCTGGGCGCCACAGTTCGATAGGCATCGAGCACCAGTTCACCGATCTCGTCCCAGTCCACCTCACCGTCCAGCCGCACGCCGATCCAACCGCGATGACCCACATACGGGGGACGAAAGTATCGTTCCGGGTCGCCGGATACCAGGAACTCCTGCGCCTCGGGTGGGGCGGCACACCAGAACGCCAGTACATCGTCGTGGTGGTGATCGGCATACATCACGAACGTTTTTTTGTCACGTACGAACCAGGTCGGTTCACCATGGCTGAGCCGTTCGGTGGTCTCAGGAAGGGCCAGGCAGAGCGCACGTAGTCGATCTAGGCGAACTTCATCCCGGGCACCCTTACCCCCGGCCCCTCTCCCTTGAAGGGAGAGGGAAGACGTGGTTGGTGGATACTCGCCTGTCAAGTTATCTCGCATTCCAAGGCTCACACTTTGCGGCCCGTGCCCTGCACTCTGAAACGCCTCCGCTCATCTAACAAGAATCCCCCCTCGCCCCGTGAGGGAGAGGGTAATCCACTATATTCTGCATACTCCGCCGCCTTAGCGAATAATCCGATGCTGGACTACTCATGTCCCGGGCGATGCCGCGTGCTGTGAGGAGGGGCCTGTCCCGTTGTGCGCAGTCATCCGAACACCGGGTGTGAGCCGACCTTCTCGGCTCAGACGATCAAATTCCGGCGCACCTCTCTTCTCCCGCTCAGGGAGAAGGGCTGGGGATGAGGGTACCCACGCCGTACCGCTGCGCGTTCATGGACGGGGAGTGACGAGTTGAACTACAAGTGCGCCTTGGCCAGGGCTGCCTGCAATGACTGAATGTAGGCATTGCTCGTGAAAGTGGCGCCCGACACACCGTTGATGGATGCATTCTGCGCCTGCAAGGTTTCCGATTTGAGAATGGGCACTGCCTGCTGATTGATGCCGGCCGAGCGTGGGTTGTCCTGCGGCGCCGAGATCAGCACGTTCGTGATCTTGCCATTGGTGGTCACGATGGTAGCCTGGACTGCCCCGTACTGCTCGGTGACGATCGAGCCCGCGTACTGGCCATTGGGGGTCTTCGGAACGGTGGTCGCGGTCGGTTTCGGCGCGGTTGCGACGTTGGCGGTCGGGACGACTGCGGGTACGTCGGTCGGCTGAGTCGTCGGTACCGGACTCGGCTTGCTGGTGGAGGCAAGCGTCGTGCGGGGTGCAGTCGAGGTGGCCGCCGTGATCAGCCAGGCCACCACGGCGGCCACTGCCCCTCCGAGTACCAGCAGCAACGCCCAGATAGTACGACGGTTTCGAAGCGGTTCACCTGCCTCGCCGGCGGGACGCGCACCGGGCGAGAAGGCGAAGCTCTCCGAGTGGATATATTTTGACGGTACGCCGGCTGCGTGCACGTTCCGTTCCACCAGCGACGAGAGCGCCGGAGGGCCGCAGACGTAGACGTCACGCTCCGTGATATCGGGAATCAAGGAGCGGAGATGGGCCGGTGACAGCAGGTGTTGATTCTCGGGGTCGCGGTGGCTTCCCATCACATACTGCACGACGATGCCCCGATCTCGGACCAATTCGTCGAGTTCGTCTCGAAACACGACGTCCCCTTCGTCCAGCACCCGATACAGCAGCACGAGATCCCCCGGCATCTCTTCGATCAAGGCGCGAATCGGCGTGATGCCCACGCCACCCGCGATCAGTGCCACCTTCTCCCGTTGGCGCACTGCGTCCGTGAACAGCCCAAACGGACCCACGCCGACGACACGCGTGCCGGGTGGTATCTCACCCACCCGGCTCGTGAAGTCACCCAGGTTCTTGATTGTGATGCGGAGTGACTGGCCGTCGGGCGCCGCCGAGAGCGAGAAGGGATGCGATTGCCACATCAACTTGGGAGTCATGAACCGCCAGAGGAAGAACTGACCGGCCTGGGCACCCATTCGACCCAGGTGGCGGCCGGTCAATCGAAGCGACACGACGTTCGGACCCTCCTCGTTGACCTCTGCCACGCGCATTTGGTGTCTGAAGCCGTACACGATCGGTAAGGCCAGTCGAAACAGGATCAGGAGTCCCAGCGTCACCAGGTACAGGGTGATCCAGTAGGTGGCGGCGGCGGCGTTCAACACGAACTCATTGCCGGTGGGGAGCTGATGGAACCAGGCCAGCAGGACCGTCAGGTACGCCGTGAGGTGGACCAGATACCAGGTCTCATAGCGCAACCGCCGGCGCACGATCACAATCGAGGTGGCGATTACCACCACGAGGAGCGCCATGCCGATCAAGGCGAGGTGCATGTACGGGTACGTGCCGAGCATGGTCGAGATCTCATTTACGATCGATACTTGATCGGTGATACCGTATCCCAGCACAATGAACACCACGTGCGCCACGATCAGGTAGAAGCACAGGATGCCGTTGTAGCGGTGCCACACCGTGAGACGGTCGAAGCCAATGAGTCGCTCGACCGGCCGGATGCGGGCCAGAAGTAGGACCTGAACCAGCAGGAAGTACGCCCCGAGCAGGCCGGTAATACGGCCCACGCTGGTGAGGAAACCGCCCGTGGTATGGACCCCGGTCGCGCCACCGTCGTACAGCCACAGCCACACAATCACCACGATATTGGCGGCAAGGATTGATGCCACGGCGGCTTGTTGCACCCCGACCGAGTGTATGCCACCGGACGAACTGGTCGGTGACACACGAAGCGGCCAGCGACCTGCCCCTGCTACCCGGCCCACAGCATCACCATGTCGCTCGTAGTCAGCACCCTCACCCTCTCTCGCAGCCCGGCTATGCGGCGCGCTGCGGGATCGTGCCCATGCCGGTCATTCACTTTATATATAGCTGGACTGCAGGACCAGTGCCGTGCTTCACGCAGCCACACTGTGAGCGGGGTTCAGGTTGCGCAGGGTCGAAGGCTCGAGTTCGTATCGCAAGTAGATGCTGCGTTTCTCCCGCACCGTCAAGGCCCGGTCGATCTTGAAACGCCTGGCTCGTTTGATCTGTGCCGCCGTGTATGCAACTCGGATGGTCGCCCTCTCGTGCTCGATTTCTGCTCCGTGGGTGGGGATCGCACGTGTGGTGCCGCGTAGCCAGCGGAGGTTTACACCGAGAAATTCACCCCGGCTGCTTTCCGGATCCGTCCAGATCCAGTCGACGATGCCGACTTTCTCGCCGTTGGCATCTAGCACTTGAAAACTGTGGAGCCGATATACCTCTGAGGTGAAAGAGCCGCGCTTTGGCGTCTTCGTGTGTGGCATCGCTCGCAGGTGGGTGGTGGTCACTCCGTCTGCCGTTCCGGTTTCGATTGCCAGTGCTTTCATGGTGTTTCCTCGCCTCTTGAATCGACCTTGGGCATTGCCCGCGGTTGCTTTACTTGCTTACTGCTCCTTCACTGTAAAGAGGCCAGATGATGGAAAAATGCCGCAATTATGACGGTTTGATGAGCAAGCCGAGATCGGTTGATTTCCTCTGGGTATGCACCCCCGAGCCATAGTTCAGACCCATTGGTGACGATTCAAGTGTTCATCGGCAGTACCATGCGAGGAATGGAGGTCACATCATGCAGAAGAAAATCGTCGTCGCGGACGCTCCGCCGCCGGGCGGTCACTACTCGCAGGGAATCGCCGCCGGTCCCCTCGTCTTTGTCGCGGGACAGGGTCCGCTTGATGTGACGACCGAGACCGTACCGGAGGGCATCACCGCCCAGACGACTCAGGTGCTCCGCAACGTTGAAGCCATCTTGAGAGGAGCGGGGTGCTCGCCGGCAAATGTCGTCAAAGTCACGGCTCATCTCGCGAATTTGGACGACTTCGACGCCTTTAACGCGGCGTATGCAGAGTTTTTTCTGGAGCCGCTGCCGGTTCGTACCACGGTAGGCTCTGCGTTGAAGGGCATTCTGGTCGAGATCGACGTGATCGCGTACCGCCCCGAGCAGTGACGCCGGCGTAGCATCCTGGATTATCGAGAGGATTCGAGTCGATGCATTCCACCTCCCTGCACTCAGATAGGTCAGCACCGGCTACCACCCGCCTGGATCTGTCACGTATTGAGGTCGAACCGGTGGACTGGCGGTTCAAAGGTTTCCCTCTCGGCGTCGACCGTGTCACGATCGGAACGGTGCGCGACCAGGGCTGGCGCGCGCTGGAGGGTGACCTCATCTTCCCGCTCATGCTCATCAAAGAGCGTGCGCTGGATGGGAATATCGCTCTCATGGCCCGATACTGCCAGGAGCACGGTGTCTCTCTGGCGCCGCACGCCAAGACGCCGATGGCACCACAGATCGTGGATCGGCAACTGGCGGCGGGCGCGTGGGGCGTGACAGTTGCCACCCTCCAGCAGGCACGGGTGCTGCGGGCGCATGGTGTGTCCCGAATCCTGGTGGCGAACGAATTGCTCCAACCCACCGGGCTCCGGTGGCTGATGGCGGAGCTGCAGCATGACCCGGAATTTGAAGCATTGGTCTCGGTGGATTCCGTCGAGGCGCTCGCCGCCATGGACGTGGCCTTGAAGGAGGTCGACTGCCGGCGACGGCTCCAGGTATTGGTGGAGTTGGGCATCACGGGTGGACGAACCGGCGCCCGGTCGATCGAAGCGGCCCTGGCCGTCGCCGTGGCTGTACGAGAAAGTACGGCCCTAGAGATCGCCGGCGTGACCGGTTATGAGGGCGCGGCCGGCGGCGCCACGCACCAGGAGCGAATCGCTCTGGTCGACCAGTTTCTCGGCGAGGTGCGACGTCTCGCGGTCGAACTGGATCGCCGGGGTTTCTTCCAGGGGTGTGCCGAGGTCGTGGTCAGCGCCGGTGGAAGTATCTTTTTCGACCGTGTGGTCGCGCAACTTGGCTCGCAGTGGGAACTGGAGCAGCCGGTGCGTGTCGTGCTGCGGTCCGGTTCGTACGTGGTCCAGGATAGTGATACCTATGACGTCCTCTCGCCACTGGGTAGCCGAATGGCACGTGGCGAGTCACTACAGCCGGCACTCGAACTGTGGGCTACGGTGTTGTCTCAACCGGAGCCGGGGCTGGCTGTCCTCAATTTCGGGAAGCGCGATACGTCGTACGACGTGCAATTGCCCATCCCAATTGACCTGCGCCGCGGCGACCTGCGGCGTTCGGTCGAGGACGAGATGACGGTAACCGCGCTCAACGACCAGCACGCCTATCTCCGCTTCGATCCGAGATGCGATGTCGCCGTGGGCGATCTTCTTGGATTCGGCATCTCGCACCCATGCACGGCGTTCGACAAGTGGCGACTCCTCCCGCTGGTCGACGATGACTATCTGGTAACTGGAGCGATACAGACGTTCTTCTAGACTCGCTCGACGTGCTGACCGTTTCGGCGCGATTGATTGTGCGACCCGCCGTGCTTGATGCATAGTAGAACCACCGAAATTGCGGTGATGCCTTCCATTTTGAAGGGGGTTTTCGATGACGCACGGCGATGATCGCGAATTGGTGGTCCTGACCCAGGAACTCCTCGAAGGGAATATTGACCGGCGCGTCTTTCTGCAGCGGCTGCTGGCCCTCGGCGTCTCGACGAGCGCGGCGGCCGGACTGCTCGAGAGTCTCACCTGGTCGGATGCACTTGCCGCCCCGACCGAGGCTCCCAAGCGGGGGGGAACGCTGCGCATTGCATACACCGATGAGATTCCCGCACTCGATCCACACAAGAGTCCATCGGAATCGTCCATTCGATTCTTCTTTTTGATCCATGCCACCCTGCTGAAACTCGACACACACCTCAAGCCGGTGGGCGACCTGGCCAAATCGTTCAAGGTGTCGAACGGTGGCCTCAAGTACACCTTTGCCCTGCGTCCGAATCTCAAATTCTCCAACGGCTGGGCGCTCACGTCGGCCGATGTCAAGGCGACCTTCGAGCGGATCCTTGATCCCAAAACCGTGGCTATCGCCAGTTCCTTCTTCGCCAATATCAAGGCCATCCATACACCCAACGCCCACACGGTGGTCTTCGATCTCTCGGCACCGAATGCGGCCCTCTCGGCCTATTTGACCAGCATGAATTCGGCGATTCTGCCGGCCAGGCTCATCACGACCGGGGCGGACCTCAGTAAGATCAACAACGCGATCGGGGCCGGACCGTTCAAGGTGACCCAGTGGGTGCCGGACAGCTTCATGAACTTGAGCCGCAACACGCATTTTCATGAAGCGGGCAAGCCATACGTCGACCACGTGAAGGTAACGATTCAGCCGAACTCCAGTTCGCTGCTAGCCTCCATGCGCCAACATTCCACCGACTTCACCTACTCCCTCGATGCCATCGTCGGCAAAGAAGCGGCCGCCGCCCACAGCCTCAAGGTACTGCGTGTCCCGGATCTGTCGTACTATCTACTGTTCCTGCAGACCGCCCGTGACCCGTTTATCAAGCAGGCAACTCGACAGGCGGTGAGCTATGCGATCGACCGGCACGCCATCATCGCGGCGGCGAATCTGGGCGAGGGCGTCCCGGTGGGACCGGTATCGGCCGGCCTGTCGCGCTACGCCTATCCGACGTCGAAGCTTCCCGGCTATAAACGTGATGTCAAAAAGGCGAAACAACTCCTGGCCAAGGCGGGGCAGACGCAGGGATTCAAATTCACCCTGCTGACCCAGAAGACCGATCCCGACAATGCGCCCGCCATCGCGCAGGTCGTCCAGTCTCAACTGGGCGATGTGGGAATTTCGGCGGATGTCCAGCTCATGGAGTTTTCCGCCTGGGTGCAGGACTGGCTCAAAGCCGATTATCAGATGATGCCGGGCAACAACGGCGGCGGTCCCGATCCCGACTACTATCTCTACCGATACTTCTACAGCGGAGGGAACCTGAACTTTGTAACCGGGCACTGGAAGTCGGCGCAACTCGATACGCTCTTGCTGAAGGCACGGTCCTCCAGCAAGTTCAGCGTGAGGAAGAGCTCGTACGACAAAGCCCAAAAAATCCTGGTCGACGCTTCGCCGTTTATCTGGTTGTATTCCGGTTTCCTTTACTCGATCATGCAGACCAGGGTGCAGGGTTTCGTCCCTCGGGCCAATCATTCGCTGGTTGGTCTGCGTGATGTGTGGCTTAGCTAGGCGTCGTCCCGGGCTATCGTGCTGACGTTCGTCACGCGCCGCTTGCTGTTCGCGCTGTTCTCGCTGCTCGGCATTTCGGTGCTGACGTTCGTCCTCATCCGGTTGATTCCCGGCTCCGCAATCGACTACCGGATCGGCACCTCGGTGGGCTTGACGTCACAGCAGGTGGCTATCCTGCAGCGTTACTTTGGCCTCGATGTGCCCATCTGGAAACAGTACTTCATCTGGGTCTCGCTGGTGGCGCACGGCGATTTTGGGGTTTCCATGCTCAGTGGAACTCCCGTGCTCCAGTTGATCCTCTCCCGTATCCCGATCACGGCCGAGTTGGCGTTCTGGGCCCTGATGGTCGCACTGCTCATCGGCCTGCCGCTGGGGACGATCTCGGCCCTTCGTCCCAACACCGTGCCCGACGTCGGGTCTCGCATCTTCAGCTTGATTGGATTGTCGATGCCGAATTTCTGGCTGGGGACCTTGCTCATTCTCCTGTTCTCGACCAAAATTCCCTGGTTGCCGAACGGCCAGTCATACGCCAACCTGACGGACAATCCGTCCCTCAATCTCCAGCAAAACGTCTTGCCCGCCATCGCGCTTGGTATCTCCGTTGCTGGGTCGATCATGCGCATGACGCGCTCCGCGGTACTCGATGTGCTCACGGAAGATTACGTTCGCACCGCGCGTGCCAAGGGGCTGCCGTACAAGCTGGTGGTGATGAAACATGTGTTGCGGAATGCTGTTATCCCAATCATCACGACCATTGGGGTCATGGCGGGCTACCTGCTCACGGGAGCAGTGATTATCGAGCAGATTTTCAATATCCCGGGGATCGGACGCCTGCTTCTTACCTCGATTCTGGGGCGTGACTACCCGGTGGTGGAAGGCTCGGTGCTCGTGATCGCGCTTGCGTTTGTCCTGTCCAACTTGCTGGCGGATGTTGCGTATGGTCTTGCCGACCCTCGAATCAGCCAAACCTGACGCCGATGCCTCTTCGGAGGAACTAGTGGAACGACCTTCACGGTCGTTCCGGTTTCGGCGCACAGTGTCGGGGCCGGCGAGCACGATCGGTTTCGTGCTGCTCGGTCTCTATTGTCTGGCGGCACTCGCCAGCTTTCTCCCGTTCTTACCCGATCCGCTTCACATCGCTACGAGCGACCAACTCGCCGCTCCCGGCCCTCAACATGTGATGGGCACGGATGAATTTGGCCGGGATCAATTTACGCGCATCCTGGTCGGTATCCGAATATCGCTGGAAATCATTCTCCCCTCCTCGTTCCTCGCGATGGTGGTAGGCACGGCGCTCGGTCTCGCAGCCGGCTACTTCGGCACCGTCTGGGACAACGTCATCATGCGCTTCGTCGATATCTTCTTTGCATTTCCGCCGGTGCTCCTCGCGCTGGCCATCATCGCCGCGCTCGGTGCCGGGGTATATCAACTCATCGGTGCTATCGCCATCGTCTATATGCCGATGTTCGTGCGGATTGTGCGGGGACCGGTCCTGACACTGCGCGAACGGGAGTTCGTGCAGGCAGCGCTCGCCATGGGTGTGCCGGCACGATGGATCTTGATGCGTCACATGCTACCGAGTGTGATGTCGGTGATTGTCGTGCAGGTGACATTGACGCTCTCCTGGGCGTTACTCACCGAAACTGCTTTGAGCTTCCTCGGACTTGGTCTACAACCTCCGCAACCCGATCTCGGTACCATGCTCAGTGGAGGAAGCCAGCTCATGACGCTCGATCCCTGGCTGTCCGTCTTTCCCGGGTTCACGATCATGCTGGCCGTGCTCGGCTTTAACCTGGTGGGAGACGGCCTGCGCGATGCACTCGATCCTCGCACGCGTCGCTTGCAGGAAGCCGCCGTCCGATAGGTATGCGAATAAGCGGGTTCAGCTCGAAAGTACGTCGATGAACGCGATCGACCTCATGTTCAGAGCGCTTCAGCCGCAGGACGCCTCCGCCGTTGGCCGGTTGATGAGCGAGCATCCGTTGTGGGGCGATCGCGATCACGACGAACAGAGCCGCCGAATCGCACGCCTGTTAGATCGTGGTGAATACGGATTGATCGCCGAGTACGTCAAGGACGATGAGCGAGTACTCGCCGGCTTTACCATCATGAGCGACAGCACGTTCGGCGATCACGGCTACATTCGCCTGATCGGGATCCAACCGCGGCTCACCGGTCAGGGGATTGGGACGCGCTTGCTCCACGTGGCCGAAGTCCGGTTCGCGCAGCGCCAGATTCGCCGTGTTTTTTTGCTTTGCACCGACTGGAACACAGGCGCTCAGGCGTTCTATGAACGTCACGGCTACAAGAGGGTTGGGGTACTACCGGATTGGTTGGAAGGAGGCGTGAACGAGTTGATTTACGTGAAACGAGGCCTCGATGACCATGAGTGATAACCACCATGATCGACACCCTGGAAGCAGGCGCCGGTGAACGACGGTGCGTCTGAGCACGACTTCATGCGCGTGGCGGGGCTGATATCTGGCACATCAGTGGACGCGATTGACGTTGCCGTGTGCGAGTTCAAACCGGCGACTGATACAGACGCGAATACGGTCGAAATGTCGCTGATTTGCTTCCGAGAACAACCCATGCCAACCGGCATCAGGCGACAGTTGCTGGCCATGCTGGACCGAAAGACGGCAGATCTGGTTGACCTGGCCGAGCTCAATGTTGTGCTCGGGGCCGCGTTCGCCGATGCGCTGCATGCCACCCTGCGGGACGAGGGCCTCCGGACTGAGGATCTCGACTTGATCGGGTCCCATGGACAGACGATCTACTACTTGAACGACGGAGTGCATGTGCGCGCGACCTTGCAGATGGGCGAGCCGGCCGAGATCGCCGAACGGACGGGCGTCAGCGTGATGGCCGACTTCCGGGTGGCCGACGTGGCGGCGGGAGGGCTGGGTGCTCCACTGGTCTCGTACTTCGATGCCGCATTCTTCGGTGGACACGGAATCGCCCGGGCTTTGCAAAATATTGGAGGTATCGGGAACGTGACATTCATCCCCGCCACCCGATCGGTGCAGGAGGCGTATGCGTTCGATACCGGGCCAGGGAATGTGCTTATCGACTATGGAGCTCGCCACTTTTCGCAGGGTAAGGCACAATTCGATGCTGGTGGCGCTCTGGCCGGGCGAGGACGGGTGCAGACCCAACTGTTGGACGAGGTACTCTCGCATCCATACTTCGCCGAAACACCGCCCAAAGCCACCGGCCGTGAACTGTTTGGCGACTCCTTCGCCGCCGAACTCATTGCGCGCGCCGAAGGCTCGGGACTCTCGCCGGAGGATACGATGGCAACGCTGACTGCTATCACCGCCGAAAGTATTGCGCGTGCCTACCGGGCGTTCGGACCGTCAGACCTTAAGGAGGTGGTGCTGGCAGGTGGGGGCGCCAGGAACTCGTTTCTCGTCGGTCAGCTACGAGACCGCCTGGCGGGACTGCGAGTGCGCCTCCATGATGAATTTGGGGTGCCCGCGGCAGCGAAAGAGGCGGTAGCCTTCGCGCTGCTGGGGTACGACGGTCTGCACGGCAGAACGACGAACATCCCGCGGTGTACAGGCGCACGGGAGGCCGTGACCCTGGGGAAGCTGGTGCCGGGAAAGAATTATCGCGCACTGTTGAGCCGCGTGGTCACCGAGCAAACGG
>JANWJD010000135.1 GCA_025449555.1 Chloroflexota bacterium | reverse complement strand
TACAACGACGTGGCCGCGCTGGAGCAGGTCTTCGACCACAGGGGCGAAGCGATCGCGGCCGTCATCGTCGAGCCGATCGCCGGCACTAGGGGGGGAATCGTGCCCGACGCCCTCTTCCTGCGGGCGATCCGTCGCCTCACGTCCAGGTTCGATGCCATGTTCATCTGCGATGAAGTCATAACCGGCTTCCGCGCACACTATGGCGGAGCCCAGGCTCTGCTCGGGTTCGAACCGGACGTGACCACATTGGGCAAGATCATCGGCGGTGGGCTTCCGGTAGGTGCGTACGGCGGCTCGCAGGCCATCATGGAGCATATCGCCCCGGTCGGCCCGATCTATCAGGCGGGCACGCTGGCTGGGAACCCACTTGCCATGGCAGCCGGTCTAGCCAGTCTCGAACCGCTCCGCGATCCCGATTTCTATGCTCGTGTGACCAGCACGACGAACGCGCTCAAGTCCGGCCTGGAACGGGCCGCCGGAGAGGCCGGAGCGTCCGTGTGCATCAATGCGGCACCCGGCATGTTGACGGTCTTCTTCACCCCACATCCGGTACGGGATCTGGGAGGCGCCGAGGTGGCCGACACTCGCGCGTATGCTCGGTTCTTTCATGCCATGCTGGAACGCGGCATCTATCTGCCCCCGTCCCAGTTCGAGGCCTGGATGCTGTCGTCCGCACACGGCGAACCGGAAGTGGGAGCAACCATTGAAGCGGCGGCCGAGGCGTTTGTGGTCGCGATGCGGGATGAAGCCTGACCCAGCTCAGGTTAGTAGCAGCAACTGTCCTTGAACCCGCAGTTCGAACAGACGGCCTCTTTGCTGCCTCGCACCGCCATCATGGTGAAGCCGCATTGTGGACAGGGTGCAACCGGCACTCGTTCCCGTTCGCTCGTCTGATCTTTGTCGCGTGCTTCAGTTTCCATCTCCGATAGCATAGTGACGGAAACTCTGGCCGTCAACCATCTGGAGGGCTCGTGTCATTTCCCCGAATAGGATGTCACTTATCGCTCGGTGCCAAGCCGGCGGTGAGCATGGAGGATGCGGCACACCACGGTGTCGAGTGCATGCAAATCTTCGCCTCCAGTCCGGCGGCGTGGAAGCCACCAATCGGAGACCAGGCACGCGAGGCGCTGACGGTCCAGGCGCGCGAATCGAAGGGAATCGAGCCGCTGTTCCTTCACGCGATTTATCTGGTGAATCTGGCCTCTGGAGACCGCAATCTCACCCTGCGTTCGCAGAACTCGCTGATCGCAACGCTCGAGGCGGCCGCGCGCTTACGGGCGAGTGGTGTGATCGTACATCCGGGGAGCCATCTGGGACGAGGCTTCGAGGAAGTTGTCGCCGAGGTGGGAAAGCGCATCCTCGAGGTGTTGGCAGCGGCGCCGCTCGGAGTGGAACTGATACTCGAAAACAGTGCCGGCTCTGGCGGGAACATCGGCTCGACTCTAGAAGAACTCGCGGCGATAGTTGACCGCGCGGATCGACATCTTGCCCTGAAGATTGCGCTCGACACGGCGCATCTCTGTGGAGCGGGCTGGGACTTCACACGGGCCGAGACATCCAGTCTGCTCGCGCAGCGGCTCAAGGATACGGTGGGGTTCGACCGTCTCGCAGCCATCCACGCCAATGACTCGAAATTGCCGCCCGGCAGCAGGCGCGACCGCCACGCCAGCGTAGGAGAAGGGTTCATCGGCCTCAAAGGCTTCGAATCGCTGCTGCGAGAGCCGGAACTCATCAGCGTCCCGTGGATTTGCGAGACTCCTGATCTGGGCTCGGCTGATAACGACGTGCGATTCGGAAGTGTGCGACGATTACGCGAGTTGAGGGTTGCAGTGTTGCGGCTTCTCGACGCACCCAAGCCAGCTGGAACGAGGCCTCGCAGAACACCTCGACGCGTATCCTGAACGGAGGAGGCAGTATTGATTGCGGTGGTGGGCAGTCTGAATCTCGATCTCATCGCGCGCGTCGCTCGATTGCCGGTGCCGGGTGAGACTGTATCGGCCTCGTCGTACCTGCAGTCACTGGGAGGAAAGGGAGCGAACCAGGCAGTAGCGGCCGCACGTGCCGGGAGCGCGGTCCACTTCATTGGCCGGGTGGGGACAGATCCAGCCGGAGCGGCATTGCGCGTCAGCTTGAGTGAGTCGAGCGTCGACACCACGTTTGTCACTCAGGACCACGAGGGTTCCACCGGGACGGCCCTGATTGCGGTGGACAATCGCGGCGACAACACGATCATCGTGGTTCCCGGGGTCAATGCGCATCTCCAACCGTCCGATGTCGATGCTGCACGTGACGTGATCGAACAAAGTAGCATTCTGCTCCTGCAGCTCGAGGTCCCGCTGGAAACCGTCCGGTACGCAGCCGGCCTGGCCCAGCGCAGCGGAATCACGGTGATCCTGAATCCGAGCCCATCGCAAGAATTACCGGCGTCCCTGCTCGACCTGGTGGACATCCTCGTGCCAAACGAGGAGGAAGTTGCGTACCTCACGGGCATGGGCTCCCCCGTAGACCCAATTTCGGCAGCCGGCATGCTCTGTTCGAATGGGGTAGAAGCAGTCGTTCTTACGCTTGGCAGTCAGGGTGCAACCATCGTGAACGGGAATGGCGAGACGGATATCCCGGCGTACGCCGTGGAGCCCGTGGACACGACGGGAGCCGGAGACGCGTTCGTCGGGAATCTCGCGGCTGCGCTCGATGCCGGCCAATCGCTGGAAGATTCCGCTCGATTCGCATCGGCGGCAGCCGCGCTCAGCGTACAGGTCCCCGGCGCTCAACCGTCAATGCCGACGAAAGAAGAGACAGACGCATTCATCGCCCGGACGGGAGCATCATGACGTTCCTATTGGCCGTCAAACAGGACAGTTTGCCTCTGGTGCTCCATCAAGGTTTCGCCCGAGCGTTTCTTATCTACAGCGCCTTGATGGCCGGCTGGGGATTCTTTCTCTGGGTCCGGGGCCGCAACCCTTCGGGTGGTTACCTGGGCGCATTGATCCTCGATGAAGGGCTCGCGATCCTCCAGGGAGTGGTGGGCCTGATTCTCAGGACGCAAGGACATGCCCCGCATGACGCTCTACACTACCTGTACGGCGTGGTCGCGGTGGTCACTCTACCGGCTGCCTACTTTCTGTCGGATGAGGGCACATCCCGTCGGGACTCTCTCTACTTTGGGCTGGCAGGGTTGTTTCTGATTGGGGTCGCGATTCGCGGAACAGTGACCGGCGGAGGGTGAGCCTGAAGGCCAGCCGAGGCTGGACTCTTCGTTCTCCGCTGCCGCGGTGGGAAGTCAGGGCTGCGTCGGTTCTTGCCTGGTCGGCTTGTAGTCCAGCGCCAATTCACTTAGCGTTTCAGCAACGCCCAATTGCGTCAGGCGTGCCGAGTCGCCCGAAATGATAGCGGCTCGCTCGTCGGGTTCGATGTCGTAGCCGTGCATGGCGCGATCCGGTTGGGTCTTCAATAGATGCCGGAAGTCGGAATCATCGTGGGCTCGCTGCAAGACCGCCGTTGCGCCTTCGATTGACATGACACCTCTCCTTATGCAACGTTCCGACCGAAATGCCGCATCGTGCGCCTGTTATTGACCCACAGTTGCGATCCATGCCGGGTTATACTACTTTTGACTATAGACGTCCGGAACGCCGTGACTTCAGAATCCGGCGCACCCGGCGTGTGAGGGAAGGACGGATCTCTCCGAGGTGCGCTCTCATCAGCGGTGATCCGCTATTCGGGCATCGTGTAAGAAAGGCCTTTGCATGAAACTTCTCGCCGTAGTGGCAGGCATTGCTTGTGTCTTCCTGGGAACTTCGTTTAGTTCAGCGGCTCCTTTGGGATCGCACTCCCACCCGGCGCCTGCATCCTGGCCACATGGGTATACATCCATCAGGCTTCCGGCCATTGGGACCTTCAAAGTGCGGCGGGCTTTCTTACCGCAGCAGGCGGCTGACACTGCCACACCAACTGCGACCGTCTCACCGACTCCGGCACCCACTTCCAACCCTGCTTACCCTGATCCCGTGACGTTATTGCAGAATTCGTTTTCGGTCTACGGCGCGTTGACCGGAGTTCATTTCGAGAACATCACGGATGGGGACCAACAATCAACCATAAAACTGCATATTGACGCTGTGGGCGACGCTACCTGCAAGGGTCCTTCACTGAAAGCGAAAGTTACCGGCAAGGAAACGCTCGAGGGAACGTCCCAGTCCCGGAGCAGCAAATTCAATCTGATTCAGGTCAAAACCAGCTACTACAAAAAGGGTAAGTCGACCAAGAACGTCTGGAAGAAGAGCACGGCGACCGCGGCCGCAGTGTTTACATTTCCGGTGGATAATCCGCTCGCTTGCCCCAATGCGCCGGCGAGCAGCGGAACAGGGTCCGGGACGGGTTCCGGTTCGACGTCACCGACCACGCAGATCAAAGACCTGACGAATCTCGGGCCGGATACGGTCGCAGGAGTCTCGGTTTGGCACATCCAGGCGACGGAAGTGGACATCGATCCCACGACCGGCGCCACGACCCAGGCGCTGCTTGATTACTACGTGGGACAGGCCCACCCGTTGCCTTACAAGTACCTGGCAACGGTCAACGACACGACCAACGGCGTCAAGTTGGTCTTCCAACAACTGTTGGGCAAGTTTGGCGAGAAGGTGACAATCAAGGCACCCACCATCGGCAGCTCGAAGCCGTAATGGAGGCTTTCGATCTCGCGCACAAGCTGGCGTATGCCGGAAACCGGTCGCCCGTTCCTTTCGTAACCGGACCGATCTATCTCAATTCGGTGCTCGCGGTGCCGGTTTGCGCCCAATTGCGAATCTTCATCGAGCCGTCGCTGTGGTCGATTGAGAACGTCAAGATCGCGGCGAAGGAAATCTGCCGGGTCATGGGTGCAACCAGTCAATTCGACATCGGAATGACACTCGCCGGCAAGAAAACGTACGACCCCAAGGTGTCTGCCCGAGGTGATACCGCTCGCCTCATGAAACTGAAGACGGACGACCCGGGCGTCATTCTGTTTCTGGAAGGTCGGGTCGGCGATATGCTCTACGGCGCCAGCTTTCCGCGGTTACAGTTCGATCCGATCGGGGAGGATTCCTGGCGCTCGGTGTATGCACCCGGCGCGGTGAAACACGCACAGCAGCTTTAGTGCTGTCGCTCATTCCGGTCGAAAACCTTCCTCTCATCCGGCAGGGCGATCCGCTTGCATCGATGTTTGTGCACGCGCTGGAACGGGCGGGTACCGCGCCTCGCGCCGGCGATATTCTGGTGATCGCGCAGAAAATCGTTTCGAAGGCGGAGGGCCGAATCGTCCCATTGAGGGAAGTCGAGCCATCAAACGAGGCGCTGATGCTCGCCAAACGGGCAGCGAAGGACCCCAGAGTGGTCGAATTGATCCTGCGCGAGAGCCGTGAAGTGCTACGCGTCCGACCCGGCCTGATCGTGGTAGAAGACGTGCGAGGGTTCGTCTGCGCCAATGCCGGAATCGACCGGTCAAATATCGAACAACAGGGCGAGGACGAGGAAGTGGCGCTTCTGCCGGTCGATTGTGATCTATCCGCCCGCCGCATCCGTGCGGAACTCCACGAACTGACGGGAGTGTGGGTCTCCGTGTTGATCAATGACAGCCATGGACGGGCGTGGCGCGAGGGCACGGTGGGTGTGACGATCGGCCTGGCGGGCATGCCGCCTCTGTGGGACCGTCGTGGTGACGTGGACCTGACCGGCTACACCCTGGAACACACGGTTCTGGGCCTGGCCGACGAGATCGCCGCCGCCGCATCCTTGCTGATGGGCCCTGCCTCAGAGGGGATTCCGGCGGTGTTAGTTCGGGGTCTGAAGGTGCCGGGCGGCGATGGTCGTGCCACTGATTTGCAACGGCCGAAGGAGCTGGATCTGTTTCGTTAGCAACTTCGGTCATTTGCGGCTCGGTCGAGGTGGCTCGACCGAGCCGGCGACGGAGCGACCGGCCTACGACTCCTGTGTATTTCCGAAAACAACCATGGCCCTCCTCCGTCTGCGTGTGAGCCGCACGATGCGATTAGGCAGAACTGTAGGCGTGAGGGGAATTACGAGTCGGGGGGGATCGATCCGTCTTCGAGGAGATGCACCAGCCACACTTCATCTTGCGTGGAGGTACCGAGCTTCCTGGCACGATCGAGTTTGGATCCGGGTTCTGCCCCCACGATCAGGTAGTCGACTGACTTGCTCATGCCGGGGGCGATGCGGGCACCGAGCTCTCGTAGGCGCGTCTCGGCCTGGCCGCGCGATACACCTTCCAGCCGGCCGGTGATAAGAAACGTCTTCCCGGTCAACGGTCCGTCGGGGTCGTCGTGGCGTTCTGCCTTCCAGGTGAGCCCGGCGTCATGTAATCGGCGTACGATGTCGCGATTATCGGGCCGTTCCATCCACGCCGCAACTGCTTCAGCGGTCTTTCGCCCGATCCCCTCGGCGGCCTCCAGTTGTTCGATGGAAGCCCTTGCCAGTAGATCCATGGTGGGGAAGGCGTTGACCAGCCGCTCCGCGGTTTGATCTCCGACGAATCGTATGCCCAGAGCGAAGACCACTCGGTCAAGCGGCCGGGTCTTGCTCCGTTCGATGGCAGTGATGAGGTTGATCGCGCTTTTTTCTTTGATGCCTGGAAGCGTCAGCAGGTGCTTTGCAGTCAACTCATAGAGGTCGGCAGGATCGTGAATGAGGTGATGATCCAGCAGCATCTGCACCAGTGCTTCGCCCAGTCCCCGAATGTCCATCGCACCCTCGGACACAAAGTGCTCGATCCAGCGGAAGCGCTGGGCAGGACACGCCACGTTGGGACAGCGAGTCATCGCCTCCCCTTCGGGCCTGACGAGCTCCGTTCCACACGAGGGGCAGTGCGTCGGCAAGTGATACACCTGCTCCGAACCGTCTCGATCCTCGACGATCGGCTTCACGACCTGTGGGATCACATCGCCGGCCCGATGGACGATCACCCGGTCGCCGATCCGAATGTCCTTGCGCTGGATATCGAGCTCGTTGTGCAGCGTGGCGAGACGGACCGTCACACCTCCGACAATCACCGGTTCCAGAATGGCAAACGGATTGATCGCGCCGGTACGTCCCACGTTGACGCCGACGTCAAGCAGGCGAGTTGTTGCCTGGAGTGGCGGAAATTTGAAGGCGATAGCCCAGCGTGGCTCCCGCCCGACTGCTCCCAGCTCCTCCTGCACGGCGAACGAGTTGATCTTGATGACCACCCCGTCGATCTCATATGGGAGTGACTCGCGGCGGCGGGCCATCGCCGTACAGTACTCGTGCACCAGCTCCATCTCGCGGTACTTCTCGATCAATGGATTGACCGGGAATCCCCAGGTAGCCAGTAGCTCCAGCGCCTCCGACTGGCTGCGAACGCTGAGTCCTTCCACGTATCCGATCGCGTAGGCCCACAGGTGGAGTGGACGGTTCGCCGTAACTTTAGGATCGAGTTGTCGCAGGGAGCCGGCCGCGGAATTGCGCGGATTGGCGAAGAGGGGCGCTCCCTCTTCGGCCCGTCGCTGGTTGAGACGCTCGAAACCTTCTGAGTCCATGTAGATCTCGCCACGTGCTTCCAGGCGATCGGGGATGGGTTCGGCGCGAAGTCGTTTTGGCACATCTTTGACGGTGCGGAGATTGGCGGTAACATCCTCGCCCTCGATACCGTTACCGCGTGTGGCGCCGAGCGTGAACACGCCCTGCCCGTAGGTAAGCGCAATCGCCAGGCCGTCGATCTTGGGTTCGACCACAAAGTCGATGGTGGCGTTGGGAACGAGGGACGACACCCGTTTGAACCAGGCATCCAGTTGTTCGTGTGTGAAGGCATTCGCCAGGCTGAGCATCGGCACGGGATGACGCCGCGGTTTGAAACCCTGGCCCACCTGTCCACCCACCCGTTGCGTGGGTGAATCCTCGGCCTGGAGCTCCGGATGTGCCGCCTCCAGCTCCCGCAGCTCACGAATCAGCCGATCGTACTCGGCGTCGGGGATAGCCGGGTTGTCGAGTACGAAGTAGTTGTAGTTGTGCTGTTCGATCTCGTGTCGCAATTGGTCGACACGTGTGGCCGGGTCGATTCCCTCCGTGCGATTTGCGGTGACTTCCACGAACTCCCCTTACTGCGACGATGTTTTCAGGCTGGTTGGAGTGAGTCTACGTCAGCTTAATGAGAGGTCGAATGAAGGTCAAGGACCCCCTCCCCTGGCCCCTCCCCCGCGGCGCAGGAGAGGGGAAGGGATTCAATGAGGTGGCTCGTTTGAACGGAGCGTTTGATCACAACCTCGGTGTCTGGTTGAGTGGACAGTGAGCGAGCGGTGTGTATCGAGGTCCTTCCGGCCGGAGATCGCTGCGCATGATGGTCAGGGTATCGACCGGGAAGGAACGGGCGGGTTTGTCGGGTTGATTGTGGAGCGCGAGCCAGGCTGCGCCGAGGGCACGGCACTCCTCGACACTTGAGCGATCGCGCAGACGCGCAACGGTAATGTGAGGCGAGAACGGCTTGTGGTCGGGTCGGAAATCGTGCTGTTCGAGGTGGCGATTCACTGAGCTCTGAAGACGTTGCAGCGAGGCGACGCCTTCGTCTCGCTGCAGTCCGACCCAGAGTACACGTGGATTCCGCGCATGCGGAAAAGCTCCAGTGTGCGCGAACTGAAGCTCGAAGGGCTCGATTGCTCGGGCAGCGTCGCGGATCGCCGTTTGAAGCGCGACGATGCGCCCTGCCGGAACCTCACCCAGGAAGCGCAGCGTGATGTGCAGCAGGTCCGAAGCTAC